>NZ_JBFOAH010000010.1:0-225916 GCF_040812055.1 Paraburkholderia suaedae | reverse complement strand
ATGCCACCTATCACCTGGCGGCAAGCCGTCAATCAGTTCGCCATCCTGTTCGGCGAGCGATTCACCGCCGCCATCAGCTGAGATTTTTAACCGACCTCAGCACACGAAATTCCTGACACCTCCCGCAATTTCTGCCTACGGTTGCACCCCGGCCTGCGTTCGGGCTGAGACTGGGCCGCTCCAATGCTCGTTGGGTCACCAATTCGGCAGGCCGGGTCGATCACGTAGATTTCCGGGCCCATCGAAATCGCGTCGTTCGGGCACTCTGGCTCGCATAGCTTGGCGTGCTGTCTGGACTTTGCGCGCTGCACAATTTGCAACAGCTGTGCAACTCAGCCGCAACTCAAAAACATGATTTTCGGGGAATTTGCACGACCGTGCGGAACGCCAAAAAGCTATAATGTATTGTTTTTCCTAGGAAAGTTGGTGGCAGTATGGCCTTGATGATTACCGACGAGTGCATCAATTGCGACGTGTGCGAGCCCGAGTGCCCGAACGACGCAATCTCCATGGGCCCGGAAATCTACATAATCGACCCGAAGAAATGCACCGAGTGTGTCGGTCATTTCGACGAGCCGCAGTGCATTCAGGTGTGCCCCGTTGAATGCATCCCGCGCGACCCCGAACATCTGGAAACGCCCGATGGCTTGATGGCGAAGTACCACGCACTGCAGGCTTCCAAGGGCGCTTGAGATCCGATGTGCGAATGGATGAACGAACGGCGAGGCCTTGGCCTCGCCGATTTTTTTGCGGCGGCATTATTTGCCGCTGTGCGGCCTGATTGCTGTCCGGCCTAAGCGCCGAAGATATCGCGCAGCGCGTCCACCAGAATCCGGCATTCTTCGTCCGTGCCGATTGAAATTCGCAGATGCTGGTCGATTCGCGGCGCCTTGAAGTGGCGCACGAAGATCTGTTTTTCCCTGAGCCGCAGCGCAAGCGTGGCTGCATCGTAGCCTTCATGGCGCGCGAACAGCAGGTTGGCGGCGGACGGCACAACCTGGAAGCCAAGCCCTTTCAATTCCGCGGCCAGCCGTTCGCGACTTGCGATCACCTTCGTGCAATTGTCGCGAAACCAGGCATCGTCTTCGTACGCGGCGATGGCGGCCACTTGCGCAAGACGGTCGAGTGGATACGAATTGAAGCTGTTCTTCACGCGGTTCAGCGCATCGATCAGCGTCGGATCGCCGAACGCGAAGCCGACTCGCATGCCGGCCAGCGAGCGCGATTTCGACACCGTCTGAACCACCAGCAAATTCCGGTAGCGTTCCAGCAGCGCAATCGCCGACTTGGCGCCGAAGTCGACATAGGCCTCATCGATCACGACGACCGATTCGGTGTTGCTCGCCAGCAGGCGCTCGATCTCGGCGAGCGTCAGCGGACGGCCGGTCGGCGCGTTCGGATTTGGCAGCAGCACGCCGCCATTCGGCGTCGCGTAATCGTCGACATGGATGGCGAAGCTGTCGTCGAGCGGGACCGTCCGATAATCCACTTCGAACAGACGTGCGTAGGTCGGATAAAAGCTGTACGTGATGTCCGGGAACAACAGCGGTTTGTCGTGTTTGAGTAGTGCCTGGAACGTCAGCGCCAGCACTTCGTCAGAGCCGTTGCCCGCGAACACCTGGCCGGCGCGGAGGCCATGATGTGCGGCAACCGTCTCACGCAGCCTGAGTGCCGTCGGATCGGGATAGCGGCGCAGCGCCTCACCGGTCTCGCCCAGTTCCCGGCGGATCGCGTCGAGCACGCGCGGCGACGGCGGATACGGATTCTCGTTGGTGTTCAGCTTTACCGGATGCGCGACCAGCGGCTGCTCGCCTGGCACATACGGCGTCAAGCGGTGAACGATGTCACTCCAGTAGCGGCTCAAGCCATTCTCCTCCATGCAAGGCGGTCGACCAGTTAGCTCGTCCATAGCCCAACAACATACATTAGCGCCCGCGAACTCACGGGTTGCGATGCAATTGCATCATCGCGCGCTCAAGCTCCCCGGCGATGATTTTGGGCATCACCGCGAGCGCGCGCTCAATGGATGCATCGATCACTTCCTGTTCCTCGCGCCGCGGCGGCTTCAGCACGTAATTGGCGACGTCCGGCTTGGCGCCGGCGCGCGCGCTTTCGGGAATCAGATCGCGCGGATGGCCGATGCCAATCCGCAACCGCCAAAACTGTTGCGACGACAGATGCGCGGTGATGTCCTTCAGCCCGTTATGACCGCCGCTGCCACCACCAAGCTTCAGCTTGACACTGCCTGGCGGCATATCGAGTTCGTCATGCGCGACCAGAATCTCGTCCGGAAGGATTTTGAAGAATTGCGCCAGCGCCACGACCGATTGCCCGGATCGGTTCATATACGTTTGCGGCTCCAGCAAATGCACTTCCTCGCCGTGGAGCCGCGCTTTCGCGTAGAAACCGTGGAAGCGCCGCTCGTCGCGCAGCATGGTGCCCGCTTCGCGCGCCAGTTGATCGACCAGCCAGAAGCCGGCATTGTGGCGCGTCGCGGTGTATTCGGCGCCCGGATTGCCGAGCCCGACGATCAGCTTGATCATGATTGCATAGGTCCATCTGGCCTGAGAGTCGAAATCTGCGGGGCCGAAAAAACCGAAAAAAAAACCCGCCGAGGCGAACCGCGGCGGGTCACATCGACCGTTTCATCGAAACGGATCGAGAGGATTGCTTGCTCGGTACCCGAAAGGTCCTTAAGCAGCCGGCGTTTCGCCTTCGGCAGCGGCGGCATCGCCTTCGGCGATTGCGCCCGCCGGGATCGTTGCAGCGGCGATCACCGGGTTTTCTGCTTCGACGTGAGCAACCAGCGACACACCTGCCGGCAGCGGGATGTCTTTGGCGTGAACCGATTGACCGGCTTGCATCGTCGCCAGGTCGACTTCGATGAATTCCGGCAGTGCCGACGGCAGGCACTCGATTTCCAGTTCATTGACGACGTGCGAGATGACCGCGCTCGACAGCTTGACTGCCGGGTTGGTTTCCTGGTTCATGAAGTGCAGCGGTACTTTGGTGTGCAGCTTCTTCTTCGCGTCGACGCGTTGGAAGTCGACGTGCAGCACGAGCTGACGGAACGGGTGGTATTGCACGTCGCGCAGCAGAACCTGTTGCGACTTGCCGGCCACTTCCAGTTCGAGAATCGACGAGTGGAAAACTTCTTTTTTCAGCGCGTGCCACAGCGCGTTGTGGTCCAGTTCGACCAATTGCGTTTCAGCACCAGCGCCATATACGATGCCCGGGGTCTTGCCCGAGTTACGCAGGCGGCGGCTCGCACCCGTACCTTGCACAGAACGCTCGAAAGCGACTACTTTCATGTTCAATCTCCAATGCACTGCCCGCGACCAGGCAGTAAAAACAGGGCCTCGAAGCCGTTACGGCTGAGGCCCCAGAGCTGCGGCACGAACCTTCGTTCGTTCATGCCGATTGTGCAAAAACGCAGCGGACCCCATGAAGCGATACCCTGCGCCTTCGCAAATACTTAACTTTCAGCGAACAGCGACATTACCGAATCGCCGCGGCGAATGCGCGAGAACGTTTCGGCAAGCAGGCCGGCGCTGGTCAACGAACGGATCTTCGCGCATGAGCGGGCTTCTTCGCCCAGCGGGATCGTGTCCGTGACAACGAGTTCGTCGAGTGCCGAAGCGGCGATACGCTCGCCTGCGCCGCCCGACAGGACCGGGTGGGTAGCGTAAGCGAACACCTGCCTGGCACCGCGTTCTTTCAAGACTTGTGCTGCCTTGCAGAGCGTGCCCGCAGTGTCGACCATGTCGTCCATGATCACGCAAGTACGGCCTTCCACCTCACCAATAATGTTCATCACTTCGGCGACGTTCGCCTTGGGGCGACGCTTGTCAATGATCGCCAGATCGCAATTGAGCTGCTTGGCCAAGGCACGGGCCCGCACCACGCCGCCGACGTCCGGCGAAACGACGAGCAGGTTCTCGTAGTTCTGCTTGCGCAGATCGCCGAGCAGCACCGGCGTTGCGTAGATGTTGTCGACCGGGATGTCGAAGAAGCCTTGAATCTGGTCGGCGTGCAGATCCATCGTGATGATCCGCTCGACACCGGCGATTTCCAGCATGTTCGCGACGATCTTCGCCGAAATGGCGACGCGCGCGGAACGCGGGCGACGATCCTGGCGGGCATAACCGAAGTAGGGGATGGCGGCGGTGATCCGGCCTGCGGATGCGCGCTTGAGCGCATCGACCATGATCATCAGTTCCATCAGGTTGTCGTTCGCCGGTGCGCACGTGGATTGCAGGACGAAGACATCCTTGCCACGCACGTTTTCCTGGATCTCGACCTGAATTTCGCCGTCCGAGAAACGGCTAACCATTGCTTTGCCGAGGGGGATACCGAGGATCTTGACGACTTCCTGCGCAAGCGCGGGATTCGCGTTGCCAGTAAAAACCATCAGGCCGTCATGGCTGCTCATCATGCACCTGCTTCAGGCTGGGGGGCGAGGGGAAACGCGAGAATTTTGGCAGGGGAGAAAGGATTCGAACCTTTGCATGCCGGAATCAAAATCCGGTGCCTTAACCAGCTTGGCGACTCCCCTACACTAACCTTGAGCCCCGCCGAACGTGGAGTTTCGTTCGACGATGCAAAACTTATGATGCGAAAGTAAAGAGTGGATGCTGATCCAGACCGGCGGCCACTGCGCTGCCCCATTCGCCGGGCAGTTTGGCCTGAGCCGCTTCTGCTTCAGCTTTGCTACGGAACGCTGCAAAGACACTTGAACCTGATCCAGACATCCGCGCCGGCGCGATGTTTTCAAACCATCGCAGCACTTGCGCTACTTCCGCATACTTTCCTACGACAACCTGCTGCATGTCATTGCGACCAAAACTTTCGGGCCACTCAGTGTTGCAGCTAAATTCTGCAGGAAAGTCCGTAATTATGAGGTGCTTTGAATTCCTTGTCAACGTTTTTTCGGAAAAAATCGCTGCAGTTGGAACTTGTACCCTCGGTGTCACTACTAGAAAGTGACGCGGCGGCAATTGTACAACGTCTAAAGATTCTCCGACACCCTGGGCGAACGCATTTTTTCCAAAAACAAAGAACGGCACGTCCGCACCCAGCTTCAATGCCAATGCCTGCAGTTCCAGGCGCGGCAAATCGAGCTTCCACAAGCGGTTCAGCGCCAGCAGCGTCGTGGCCGCATCAGAGCTGCCGCCGCCGAGGCCGCCGCCCATCGGCAAGCGCTTCTCTATTTGAATATCGACGCCTTCGGGCGAGCCCGTATGCGTCTTGAGCAGCGTCGCCGCGCGCACGGTGAGGTCGTGTTCCGGCGGCACGTCGGGGATCTCGCTGCTGCGCGTGATAAGTCCGTCGTTGCGTCGTTCGAAATGCAGAGTGTCGCCCCAGTCGAGCAACTGGAAGACCGTTTGCAGCGTGTGATAACCATCCGGCCGGCGGCCGGTGATATGCAGGAAGAGGTTGAGTTTCGCTGGCGCGAGGCAATCGCGCAGCGAATCGGTCGTTTCAATCATGAGTCGGGGCTACAGGGGCCAAGGCGGCGCGGAACAAGCGCAAACGAGCGCAAACGAGCGGCAAACTGCGTCAACCGACGCGGCCACGCCGGTCACTGATCCAGCACGAGCTTGATATCGAGCGGCGGCTCCGCACGGCTCAGGTTCACGCGCTTCACGGCGGTGGGCGGGGCATCGGCATAGGCGAGATAGTCGATCGTCCAGCCGTCCTGCGTGATCTGTTTCAGGCGCGATGGCTGCTCAGGGTCCTTCTCGGTTCTGGCGCGCGACGTAGGCGCGGGCGATGGCTGCAGCCAGTAACGCAGCCCTTCGACGGGCAACGCGAAACCGAGCGCATTTTGCATCAGCGTAGAGACGTTGTCAGCGGTGAGCGGCTGACGGTTCGGCAACTCGAGCGTGGCCGACGCCGGCGATGACGTCACAATAGCCAGCGTCTGGCCGAGCGGGTTGCGCAATTGCAGCGTGACGGTGTCGCCCGTTTCCTGCCACGAGAAATTACCGTAAGCGTTGCGTGGCTGGCCATTCTGATCGGTGTACTGGACCGCGAAGCGGCCCTGGTAGGAACGGCTCGTTTGCGCGGTGACCGCAGTCGCCGCATTCGACGTGGACGGCCCCTGCGGTTTCACCGAAGCGCAGCCGGCCAATGCGACAACCGCTGCCGTTGCGAAACCAAGCGCTGCGCCACGCGGCGCCCGGGGAAAGAAAATCAGACGGGAAAGACGCATCAAAGATCGTTTACCTGAAGACGTTGCAGCGTTTTGACGAGCGTATCGTTGTTCGGCTCAAGCTTGCGCGCGTCGCGGAATGCGGCGCGAGCTTGCTCGTGGTCGCCGCTTTTCCACAGTACTTCGCCCAGATGCGCGCCGATTTCGGCGTTGGGCTGAAGCTCGTAGGCCTTGCGCAGTAGTTTGATGGCGTCCGACGTATCGCCCATCCGGTATTTGACCCAGCCGACGCTGTCCATGATGAACGCGTCGTTCGGCGCCAGAGACGATGCCTTCTTGACCAGCTTGTCCGCTTCCGACAGGCGCTGGTTGCGATCGGCCAGCGAATAGCCCAGCGCGTTGTACGCCTGCGGATTGTTCGGTTGCGTTTGAATCAGCTTGCGCAACTCGGCTTCCATCACGTCGTAATGACCATTTTTTTCCGCGGCCATTGCGTAGTCGTAGGTGAGATCCGGATCGTCGGGGAAGGCCGCGGTGGCTTCTTGCAGACGTGCTTCCGCTTCCAGGTAGCGCTTCGCGTCGAACAGGATCGCCGCGTCGGTGCGGGCGAGCAACGCCTGGTCGCGCGGATCCGACGCCTGCAGGCCGGCCAGCAGCCTGCGCGCGTCGTCGATCTTGCCTTGTTTCGCAAGCAGTTGCGCGCGCGTGATCTGCGCCGGCATGTATTGCTGGCTCGACGGCGCGATCTTGTTCAGCCAGTCGCTCGCCGCCGCTTCGTTCTTCTGTTCGAGCGACAGCTGGGCAAGGTAAATGTACGCCTGGCCCGCATCCGCACCCGGTGTTTTTTCGGCCAGCTGCGCGTACTGAACAAGGAAGTTTTGCGCGTCGGCGAAATTCTTCTGCTGGATCTTGATCAGCGCGAGCGCCATGATCGGCGTCAGGTCGTTCGCGTTGGCCTTGTGCATGATCTCGAACTGCTTCTGCGCGTCGTCCAGGCGGTCGCTCGCAAGGTATATCTGGGCGAGCGCGAGACGCGCGTCATGCGACTTCGGGTTCTGCTGCACGTAGTGTTCGAGCGACGAGATGCCTTCCTGGCGTTCCTCGGGACCCATCTGCGACAACGTCAGCGCTGCCGGCAGATAGTCCGGCTTCAGGGCCAGCGCCTGCTCGAGCGACTTGCGCGCGCCCGGCGCGTCGTTCGACAGCAACTGCTGGCGCGCAATGGCCAGTTGAGCCTCCGGCCGGTTCATGTCGTTCTTCAGAAGATCCTGCAACACGTGCAAGCCGCCGATCCGGTTCGGGCCGCGCGACAACAGCAGTTGCAAGGCCAGAAGGGCGCTGCCGCGATTCTGCGCGGGCACTTTCGCGAGTTCGCGAGCGAGGATCGGCGCAGCGTCGTCGGGTTTGCCGGACAGCACCAGCAACGACGCGTCGATTTGCTCGGCGCGCTCCGAGTCCGGCGCATACTGCTGCCACAACTGGGCGGCGGCCAGCGCGTCCGATGGACTTTGCGCGGCCAGCGCGATTTCCGTGGCGCGCTGCGCCATGCGCGGGTCGTGGGTGTCGCGCGCAAGGGCGAGGTAGGTTTGATAGGCGGGCGCCGGCTCGTCGCGTTGCAGCGCCACTTCGGCGGCGAGCACCTGGAAGACGATCTGGCTCGTCAACGGCACATTGGGCAGTGACTTTTCGTCTTCCGCCGATGTCGGGCCGAACGAGTCGGGCAGCGTGACCGAATTGCCATCCGGATCCGATGACGGGTCCTGTGCATGCGCGGGCACGGCGGCCAGCGTCCAGACGGCGAGCGCGGCTGCGCCCAGCATCCGGCGAGCGGACACGGCGTGCGGCACGCGCGGTGCGCGAGCCGGGCGTTTCGAAAACAGCTTCACGAAGGACAAGTTCATGGAAATCCGTTCAATGTTTCGGACGATTGTAACGCGCTCGCTACAATACGCGCACAACCACTGACGCAAGTTGCAGACCAGTTAGACATGCCAGAGTTGCCAGAAGTCGAGGTTACCCGACGGGGTATCGAACCGTATGTGTCCGGCCGCAAGGTTGAACGCGTCGAGGTGCGCACGCCCGCGCTGCGCTGGCCGATTCCGGCCGACCTCGCGAAAACCCTGCGGGGTCAGGTGGTGCGCAAAGTCCAGCGGCGCGGCAAGTATCTGCTGTTCGAAATCGACGCCGGCTGGTTCATCGTCCATCTTGGCATGACCGGGACGTTGCGTGTACTGCGGCACGTGCCTCATCCGCCGGCTGCGGCCAAACACGACCACGTCGACTGGATCTTCGACGAGGTCATTTTGCGCTATCGCGACCCGCGGCGCTTCGGTGCGGTGCTATGGCATCCGCGCGAAACCGGCGACGTCCTGGAGCATCCGCTGCTCGCGGGGCTCGGCGTCGAGCCGTTCTCGCCCGCGTTCTCCGGCGCGCTGATGCATCGGCTCACGCGCGGGCGCACGGTGTCGGTGAAGCAGGCGCTGCTGGCCGGTGACATCGTTGTCGGCGTGGGCAATATCTATGCGTCGGAGAGCCTGTTTCGCGCTGGCATCCGGCCGACCACCGCGGCGGGCCGCGTCTCGCTGGTGCGCTACGGCCTGCTCGCGGACGCCGTGCGAGTGACGCTTGCCGCCGCCATAGAGAAGGGTGGTAGCACGCTACGCGATTTCGTCGGCAGCGACGGGGAAAGCGGCTACTTCCAGCTCGACTATTTCGTCTATGATCGCGCGGGCCTGCCATGCCGCGTCTGCGGAACGCCGATCAGGCAGATCGTGCAGGGTCAGCGTTCCACCTATTTCTGTCCCACCTGCCAGCGCTAGAACTTCAATGCCTTCCCGCTTAACGCCGCGTGCCAATTCGCCAACTGCGTCCAACGCGGCCGCGTTTCCCGTAATGCCGGATTTTTCCGAGCGCCTGATCGCATGGCAACGTCGGCATGGGCGTCACGATCTGCCGTGGCAGAACACGCGCGATCCGTATCGCATCTGGCTGTCGGAAATTATGCTGCAGCAGACCCAGGTGTCGACGGTGATTCCGTACTACGCGAAATTTCTTGCGCGCTTTCCGGATGTTGCTGCGCTCGCGGCCGCATCTTCTGATGACGTGATGGCGTTGTGGGCAGGCCTCGGTTACTACACGCGTGCGCGCAATCTGCACCGCTGCGCGCAAGTCGTGGCCGAGCAGCATGGCGGCGCTTTCCCGGCGTCGGTCGACGAACTCGCTGAGCTGCCCGGCATCGGCCGCTCGACGGCGGCGGCCATTGCTTCGTTTGCCTTTGGCGCGCGCGCGACGATTCTCGACGGCAACGTCAAGCGCGTGCTGGCTCGCGTGTTCGGAGTCGAAGGCTTTCCCGGCGAAAAAAAGATCGAAACTGCGATGTGGACGCTGGCAGAGTCGCTGCTGCCGTCCAATGCTTCGGATGAAGACGTGAGCGCGTACACGCAGGGTTTGATGGACCTTGGCGCGACCCTGTGCGTGCGCGGCAAGCCGGACTGTCTGCGATGCCCGTTCGCGCCGGATTGCGTGGCCAACGTCAGCGCACGCCAACGCGAATTGCCCACGGCACGTCCAAAGAAAGCCGTGCCGAGGCGCCGAACCTGGATGCTGGTGCTGCGCGACGGCAATGCGGTGATGCTGGAAAAGCGTCCGCCGTCGGGCATTTGGGGAGGCTTGTGGAGCCTGCCGGAAGCCGCAGATGAAGTTGCACTCGCCGAGCGTGCACGCGCTTTCGGCTGCGACGGTGGCGTTTCGCCGCTTGCGCCGCTCACGCATGTGTTCACGCATTTCAAGCTGGACATCGAGCCGCGGCTCGCGGAACTCGATCGCGGCTTGGGCGCATTGGCCGCGCTTGACGATGCGCACACCGCGTGGGTCGCGCTCAGCGATCTGGACTCGTTCGGCGTGCCCGCGCCGGTGCGCAAACTGCTGGAAGGTTTGCAGGGTTCGTTGATCTGACCCAACGCGTCCGATCGTCCGCTAAACGCGCTGCCGCAGTCAAAGAGCCAGCTATAAAAGTTGATGCTGCTGCATGTAGTGATGAACCACATCGATCCGCGCGCCGGCGTCGCGCAGCTCCATCAGCTTCTGGCGCGCCCGCAGAGCGATCGGCAGCACTTCGGCAAGACGGTTGGACACCCACGACGGATCGTCGAGCCTGAACGGCTCCGCGAAAGGCAGGCTGTCGGGGTCGCGCTCGCGGATCGTCGCGATGATCCGTTCGAGCACTTCCGCACACGCGCCGAACTTTGCGAGCAGCTCATTGCCTTCGAGCGGCATGTCGTCGCCGATCGGTTCCGCCATGCCGACCAGCAGACCGCTGCTTTCAACGCGATGCGACAACAGACGAAACCGCCGTGTGCCCCGCGCTCGAATTAACAGCATGCCGAAAGCTTCAACGTCGCACTCTTCGATTTCAGCCAGGCAGCCAATTGCTTCGGGCACCGAAGGCTCTTCTTCGCGCGCCACTTCCGCGCCGCTTTTCAGCAGGCACACGCCGAAGGGCGTCTTTTCCCGCAGACAGTCGCGCGCCATGTCGAGGTAGCGCGCTTCGAAAATTTTCAGCGGCAGTAGCCCATCGGGAAACAGCACCGTATGCAGCGGAAACAGCGGCACATCGGCGAGCACAGTAGACGTAGTAGACATGGCGCAACGCTTCGGGTTAAGGCCGCGCGGCGCGGCCGGTTAAGCCACTAGCTTTGATGATTCGCCGACATCGACCGGCGCATCGCGATGCCGCACGATCACATTCGCCGACGCTGCGAGACGCGCGGCAAGCGTCTCCGCAATGAACACCGAGCGGTGCTGGCCGCCCGTGCAGCCGATTGCGACGGTCAGATAACTTCGATTGTCGTCGCGGAAATGCGGCAGCCACTTCGAGAGATATTTCTCGATGTCGTCGATCATGTCATGCACGACCGGCAGCGCGTCGAGAAAATCGATCACCGGTTTGTCGAGGCCCGTGAGCGGCCTCAACTCATGATCGTAGTAGGGGTTGGGCAGCGTGCGTACGTCGAAGACGAAATCCGCGTCGAGCGGCACGCCGCGCTTGAAGCCGAACGACTCGAACATCAGCACGAGCCCCGCCTCTTTCTGCTCGATGAAGCGTTTGACCCATGCGCGCAGCACGTTCGCGCGCAGGTTGCTGGTGTCGATCTGATGGCCGAACTCGGCGAGACCCGCCACCAGTTCGCGCTCGCGCTCGATGGCTTCCGCGAGCGAGGTGAGCAGGCCGACGTCTGCATCGTGCGCGGGGGAGCCTGACAGCGGATGGCGGCGGCGCGTTTCGGAGAAGCGCTGAATCAGCGACTGCGTGCTGGCGCTCAGGAACAGCACGCGTACATCGTGAGCGCGCGACAAATCGCGGATCATTGCCGGCATGTCGTCGAGCGACGCGCTCGAGCGCGCGTCGATTGCGACTGCAAGGCGGTCTTGTCCGTCGTCGGCGAGATAGGCGGCGAGTTCGGGCAGAAAGCGCGGCGGCAGATTGTCGACGCAGTAATAGCCCGCGTCTTCGAGCGCGTTGAGGGCAACTGACTTGCCGGAGCCGGAGATACCAGTGATCAGAATTATGCGCATGGGGTCGTCGAAACCGTACGTTTCATCATAGCATCTGGTACCACCGGCGCGTACCCGCGGTCAGCCCTGGCTGCGCGTACAGGGTTTTGCTGCTTCAGACGAGCTTGCCGGGAAACTGGCTGTCGGGATCTTGCATCGCGAGGCGCTGGCGATCCATGAAGTCGCGCAGCGTGTCGATGCCGCGCAGTTGCAGGATCGTGTTGCGCACCGCCGCTTCGACGAGGACCGCGAGGTTGCGGCCTGCGGCCACCTGGATCGTGACCTTGCTGATCGGCAGGCCGAGCACGTCGACGGTCTGACTCTCCAGAGGCAGCCGCTGGAATTCACCGTCGGGACGGCGCACCAGTTGTACGATCAGTTTCAGCTTCATTTTGCGGCGCACGGCCGTTTCACCGAAAATCGTCTTGATGTCCAGCAAGCCGAGACCGCGCACCTCGAGCAGGTTTTGCAGCAGCGGCGGGCAGCGCCCTTCGACGAAGTCCGGACCGAGGCGCACGAAATCCACCGCGTCGTCGGCTACGAGGCCGTGACCGCGGCTGATGAGTTCCAGCCCGAGTTCGCTCTTGCCGAGCCCGGAGTCGCCGGTAAGCAGCACGCCCATGCCGAGTATGTCGAGAAACACGCCGTGCAGCGTGGCGCGCGGCGCGAGAATGCGCGACATGTACAGACGTAGGCTGTCGATCACTGCGGCCGCGGACATCGGCGTGGTGAACAGCGGCGTGGACGAGCGCGTGCAGCGCAGCACCAGTTCCGGCGGCGCGGTGACGCCGCCCGCCACCACCAGAAACGGCGGCTCCAGCGCGATCAGCTCGGCCATGTGGCGCGAGCGGTCTTCGTCGGTCTGGCGTTTGTAGTAGTCGATTTCGGCGTCGCCGAGCACCTGGATCCGGTTCGGGTGGATCAGGTTCAGGTGGCCGACGAGATCGGCGCTCGACGTGGCATTGGCGACCGATTCCGAAGAAAAGCCGCGCTCCCAGCCTTCATGCCCCGTCAGCCAGCTGAGTTTCAGCGCGGCGGCGTTGTCGTCGAAAATGCTTTGGGCGTTGATGCTGGACGTATCCATGAGTCAGTGACTCCAGTGTGGGCCGCTTGCCGCGCAAGGACGCGGGCGCGCTAACCCGGGCCGCGCGCGTTGCCGGGCGGTATTCGCATGCCGGCGGATAACCGCCGATGCATCAAGGTTGCCACTGAGTAAGCAGGCGATGCAACGATTCGCGGTCTTCTTCGGTGTGCAGGCGCTCGCGTGCCTCCCGGTCTGAGAGCAACTGGGCGATTTCTGAAAGGATTTCCAGGTGCTGCTGGGTAGCCTGTTCGGGCACCAGCAGGATGATCAGCAGCGAGACCGGCTGACCGTCGGGCGACTCGAAGGGGATGGGGTCCGCAAGACGCACAAACGCGGCGAGCGGCTGCTTCAGACCTTTGATCCGACCGTGCGGAATCGCGACGCCTTCACCCAGCCCCGTCGATCCGAGGCGCTCGCGCGCAAACAGATTGTCAGTGACTGTGCTACGGGCGATGCCGTTCTGGTTCTCGAAGATCAGGCCTGCTTGCTCGAACACACGTTTCTTGCTGGTGACCGATAGTCCGACGACGACGTTCTCGAGGGGAAGAAATTTGGCTAAACGATTCATGTTGACAGGCGAAAACGTGGCCTGGGTTCTCCTCGCTAGGGCGTTTGAGTGGCGTTCCATTCGTTCGATGCTCGGAAACACGTGCGTTGGAGCCTCAAAGCGCAAGTCTCCGACCGGCCGATTTCCGTGTGAGCTAGCTTGACCCCGATGGTAACCGGAACATTATAGAACAGGGTAGCTGCTGATGGTGCGGCGCGCCATCCATGCGCGATGGGTTTCTAACGATTCGGTCCACACGCTGCGCCGGCTTGGGAAAAACGCGTCCGGAAACGAAAAACCGCCCGATTTCGGGCGGTTTTGCCAACCTGAGCGTCACGAGGACACTGCTCTCATTGCCCTTATTGGGGCGGCACGTCCAGTTGCGGCGCGGGTTGGTACTTGATCGCGTCATGCTGATGGCCTTGTAGCCGATCCTTGTGGCGTATCACCTGCCGGTCGAGCTTGTCGATCATCAGATCGATTGCAGCGTAAAGGTCGCTGTCGCAACTCTCGACAAAAATGTCTTTGCCCTTCAGATGCAGGTTGATTTCAACCTTTTGACGCTTTTCCTTTTCCTTGTGGTTGTCGACCGAGAGGACCACACTGCCGTCGATGACCTGATCGAAATGTCTTAGCACCCTATCCAGTTTGGTGATCACGTATTCGCGCAACGCAGGCGTTACTTCGAGGTGGTGTCCACTGATCTGCAGATTCATAGTGCTTCTCCAAGCTAGTGGCCGCTTGTTCCGCACGATGACAGAGTCCGGTCGATCTGTCGGCCTGCCTGAGTCGCCCCCCGGTGACTGACATCTGGCAGGTCGCATCGGCCGGCCTGTCCGCCAACTGCGGAGCGGCCGGTAAATGCCCGCCACGGAAGGCGACGGGCTACAGAGACTTGCGCAGGTTGACTGCCGGGATCTTGAGCGCTTCGCGATACTTCGCCACGGTACGCCGTGCGACCACGAAGCCCTGCTCCGCCAGCAGTTCGGCTATGCGACTGTCTGAGATCGGCGATTTCGGGTTTTCCGCTCCTATCAGTTGTTTGATGAGCGCGCGAATCGCCGTGGAAGAGGCCGCGCCGCCCGTGTCGGTTGAGACGTGTGAACCGAAGAAATACTTGAATTCCAGCGTCCCGAATGGGGTCAGCATGTATTTACCGGTTGTCACACGCGAGACAGTCGACTCGTGTAGGCCCAGCGTATCAGCAATCTCCCGCAAAACCAAGGGGCGCATGGCAATTTCGCCGTGTACGAAAAAGCTCTTCTGACGCTCCACGATGGCCTGCGCGACGCGAAGAATCGTCTCGAATCGCTGCTGGATATTCTTGATGAGCCAGCGTGCTTCCTGCAGTTGCTGCCGCAACGACCCGCTGCCCGGATCACCCCGGTTGTTGCGCAAAATGTTCGCGTACAGGTGATTGATACGCAGCTTGGGCACCACCTCGGGGTTGAGTTCGGCCTGCCAACCCTGCGCGGTTTTGCGTACCATGATGTCCGGCACCACGTAGTCCGCTTCCGCCTTGCCGTACGCAGCGCCAGGAAACGGTTCGAGCGAGCGGATCAGCATGTGCGCATCGCGCAGGTCGTCGTCGTTCGCCTTCAGATGTTTGCGCAGACGCGTGAAATCGCGTGCCGCGAGCAGTTCCAGATAGTGGGCGACGATCTCGAGCGCCAGCGTTCGCGTAGGCGAGCGATCGAGCCGCAGCAGTTGCAGCTTCAGACATTCCGATGCGGAACGCGCGCCAACTCCGGCCGGGTCGAAGCTATGTAACAGCGCGAGCGCCGCATTCAGTTCGTCGAGGTCGACTTCCAGTTCTTCGGGCAGATCCGCTTGCACTTCTTCGAGCGTCGCGGCGAGATAGCCGTCGTCGTCGAGTGACTCGATGAGGAAGGTGATCAGCGCGCGGTCGCGCTGGCTTGCCTGCGTGACGCGCAATTGCGCCATCAGGTGGTCGCGCAGGGAAGTGCTTGATTCGTGGATTTGCAGCGGCGGCAGATCGTCGTCGTCCGACGCGTTGCCCGAGCGGCCGTAGTCGTCGAGGTTCCATTGCGACCCATCGCCGTTGCCGTCGCCCGAAAGGCCGTTGTATTCGTCGACCCCCTGCGGCTCGCCGTTTTCGGCGCGCTCGCTGCCGCTGGCGGAAGTGGACGACCCATTGCCGCCCATCTGGTCCGGCGGTGCGGAAGAACTGGGCGCCTGGGTGATCAGCGAACCGTCCGCCGCCACGCGCAAAGGGCTCGCGATCCAGTCGTCCTCGTTTTCGAGGAGCGGATTCTGCGAGATTGCCGTTGCCACCTCCTGTTGCAGTTCGAGCGTAGACAGCTGCAGCAGCCTGATGGACTGCTGCAGTTGGGGGGTCAGCGCAAGATGCTGCGATAGGCGGAGTTGGAGGCTGGCTTTCATGGCAAGTTGAGATTCATTGTAGAGAGTTTGCCACGACCGCGATACCTTGCGACATTCGCAATTGCGTGTGCGCCCCGTTTTCGGCGGAGCCGGGCGCAGGACGGCCCAAGTCAAAAATGCGGATGTACGGTTGCCGCAGAAGGAGCGGCGGGTGCGCGCTCGCACCGCCGCTATTCCTTTGTGCGCTTACATGCGGAAGTGTTCGCCCAGATAGACGCGCCGCACGCTTTCGTTTTCGATGATTTCACTCGGCGCGCCGGCGGCCAGCACGCTGCCGTCGCTGATGATGTACGCGTGATCGCAGATGCCGAGCGTTTCGCGCACGTTGTGGTCGGTGATCAGGACGCCGATGTTGCGCTGCTTCAGAAACTTGACGATCTTCTGGATTTCTAGCACGGCGATGGGGTCGACGCCGGCGAACGGTTCGTCGAGCAGAATGAAGCTGGGGTTGGTGGCCAGCGCCCGGGCAATTTCCACCCGGCGACGCTCGCCGCCCGATAGCGACAGGGCCGGATTTTCGCGCAAGTGCGCGATCTGCAGCTCGTCGAGCAAAGCTTCGGTGCGCGACGTGATGGTGTCTTTGGTAAGCCGCTTGCCATTGTCTTCGTGCTGCAATTGCAGCACCGCGCGAATATTCTCCTCAACGGAGAGCTTGCGGAATACGGAAGCTTCCTGCGGCAGATATGACAGCCCGAGCGATGCGCGCTTATGGATCGGCAGCAGACTGATTGATTTGCCGTCCAGATCGATCTCGCCCGCGTCGAGCGGTACGAGGCCGACAATCATGTAGAACGAGGTGGTCTTGCCGGCGCCGTTAGGGCCGAGCAGGCCCACCACTTCACCGCTTTTCACATCGAGCGATACATCTTTGACGACCGTGCGCGAACCGTAACGCTTTTTCAGACTACGCACGGCCAGCGAACTGCTGGTGCCAGCCGGCTTGCGGTTGGGTAGGGACGCGGAGGTACTCACTGATTCGGCGCTCCCTGGATCGAGGTGGACGGCGCGAGCGTGGCCGATGCGCCCGTAAGCGGTGCGGGGCCGCCGTTGCGCGGCGACAGCATCGCGCGCACGCGGCCGGTCGGGTTGCCAGGGCCGGCGACGTCCTTGCCCGCCTTCGCGGTATAGAAGTCGCTTTGGCCGTCATAGGTAATGACGCTGCCGCGCACCTGGTCCATCACCGTCGACAGACCTTGCAGGCGGCGAACCGTGGCGTTGGTGGTCAGCGTGGTCAGATCCCGCTTGCCGTCGTAGTCGATACGGATGGCCGTGCCTTCGATGTATTCGTCCAGACCTTCGCGCTTCTGGCGGAAATACGACAGATTGCCGCCGCTCGACGTGCCAGTGGCGTACTGATAACCCTGCGGGTCCTGCGTCACTTCGACACGATCGGCCTTGATCACGATCGTCCCTTTGGTGGCGACCACGTGGCCGGTGAAGACGTTGACCTGCTTGAGGTCGTCGTAAGTCATGTTGTCCGCTTCGATATTGAGCGGCTTGTCCTTGTCGGCGCGATCCGCGTGCGCGAGCGGCGCGAAGCCGGCGAGCGGCAGCGCGACGACGAGCGCGGCGAGCCCGGCGCGGCACGCGGACAAAATGCGCGAGCGGCCGGTGTTGACACGGGGAAACGATTCGTTCATGCAGTCACGCCTGGAATAGATTACCCGGGTTGCTTGGGCGAGCCGCCGCCGGCGTCGGACGCGGCGATGGCGCCTCTCACGTTGCCGAACAGCTGCATCACCCGGGTGACGTTGTTGTAGTTCATGCCGCTGGCAGTCATCACTGACATGCCGCGCTGAAGTTTAACCGGCTTTTCGGTCTCGATCACATCGTCGTTGACCAGCACCCTAAAATGCTCCGAATCTGCCTGCATCTGCGGATCGCCGTTGCCGGGAGCCCGCAAGATGCGCGCATTGCCGTAGAGGTCGACGATCGATGCGTCCGCGTTCACCTTGCCGGTGTCGCCGGTCGCGGTGACGATCGGCTTGCCGGGCTGGAATGCGCGCATGGCCGGCTTGACCAGATCGCTCAGTTCGTCGTCTTCATAATGAACCAGCGATTGTGCGTTCAGCCGGTATTGCGTCGCGCCCGATTGATCGAGTTCGGAAACCGAGAAATTGTCCGCAAAGTAGTCGGGCGTGTGTTCCTTCCGGTGGGGCGCGCTTTCGTTCTGCCGTGGCAGTGTGGCTTGCAGGAGCCACCATGTGATACCGGCGAGCGCGGCCATCGCCACGAGCGGAATCAGTGACGTCAGCCGGAACTGGTTCATCCGACGAGGCCCCGTTGTTCGCCGCTGCAGGCAGCGGCGAGCAGCGCCTCATACTTGTGCTGGGCGCGCAGCAGCGCGTCGCAGACTTCACGCGCGGCGCCGTGGCCGCCGCGCGCTTCACTGACCCAGTGAGCGCGCGCGATCACTTCCGGATGCGAATTGGCCGGCGCTGCCGCAAAGCCGACTTTCAGCATCACCGCGAGGTCGACCCAGTCGTCGCCCATGTAGCCGCATTCTTCCGCACGCATACCGGTTTGCTTCAAAAGGTCGGCAAACGCCTCGGGCTTGTCCTGCACGCCTTGATAAACGTGCGTGATGTTCATTTCCTTTGCGCGCGCCGCGACGATGCCCGACTTGCGCCCGGTGATGATCGCCGTTTCGATGCCGGCCTGGCGCAGCAGCTTCATGCCGTGGCCGTCCATCGAGTTGAAGCCCTTCATCGTGTCGCCTTCCGCCGTGAACAGAAGGCCGCCGTCGGTCAGCACGCCGTCGACGTCGAAAATCATCAGCCTCACGCGGCTTGCGCGTTCGGTCGCGGTAGGAGGGGCGATGGCCATCAGATCACCTTCTTCGAGAACAGGTCGTGCATGTTGAGTGCGCCGATCAGCTTGCCTGCCTCGTCGACGACCAGCATCTGATTGATGCGGAAGCGCTCCATCAGTTCCACCGCTTCCACCGCGAGCTGGTCCGGGCCGATGGTGCGCGGGCCGGCGGTCATCACGGAGACGATCGACAGCTGGCGGAAATCGCCGTCGCGTTCGAGCACGCGGCGCAAGTCGCCGTCGGTGAAAATGCCGGTGACGCGGCCGTCGTGGTCGACGATCGCGGTCATGCCCATGCGCTTGGCGGTCAGCTGGAACAGCGCGTCGCGCACCGTGGCCTCGGGCGCGACCATCGGCACCTGTTCTCCGGTGCGCATCACGTCGCGTACGTAGGTGAGCAGGCGCCGGCCAAGCGCGCCGCCGGGATGCGAGCGCGCGAAATCGTCGCGACCGAAGCCGCGTGCGTCGAGCACCGCGACCGCGAGCGCATCGCCGAGCGCGAGCGCGGCGGTGGTGCTGGCGGTCGGCGCGAGATTCATCGGGCAGGCTTCTTTCGCCACGGCGGAATTCAGATGCACGTCGGCCAGTTGCGCGAGGCTCGACGACGGGCGTCCGGTCATCGCGATCAGCTTCGCGCCGAGCCGCTTGATGAGCGGCAGGATCGCCACGAGTTCTTCGGTTTCGCCGGAATTGGATAGTGCGAGGAACACGTCGTCTTGCGTGACCATGCCGAGGTCGCCATGGCTGGCTTCCGCCGGATGCACAAAAAACGCGGGAGTGCCGGTGCTGGCCAGGGTGGCCGCGAGCTTGCGGGCCACATGGCCGGATTTGCCGATGCCGGAGACGACCACCCGCCCACGGCAGCCCAGGATGAAATCCACTGCCCCTACGAAGCCATCGTCGAGTTGTTCGCGCAGGGCGCGCACGGCGTCCGCCTCGATGTCGAGCACGTCGCGAGCGAGCATGAGTGCCCGGTCGCCATTGATTTTCGCTATCATGCGCGGAGTATAGCAAAGGCGCCTGTTCGCCGCGCCGGGCCTGCCGTGCCAAGCCGCTACCTTCATCAGCCTTTTTACCGGCCCCTCAACCTTGTCGCACGGCGCTTCCCGTGCGCGGTTCCGCTGACGAACGAGGACGCTTTACCGATGCGTTTTTGCCGATGATTTCCCCGCTCGAGATGACGTTGTTCCTGTTGCTGGCATCGGTAGCGGGCGTGGTCGTATTTCGCTTTCTGAATCTCCCGCCGATGCTCGGTTATCTGACGGTCGGCATCGTCGTCGGGCCGCACGCGTTGGGTTTGATTCCCGATTCGGCCGGCGCGCAAAACCTCGCCGAATTCGGCGTGGTGTTCCTGATGTTTTCGATTGGGCTCGAGTTCTCGCTTGCCAAGCTGCGCTCGATGCGCCGGCTGGTATTCGGACTCGGCCTGTTGCAGGTGATCGGCACGATCGCCGTGGCGGTGTCGCTCGGTTTCCTGCTCGAGCGCTGGGTGCATATCACATGGCAGGCGAGCGTGGCGCTGGGCGGCGCGCTGGCGATGTCGTCGACGGCGATCGTCAGCAAGATGCTGGCAGAGCGGCTCGAAATCGAAACGGAGCACGGCCGCAATATCTTCGGGGTCCTGCTCTTCCAGGACCTGGCGGTGGTGCCGCTGTTGATCATCATCGCGGCGCTCGGCGGCAAGTCGGAAGATCTCGTCAGCGCGCTCGGTGTCGCCGCCATCAAGATCGTGGTGGCATTGGCGCTACTGCTGATCGTCGGGCAGCGCTTCATGACGCGCTGGTTCAACGTGGTCGCGCGGCGTCGTTCGCAGGAACTCTTCATTCTCAATCTGTTGCTGGTGACGCTCGGCTCGGCGTTCATCACGGACAAGTTCGGACTGTCGCTCGCGCTCGGCGCATTCATTGCCGGCATGTTGATCGCCGAGACGCCGTACCGGCATCAGGTGGAAGAGGACATCAAGCCGTTTCGCGACGTACTGCTCGGCCTCTTCTTCGTGACCACCGGGATGCTGCTCAATCCGCTCGTGATCTGGAAGCATCCGCTCGTCGTGCTGGGCTTCCTGGTCGGCCCGCTGCTGCTCAAGGCGGTGATGATCACGGGCTTGTCGCGGCTGTTCGGCGCGTCGCCAGGTGTGGCGATGCGCACCGGTATCGGCCTTGCGCAAGCCGGCGAGTTCGGCTTCGTGCTGCTGAATCTGATCCTCGACAGGCATCTGGTCGACGCCACGCTGTTGCAGGCCATTCTCGCGGCGATGCTGCTGTCGATGCTGGCCGCGCCGTTTCTGATCCAGAACGCGGACCGTATCGTGCTGCGGCTTTCGTCGACTGAATGGATGATGCAGTCGTTGCAGATGACGCGTATCGCGACGCAAAGCCTCAAGCAAAGCGGTCACGTGATCATTTGCGGCTACGGCCGCTCCGGCCAGAACCTGGCGCGCATGCTCGAGCACGAAGGTTTGTCGTACGTCGCGCTGGACCTCGATCCCGATCGCGTGTCGGCGGCGGCCGCGGCGGGCGAATCGGTCGTGTTCGGCGACGCCGGGCGGCGCGAGTCGTTGCTCGCCGCCGGTATCCATCGCGCGGCGACGATCGCGATCACCTACGCGAACACGCCCTCGGCATTGCGCGTGCTGCACAACATCCACGAACTTGAGCCGACGCTGCCGGTGATCGTGCGCACCGTCGACGACGCAGATCTCGAAAAGCTGCTGGCCGCCGGCGCGACGGAAGTGATTCCGGAAATCGTCGAAGGCAGTCTGATGCTGGCCTCGCATACGCTGGTGGTGATGGGCGTGCCGATGCGGCGAGTGGTGCGGCGCGTGGAGGAGATGCGCGACGAGCGCTATGCGTTGCTGCGCGGCTATTTCCACGGCGCCGACGACATCGACGACGACGACGGTCACGAACAGGTGCGGCTACAATCGGTGCCGGTCGATGCCAACGCCGACGCGGTGGGTCGCACGCTGGCGGAGCTGGGGCTGTTCGAGCTGGGAGTCGAAGTGACGGCGATTCGCCGGCATGGCATTCGCGGCGTCGAGCCGGACCCGTCCACCAAGCTGCGCGCGAGCGATATCGTGGTGCTGCGCGGGATGCCGGAACAACTGGCGGTGGCCGAAGAACGGCTTTCGAAACATCGTCGGGCGGGTGCGGCCGCGGCCTAGCGGGTCGGTCGCAAGATGCTTCAAAAGCGCGAGGCGCGGCCCGGTTTGGCTGGCCCGTGGCCGTTGGTGCTGCATCGCGTTTGCAGTCCAGCTGGCATGGAGCACCGCGAATCAGCTTTTCACCGGACCTGTCGAGGTCCACCCGGAGACATCATGTCCAACGCGCTCATGAGCGCGCCGCTCGATGCGGCCGACTACATCAAAAGCCACATCCGCACGGTGCCCGACTGGCCGCAGCCGGGCGTGCAGTTTCGCGACATTACGCCGCTGCTGCGCGAGCCCAGATCGCTGCGCGTGCTGATCGACCTGTTCGTGCAGCGCTATATCGACGCGAAGCTCGACTACATCGCCGGGCTGGATGCGCGCGGCTTCATCATCGGACCGATCCTCGCCTATGAGTTGAACCTCGGTTTCATCCCGATTCGCAAGTCGGGCAAGCTGCCTTACAAGCGGTTCGCGCAATCGTACGAGCTCGAATACGGCACAGCCACCGTCGAGGTTCACGAGGACGCATGCGAGCCCGGCGACCGGGTCGTCATCATCGACGATCTGATCGCCACCGGCGGCACGATGATGGCCGGCAAGATGCTGCTCGAACGGCTCGGCGCCGTGGTCGTGGAAGGTGCGGCGATTGTCGATCTGCCCGATCTGGGCGGCTCGAAGCTGCTGCGCGACGGCGGGCTCGCACTCTACACGGCGACGAGCTTCGGCGGTCATTGAAGCGGATCGGCGCGTTCCGATACGCGTGTCGATGGGCGATTCGCTGCGCGTTTTGCCATACGGTTCGTCACACGTTTGGCCGCACGCGATCCCACGCGCGTTTCTCAGCACATTCGGCCGCACACGAAGAAGGTAACAACCATGCCCAACTTCCTGCTGTTCCTCGCTACGTCGATCGCAATTACCGTGGCCCCCGGCCCGGACAATCTGCAAGTGCTCGCCCGCGGCATCTCGCAGGGCCGCGCGGCGGGTCTTGTCGCCGCACTCGGCTTCGCGGCCGGCATCACGTTTCACACGACGCTGGCCGCGCTCGGCGTCGCGGCGCTGCTGCGCTCGTCGCCGCTCGCGTTCCAGGCGATCAAGCTGGCCGGCGCCGGGTATCTGGTGTGGATCGGCATCAAGGCGCTGCGCAGCCAGGGGCTTGCGACCGCGCATCAGCGCGCACCGCAGCCGTTAATGACGGTGTTTCGCCAGAGCGTGCTCGGCAATCTGCTCAACCCCAAGGTGACGCTGTTCTTCGTCGTATTTCTGCCCCAGTTCGTGCAGCCTCGCGGCGCGCAAAGCGTCACCGTGCAGATGCTCGAACTCGGCGTGCTGTTCATGACGCAGACCGTGGTGGTGTTTTCGCTATTCGGCGTGTGCGCGGGGATCATTGGCGGCTGGCTCAAGCGCCGGCCGCGCGTGGGCGTGTGGCTCGACCGCCTGGCGGGCGCTACGTTCATCGCCATTGGAATTCGCGTCGCGTTGCGCGACTGACGTGATGGGTTCAGCGTGCGGGCCCACCGCCCGCGCAGACAGAAAAATCAGCTGGAGCTGCAGATGAGCTTGCCGTGCATCACCGCCGCGCGTCGGTTCGACGTCACCGCGCATTGGCCGTTCTGGATCGGTGCCGAACAGGTCGGCTGGATCCGCGCGACCGACGTGCCGTTGCTCGAGCGCTGGCCCGATGTGTTCGAGTTCTATAGCGGTCACGACAGTGATCACCGCAGCCGCGTGACGCTCAGGGCTGCGTTCAATACCGTCGATCTGCGCAGCGCGGCGCTCGGCTCGGTGATCGGTGCGCTCGCCGCCGAAGGCCGCATCCCCGGCTGGCGCGACGAGACCTACGCGATCCGTAATGCGTTCGATGAACCGCCGCTCGCGTACATCGAACGCGCCGCGTCACGCTTCTTCGGAACGATGACCTACGCGGTGCATCTGAACGGCGTCGTAGAATACCCGGAAGGCGCGCCGCAATTGTGGATCGCGCGCCGCAGCGACACGAAGGCCACCGACCCCGGCATGCTCGACAATGTGGTCGCGGGCGGGATCGGTTGGGGCTTTAGCATCGAGGCGACGATCATCAAGGAGTGCTGGGAAGAGGCCGGCATCCCCGAGGAGATCGCCGTGCGCGCTGTGGCGGGACGCACCGCGCACGTGCTGCAATCGTTGCCGGAAGGCACGCAGGCAGAGCAGGTGTTCATTTACGACCTCGCGCTGCCGGCCGATTTCGCGCCGCGCAATCAGGACGGCGAAGTGGGTGAACACCGGCTCGCGCGCGTCGACGAAGTGGCGCGCTGGATCGAAGAGGGCGCGTTGACGGTGGACGCGAGTCTCGCCACGCTGGATTGCCTGCTGCGCCGCCGGTGGATCGATGAATACGCGTGTGAAGGCATTCAATCGTTGTTTGCGCCGCCGGCGCTCCCGTAGGAGCTTGCATCAACGGTAGGCCGTGCACTCGCGCGACGAGCGCCCGCGGCACACAGTGCCCAGCAATACAGACTGAACAATCTACGCATTGAAGAAGGGAGTCACCCAGGTCATGTCGACCGATCACAGCTTTATTCTCAAACTGTCGTGCGCCGACCGGCCCGGCATCGTTCACGCCGTGTCGGGCTTTCTGTTCGAGCGTGGCAGCAATATTCTCGACTCCGCCCAGTTCGGCGACAGCCGCACCGGCGAGTTCTTCATGCGCGTGCATTTTCAGCAGGTGGGCGGCGATCCGGGGCTGGACGCGTTACGCGAGTCGTTCGCGGAGCTTGCCGCCCAGTTCGGCATGCGCTGGGAGTTGCACGACGCGTCGCTCAAGCCGCGCGTGGTCATCATGGTGTCGAAGATCGGCCACTGCCTGAACGATCTGCTGTTCCGTTACCGCACCGGTCAACTGGCCATCGAGATTGCGGCGATCATCTCGAACCACAAGGAGTTCTATCAGCTCGCCGCCAGCTACGACGTTCCATTCCATCACTTCCCGCTACTGAGCAGCACACCGGAGGCGAAGGCCGCGCAGGAAGCGCGCGTGCTGGAAGTGATCGACGAGCATCGGGCGGATCTGGTGGTGCTCGCGCGCTACATGCAGATTTTGTCGCCGAAGCTGTGCGAAGCGTTGGCCGGCCGCGCGATCAACATCCATCACTCGTTCCTGCCGAGCTTCAAGGGCGCGAAGCCGTACTACCAGGCGTTCGACCGCGGCGTGAAGCTGATCGGCGCAACCGCGCATTATGTGACGACGGATCTCGACGAAGGTCCGATCATCGAGCAGGAAGTGGAGCGTGTCGACCACAGCATGACGCCGGAGCAGTTGACGGCGATCGGCCGCGACGTCGAGTGCGTGACGCTCGCGCGTGCGGTGAAGTGGCATGTGGAGCATCGCGTCGTGTTGAACGGCAGCAAGACGGTGGTCTTCAAATAGTTCGAGGGCCCGTCAGCGCCCGGGCAGCGTGTCGCGAAGCTCACACCAGCCGCAAGTAGATCAGTTCCCGTTTGATATACGCATAGAAGATGGGCGCCGCGACGACCCCCGGGATGCCGAACGCCGCTTCCATGACGAGCATGGCGATCAGCAATTCCCACGCGCGCGCCTCGATCTGCCCGCCGACGATGCGCGCGTTCAAAAAGTACTCGAGTTTGTGAATCAGGATCAGAAATATGAGCGACATGACCGCCGCCGGAAAGCTCACCGACAGCGCCACCGCGACGATGATCGTGTTCGAGATCAGGTTGCCGATCACCGGCAGCAAGCCGATGATGAACGTCAGCAGCACGAGGGTTTTCGACAGCGGCAACGGGTCGTGAACGATCGGCAGGATGACCAGCAGGTAAATGGCGGTGAAGATCGCGTTGATTGCGGAAATCTTCACCTGTGCGAACACGATGCGGCGAAACGCGTCGGCAAAACGCGTGACGCGCGTGACGAAGGCCGTGGACAGCGGCAGCCGGTGCATTTGCTTCTGTGCGCCGACCGCGACGATCGCGCCGATGATCATGCCGATCAGGATGTGCGTGAAGCCGCGCGCCGCGGTCGTGCCGCTTCGCTGCAACATGTTGGCGTGCGTGTGCATCAACTCTTCGGCCTTGGCCTTCATTTGCTCGGTGTCGACCGGCAACGAGTTGGCGATGAATTGGGGAATCCGGCCGCGCGCCTGGTGGATCAGCTGCATGGCCTGGTCGAGCAGATTCTGCACGCTCGGCACGTCGTTCTCGAAATGCTCGATGATGCCGAGCGTGAGCCCCGTGAGCGCGCCCACGATCACCGCCGACAGGATCACCACGGCAAGCCAGCGCGCCCGCTTGCTGGACATGTGGCGCTCGATGCGCGGCGCGATCAGATGCACGAGCTGGAACACGAGCAGTCCGGCGAGCAGCGCGCCGAGCAGCTTGAGTTCGATCACCGCCCACATGCCGACCAGCATCACAACGTAACTTCCGATTTCGACTGCCGACAGTTGCGGCAGGCTCATATCGCTAGTCAGCCTGACCGGGCGTGGGCGTAGGTCCTGCACTTGCCCGTCGTCGCGCGCCTGATTCCGCTTGGCCATGAGTTTTTCCGTCTCCAACCCGTGTTGTGCAGCGTTACTTTTTGGCGGCGGCCCGCTTCAGCATCGGTGCCAGATATTTGCCGGTAAAACTTGCCTTCGACTTCGCAATCTGCTCGGGTGTGCCTTGAGCGATGATCTGCCCGCCGCCCGCTCCGCCTTCGGGACCGAGGTCGATGACCCAGTCGGCTGTTTTGATTACATCGAGATTATGCTCGATGATCACGACGGTATTACCCTGGTCGCGTAAACGATGGATCACTTCCAGCAACAGCGAGATGTCGTGAAAGTGCAGGCCGGTGGTCGGTTCGTCAAGAATGTATAGCGTGCGACCCGTGTCGCGCTTGCTCAGTTCCAGAGATAGTTTGACCCGCTGCGCCTCGCCACCCGACAGCGTGGTGGCCGACTGGCCCAGGCGGATATAGCCCAGACCCACGTCCAGCAAGGTTTTCAGCTTGCGCGCGACGACCGGCACGGGCTTGAAGAACTCATAGGCGTTCTCCACGGTCATGTCGAGCACTTCGCTGATATTTTTGCCCTTGTACTGAACGTCGAGCGTCTCGCGGTTGTAGCGCTTGCCGTGGCAGACGTCGCAAGGCACGTACACGTCCGGCAGAAAGTGCATTTCCACCTTCAGCACGCCGTCGCCCTGACAGGCTTCGCAACGCCCGCCCTTTACGTTGAACGAGAAGCGGCCCGGATCGTAGCCGCGTTCCTTGGCTGCCGGCACGCCCGCGAACAGCTCGCGGATCGGCGTGAAGAGGCCCGTGTAGGTAGCGGGGTTCGAACGCGGCGTGCGGCCGATCGGCGACTGGTCGACGTTGATGACCTTGTCGAAATGTTCGAGGCCTTCGATCGACTCGTACGGCGCCGGCTCGGCGGCCGAGCCGTACAGGTGATGCGCGACCGCGTGGTAGAGCGTGTCGTTGATCAGCGTCGACTTGCCCGAGCCGGAGACGCCGGTTACGCAGGTCAGCAGGCCGACCGGCAGGTCCAGCGACACGCGTTGCAGATTGTTGCCGTGCGCCTCGACGATGCGCAGCAGCCGCTCGTCCGGCGTCTTGCGCTCGTCCGGGTATTCGATGTTGCGCGCGCCGGACATGTACTGGCCGGTCATGGACGCCGCGTTCGACTGCACCTGCTTGGGCGTGCCCTCGGCGATCACCATGCCGCCGTGCTCGCCCGCGCCTGGGCCCATGTCCACCACGTAGTCGGCCATGCGGATCATGTCTTCGTCGTGCTCGACGACGATCACCGAGTTGCCCAGGTCGCGCAGATGCTTGAGCGTGGCGATGAGCCGGTCGTTGTCGCGCTGATGCAGGCCGATCGACGGCTCATCCAGCACGTACATCACGCCGGTCAGCCCCGAGCCGATCTGCGAGGCAAGGCGAATGCGCTGCGCTTCGCCGCCCGACAGCGTTTCCGCGCTGCGTTCGAGCGACAGGTAGTCCAGCCCGACGTTGTTCAGAAACATCAGCCGCGCGACGATTTCCTTCACGACCTTGTCGGCGATCTCGCGTTTGGAGCCTTCCAGCCGCAGCGTCTGGAAATAGCCGAGCGCATCGCGCAACGGCCAGCCGCTGATTTCGAAGATACCGCGCGCGTCGCCGTCCGCGCCGATGCGCACGAAGCGCGCTTCGCGGCGCAAGCGCGTGCCGGCGCAAGCCGGGCAGGGCTGGTTATTCTGATACTTGGCGAGCTCTTCGCGCACCGCGACCGAATCGGTCTCGCGATAACGCCGCTCCAGATTCGGGATGATCCCTTCGAACACATGCTCGCGCACGGAAGTGCGGCCGCGTTCGTTGATGTACGAGAACGGAATCTCCTGCTTGCCCGAACCGAACAGCAGGATCTTGCGGACCTTTTCCGGCAGGTCTTCGACGGCGGTGTCGATGTCGAACTCGTAGAACGCCGCGAGACTTTGCAGCATCTGGAAGTAGAACTGATTGCGCCGGTCCCAGCCCTTCACCGCGCCCGCCGCGAGCGACAACGACGGATGCGCGACCACCCGCTTCGGATCGAAGAAGGTGATCTGGCCGAGGCCGTCGCACTCCGGGCAGGCGCCCATCGGGTTGTTGAACGAGAAGAGCCGCGGCTCGAGTTCCTGTAGCGAATATGAGCAGATCGGGCAGGCGAACTTCGAGCTGAACAAGTGCTCCTTGTCCGTGTCCATTTCAAACGCGATCGCGCGGCCGTCGGCGAGACGCAGCGCCGTTTCGAACGATTCGGCGAGGCGCTGCTTCATGTCAGGACGCACCTTCAGCCGGTCGACGACCACGTCGATGGTGTGCTTGTCGTTCTTTTTCAGCTTCGGCAGCGAGTCCACTTCAAAGATCTTCGCAACGCCTTCATTGGCGGTGCCGCCGCCCGAGCGCACCCGGAAACGGATGAAGCCCTGCGCCTGCATCTCCTCGAACAGTTCGACGTGTTCGCCCTTGCGGTTCGCCACCACCGGCGCGAGGATCATCAGCTTCGTCTCTTCCGGCAACGCGAGGGCCGCGTCGACCATTTGCGACACGCTTTGCGCCTGCAGCGGAATCTCGTGATCGGGACAATAGGGCGTGCCGACTCGCGCGAACAGCAAGCGCAGATAGTCGTGAATTTCGGTGACCGTGCCGACCGTGGAGCGCGGATTATGCGAGGTCGCTTTCTGTTCGATGGAGATTGCCGGCGACAGCCCTTCGATCAGATCGACGTCCGGTTTTTCCATCAACTGCAGGAACTGGCGAGCGTAGGCGGAGAGGCTTTCGACGTAGCGCCGCTGTCCTTCCGCATAGAGCGTGTCGAATGCCAGCGACGATTTGCCCGAGCCGGAAAGGCCCGTGATGACGACGAGCTTGTGACGCGGTAAGTCCAGATTGACGTTCTTCAGGTTGTGGGTGCGAGCCCCACGAATACGGATTTGTTCCACGGATTTATTCCATGAACTGGCGGAAAGGGGAAGGGGCTAAACCTGCTACTATAACGACTTTTCAAGGCCGCCGTTACGGCTTCCTGACAGCGGGAACAGCGCACGGGGCAAGCTGTAAGGCAGCGGTTTAGCGCCGCGGGAAGACGGTTTAACTGGGGCCGTTTTCGGCGAGTACAAGGCACGGCGAAGCGCCAGCGCAGTGCTGCGAGGCCGACGGCGCGACAGCCGCGCCAACCGCGTCGTGCCCCTTCGGCGTGAAGCGCCAGGTATTGCCGTCGCAATGGCCAGGCCTCCCGCAGCCGCTCGCCACCCGCCGGTCGCCCGTACTGTGCTGCCCAGCTCATCCAAATAACGCTCCCGATGTCCAATCCGTCCGCCACTTCCACACGCATGAGCGCGCCCGAACTGCGCGCGACCGTGTCGCTTGCCGCCATCTTCGCGCTGCGCATGCTGGGTCTCTTCATGATCATGCCGGTGTTCACGATCTACGCGAAGACCATCCCGGGCGGCGACAACGTGCTGCTGGTGGGCATCGCGCTCGGCGCATACGGCGTCACACAGTCGATGCTCTACATCTTCTATGGGTGGATCTCGGACAAGGTCGGCCGCAAGCCGGTCATTGCGACCGGGCTGCTGATCTTCGCGCTCGGCAGTTTCGTCGCGGCGGGCGCGCACGACATGACGTGGATCATCGTCGGCCGCGTGATCCAGGGCATGGGCGCGGTGTCGTCGGCGGTGATCGCTTTCATCGCGGACCTGACGTCCGACGAGCATCGCACCAAGGCGATGGCGATGGTCGGCGGCAGTATCGGCGTGTCGTTCGCGGTGGCGATCGTCGGTGCGCCGGTCGTGTTCCACTGGGTCGGGATGAGCGGCCTGTTCACGCTGGTCGGCATTTTCTCGATACTCGCGATCGGCCTCGTGTTGTGGGTCGTGCCCGATGCGCCGAAGCCGGTGCACGTGCGCGCGCCATTCGCCGAAGTGCTGCACAACGTCGAGTTGCTGCGCCTGAACTTCGGCGTGCTGGTGCTGCACGCGACGCAGACCGCGCTGTTCCTCGTGGTGCCGCGCATTCTCGAAGCCGGCGGCTTGCCGGTCGCGTCCCACTGGAAGGTGTATTTGCCGGTGATGGGGCTGTCTTTCGTGATGATGGTGCCGGCGATCATCGCCGCCGAGAAGCGCGGCAAGATGAAGATGGTGCTGCTTTCCGCGATCGGTCTTATCCTGATCGGCCAGTTGTTATTGGGCGTCGCCACGCATACGATTCTCAGTGTCGCGGCGATCCTCTTCGTGTACTTTCTCGGCTTCAATATTCTCGAGGCGTCGCAGCCCTCGCTGGTATCCAAACTGGCGCCGGGAACCCGTAAAGGGGCGGCGGCCGGCGTCTACAACACCACACAGTCGATCGGTCTTGCGCTGGGCGGCATGATCGGCGGCTGGCTGCTGAAAGTAGATGGACAAAGTGCGGTGTTCTTCACGTGTTCGGGGCTCGTCTTTTGCTGGCTTATAATCGCCGCAAAGATGAAACAGCCGCCGCGCAAAGCTTAGTACGGCGCACTCCGGACGAGAGACGCGGCACGTTCGGGGGTACTTCCCGAACTCACACAGAACTCACCCGGCGGCGGGCAGAGGCGCGATTCGGGTCTCGGGCCCACAGCCATGAGACGCGAGCCGCACATTGCCGCACCGCCCGTAACGGAATCAACAGGAGAAATCATGGCATCCGTGAACAAGGTCATTCTCGTCGGCAATCTCGGAGCCGATCCGGAAGTCCGTTATCTTCCGAGCGGCGACGCAGTGGCGAACATCCGCCTTGCGACGACGGATCGGTATAAGGACAAAGCGTCCGGCGAGATGAAGGAAGCCACCGAGTGGCACCGCGTGTCGTTCTTCGGCCGTCTCGCGGAAATCGTTTCGGAATACCTGAAGAAGGGCTCGTCGGTGTACATCGAAGGGCGCATCCGCACCCGCAAATGGCAGGCGCAGGACGGCACCGATCGTTACTCGACCGAAATCGTCGCCGAGCAGATGCAAATGCTGGGCGGCCGCGGTGGCGCGTCGATGGGCGGCGGCGATGAAGGCGGTTATAGCCGCGCTGAGCCGTCCGAGCGTAGCGGCGGCGGTGGCGGCGCTCGCGCAGTGTCGGGTGGCGCTTCGCGTGGCGGCAACGCCGGCGGCGGTGCGAGCCGTCCGAGCGCGCCGGCCGGCGGCGGGTTTGATGAGATGGATGACGATATTCCGTTCTGACGGGCACTTTCAGGAAGTGTAATTAGCAGGCCTGCAACCCTTGTGGTTGCGGGCTTTTTTCTTATATACATTTTTTATGCGTTTCGGTATCGTGCTGCGAACCGGGCACTTTTGAAAATGTAAATAAATGGCCGAGCGCTACACCGTCAGGAACCCCGTTTTCGAGTCAGGCGAGCGCTTCCCGATGCTGGTCAATGTCTGCACCGGCGTTCCGCTGTTCGAGCCGACTGTCTTCGCGCTTACCGAATTCCGGGCGCGCAACCGGGCGAGCGCCACCATCGAGCAGGTCCTGCGCGCGCTGAAGGTGTTCCTGCTTTTCTGCGACAAGTATCAAATCGACCTGCCCGAGCGCATGCTGGACGGGCGGCTGCTCGAGCTGGGCGAGCTCGACGCGCTTGTACAGCTGTGCCGCCTTCCAATGCCCGATATCGAGGCACAGGTCGATGCCAGCCCGAACGTGGCCGGGCCTGCGGTCGTTTCCCTCGAAAATTACCGGGCCAGGGCAAACAAAGCCATTCCTGAAGTCGCCGTGGATACCGCTGGCGTGCGGATTCGGTATATCCGGCAGTTCGTCGGCTGGTTGACCGACAGATGTTTGCTGAGTCTGAGCGCGCGACACCCGTCGCGCGCGGCGCTGCTCAGCGCGAGGGAGATTGTGACCTCCGGCTTGACCGCCCGTGTCCCTGATGACAAAGGCCGCAACAGGGCACGTGGCCGAAGGGCGCTGGATGAGGCGGCACAGGAGCGTCTGTGGCAAATCGTTGATGTGAATTCGCCAGAGAATCCGTGGGAAGGCCGGCACGCACGGGTGCGCAACGAACTCATCGTGCGCTGGTTCATGGGGCTTGGCGTCCGGCGCGGCGAACTTCTCGGTGTGAAGGTCAGGGATATGAACTTCCGGGCGAATGAAGTGTTCATTGCCCGGCGCGCGGATGACCCGGATGACCCACGCGTCCACCAGCCCAATGCCAAGACGGCCGACCGCCTCCTGGCTATCAGCGCCGATTTGGCGCAGCGCACGCGGCACTACATCTTTGAGGAACGGCGCCGCTTTCCCGCCGCACGAAAGCACGAGTTCCTCTTCGTCGCGAACGGCGGGGCGCCGCTCTCGCTTCGCGGACTCAACAAGATATTCGATGTGCTGAACGCAAGGCATCCCGACTTGCTGGGTCTCTTTCCGCACCTGTTCCGCCACACGAACAACTACAACTTCTCGAAGGTCGCCGACGAACAGGGCATGGACCCCGAAGTGGAAAAGAAGACGCGGTCGCACATTATGGGCTGGTCGGAGACCTCCGGCACAGCGGAAACCTATACGCGGCGGGAAATCGAACGAAAGGCGCGCGAGGCCTCGCTACAACTGCAGAACAAGATGGTGAAACCTCGCAATGAGAATGAGTAGCGATGTTGATTTGCCGGTCGCTGTCCCATATGCCGGTACCCTTCCCCTTGAAGTGAAGACTCGTGGGGGAGCAACGTTCGACCCCCGCGACGATGAGTGGAAAATTCGAGAGGCTACCGTCAAGGTAAATCTCCAGTTCGGCACATTGCCTGAACTCGGACGCTATTTCGAGTTGGCTTTCCGGTCGACGCTGGTTTGGTATGCGCAAAATGAGTCCCTGCCGCACTTGAGGAACATGTTCTACCGGGCACGTTGCTTGTTCGAATTCATGGCTGAAACGAGCGAGGCCGCGCTGGTCGAGATTTCGAGTGTGGACCTGCTGAACTACAGGGCGCACATTGGACCGAGCAATGAATGGCATCTTGGTACGTTATCCGGCTTCTTGAGGCGTTGGCGGCGGCTAGGTTACACCGGTGTCACCTTAGATGCCGATGTGCTGCTGTCACAGTTGCGGCTGAAAGGCAACCCCAAGGGGGTAGGCGTAGCGACGATGGACCCCGTGACGGGGCCGTTCACTGCGCTGGAACTCGAGGCACTGCAAACGGCGCTCAACGCTGCCTACGCGCGAGGAGATGTCGCCACTCAAGAGTATGTGCTCTGCTGGTTGCTGATGATGCTGGGTCAGCGGCCGAAGCAGTATGCGGCGCTAAAAGTTTGCGATTTTGCGGCCATTCATAAAACGGGGCAGGCAACAACCTATTCCCTGCGGATGCCAAGAGGGAAAACGCGTGACGGCAACCCGCGAGGGGAGTTCAAGGAGCGCGTGCTGACTCCGGAAATTGGAGCACTGGTGGCCAAATATGCCCAAAAGGTCCAGGCGCGCTTCGCCGGTTTGCTCGATGACCCCATGAACGCCCCGCTGTTTCCCGGAGACCAGCAAGGCGCGATTGGTGGGTATGAGTATCACCAGACGGCTCATGAAATCGGGAACAGGATTAATGCGGCGATGAGGCGGCTCGAGGTCATCTCGGAGCGCACCGGTGACTTCATTCATATCGGGCCGAGGAGATTCCGCCAGACAGTAGGCACTCGCGCGGCAGAAGAAGGCCACGGAGAGTTGGTGATAGCCGAGCTGCTTGACCATTCCGATACGCAAAATGTGGGCGTGTATGTGCGTTCAACCCCGGCCATTGTGGAACGCATCGACCGGGCGGTCGCAATGCAGCTTGCGCCCCTTGCGCAGGCGTTTGCCGGCAAGCTCATTGATACATCGTCCGAGGCCTCTCGTCGCGACGACCCGGGAAGCCAGATTCGGGCTCCCGCCATTACGGGCAAAATCGAAGCGATGTCCAGTTGCGGGAAGCACGGCTTCTGTGGATTCCTCAAGCCGGTCGCCTGCTATACCTGCAACAGCTTCGAGCCATGGGTGGACGGTCCGCACGAACAGGTTCTGGAGTATCTGATTGCGGAGCGGGAGCGTCTGATGGCTGCCGGCGACGCGCGAATTGCGTCAATTAATGACCGCGCCATCCTCGCGGTCGCGGAAGTCATCCAGCTCTGCGAGGCTGCGCGTAATGAAGGGAGCGCGGCTCATGGCTGACCTTATTACGTTTGTGCCGCAGGCTGACCTCGATGCTCGGGCCAATCTGGCAGCCTTCATCGAACTGTGCAAGACAAGGCTGACGATATTCGGTCATGCATTGGACTTTGAGGCCGACTCCTGGGACGTGTCCGACACCATCAAGCTGTCGGGAAAGACCAGCGCGCTGCGACTGGTGTTCAGTAACCTCGACACGTGCAACAAGCGGGCGCTTGTCATGATGCAGGAACCCTTCAGGTCGTTCGCGAAGTCCTACATGCGATATCAGCATGGCATGAGCCCGACGGTTGACGTCGGCAAGCGCATGGGGGCGCTTAGGGCGCTGGAGGCGGCCTTGCTGGAGAGAGGAACGGCGGACCCCGTACAAATCGACAGCCACGTTCTGAACCGTGCTGCCCAGCTTCTCGGCGGCCGGGGCGCTGCGACCGTCGCGTACAGGACCGGCGGGCAACTCGAAATGATTGCCGACTTCCTGTGCGACAGCCGTTTGACCGCCGTGCCAACCCGATGGCGGAACCCGCTGAAGCGGCCCAGCGATACGATACGCGTTGGCAAGGAGGCCGACGAGCGCCGGGAGGCGAAAATGCCGAGCCAGGCGGCGCTCGATGCCTTGCCCAAGGTATTCCTGCTGGCCACAGAGCCGGCTGACGTCCTCGTGTCGTCGGCCACTGCGATTCTCTGTTCGGCGCCCGACCGTATCAGCGAAGTATTGGACCTTCCGGTCAATTGCGAGGTCCGGCAGAAGCGCGACGGGGCGGATGACGATGCCTACGGCCTGAGATGGTGGCCCGCAAAGGGAGCCGCGCCAATGGTGAAGTGGATTATTCCATCGATGGCGGCGGTCGTCGAAGAGGCTGTCGAAAAAATCCGCCAGCTCACCGACGAAGCGCGCAAGGTTGCGCGCTGGTATGAGGAGAATCAGAGGCGGCTTTACCTGACCCAGGATACGGAGCACTTCCGCGCAGAAGAATGGCTGAGCATGGCGGATGTTGGCGAAATCATCTTTGCTGACGCAGTAAGCCCGAACTCGTCGCGCCTGTGGTGCGTCACCAACGAAATCCCGACGCAGCAGCTTGGCGGGAGGAAGATTTACGTCCGTTTCGCTGACGTGGAAACGGCGGTGCTCCGACAGTTGCCGAAGGGGTTTCCCGTTGCTGACGAGTCGACGGGCCTCAAGTACAGCGATGCGCTCTTCGTGATTCAGCGCAACGCGCTAGAGACCACCAAGGCTCGCTACCGTTGCGTGATTGAGCGGGTGACTCACCCGCACATCCACAACCGGCTGGGTGCGCGGTCAACCACGGGTATCCAGTCCATCTTCGACCGTTGTGGTTTTTACGAGCCGGACGGCACTCCGATTCGTGTGAACACGCATCAGTTCCGACATTACCTGAACACCCTCGCGCAGGCCGGAGGTTTGAGCCAGCTTGACATAGCCAAGTGGTCTGGGCGCAAGGATGTGAGGCAGAACAAGTACTATGACCACGAGACACCGGCTGCCATCATCGCGCGCATCCGGACCGCCGTCGGTGACGATACACGCATGTTTGGTCCGCTGGCTAAGGGGCCCCGGGCTGCACTCATCACGCGGGACGAATTTGCGCGGCTGAAAGTGCCGACTGCGCACACGACGGACTTCGGCTACTGCATTCACGACTATGTGATGGCGCCATGCCAGATGCATCGCGATTGCCTGAATTGTGGCGAACAGGTTTGCGTAAAGGGTGAGGCGGAGAAGGAAAAGCGAATCCGGCAGGCCCATGCCGAGGCGACTCGGTTGCTGGCGATGGCCGAGCAGGCGGACGCCGACGGCGAGTTCGGGGCCGGTGAATGGGCCGAGCACCACAAGGCCCAACTGGCCCGGATAACTGCGCTGCTCGACATTCTGGATGACCCCGCCGTTCCGCTCGGCGCCGTCATCCAACTGCTGCCTGCGGATATCCCGTCCCGGCTTGAGCATGCGGCACAAGCCCGTGCACTGCTGCCGGCGCCCATTGAGCTGGACTCGTCATCGGCACCCGAGGAGGCGGCAGCATGACCAGGGTGAGAGAGAGAAACCTTGATGACAAGGTCGCTGCCACCATCGTTGAGGTCCTTGATGGGTGGAGCGGCAGGTTGACATGGGACGCGCTAGTCGAGGCAGTCGAGAGGCGAGAGGGCCTCAGATACACACGGCAGACGCTTCACCGCCACGAGCGAATCCGACTGGCTTATACGGTACGAAAGAAGGCCCTGTCGGGGCAGGAGCAGACACGCGAGACGGCGTCGCCGGAGTTGCAGGTCGCCCTAGAGCGGATAGCCAGGCTGGAAGGCGAAAATCGCCGCCTGGAAGCGGAGAACAACGCACTGCTTGAGCAGTTTGCACGATGGGCCTACAACGCCCAGACGCGGAATCTGACCAAGGAATTCCTGAACAATCCGCTTCCTGCCGTGGACCGCGAACGAAGCAAACCACTTCAGCCGGCAAAGAAGTCATCGTTGGCCGGCAGGAGCCGTCGATGAGGGGCCGCGCAGGGACCTGTGGATAACTTGCGCTGCTCTCCCCCCTGCACCCCCTAAAAGCGATTAAAGATATTTCCTGACCGAAAAGCGAAAGCACCAAAAGTTAGAGCCCGGCTACGCCGGGCTGAACAAAAGCGTAAATAAGATGGGACATCTGGCAAGATTAGCTACGTCTACTAGTATGATGGGATTGTGTGAGCCTTATGCAGCAAGCTTCCCAAGCGTTATTGACAAACAAAAGTGCCCATAACCTTTCTAAAAACGGCATTCAGACGTAAAGCTGGCCCCAGCCTCTCAGCAAGACGAGGGATCGGGGCCATTATTTTTTGCCTCACTCGACGACGGCTGGGCCGTCTGCTTGTCAGGCGGCCGTGCATCGTCAGGCGCTTCAGGCGGGTCGGGTTGCTGCTTGCATAGCCAGTGCGCGGCACAGCCATTGCGCGCGACGGCGCTCATTGAACGCCCGACGCTCGCACCGCTGCGCGATCAGCGCGTCAAATGCGCGAGCGCATCCCTCATCGGCAAACTGGAAACGACGATGGGCCCCGAAAACGGCGTATCCAGATCCACGATCACATAGACCGCCGAAGCAATCGACACGGCCCCCAGCGAGATCATGACGAGCGCCAGCGTGTTACGCGGCGCAACCAACCCGAAGCTCAGAAAGATCACGCACAGCCAGAACGTCAGGGTCTTGAAGAAAGGCAGCGAAATGGAACTGTGCGCTTCTTCGATGATCGTCCAGCGCGCGTCCACGACGCGCCGGTATCGCGTCAACGCGTCGTCGAGCGCGCGTTGTCGCAACGGCTCCCGCGCTTGCACTTGCCGCAATTCGCGGCCCACCGCGCTCAGCATATCGCCTAGCCGCGCATTCTCCAGAGTCTGCGTATTTTCCTGCGAGCCGATGTTCTTCGGATAATCGCCGCTCGGCGCCGGCTCGCGCGGCCACGTCGACGCGATCGCCGCTGCGGTGTACTGCCGCAGCAGATGCCGCGACGGCTCGGCATCGCTGCCCAGTTCGCGCATGCTGCCGTCGAATTCGATCAGATCGGCGGCAAAGGCTCGCAAATCGTTCGACGCCGTATCGAAATTCGACTTGGCCGACGCCGTCAGCAAACCCAGCACCAGTGCGGCGAACGTCACGAGCATGCCGATCACCAGCTGAATGAGCTGCACCGTCTCGTGCGCCTTGTGCTCTTCGGGCAGAAGCGGGCGCACCCACACGCCGACGCCGGTCGCCATCAGCAAAAGCGCAAACACCAGTAGAGCCGAACCGACTTCTGACATCGACATGCTCCGACGACACGCGCCTCTCTCAACTGCAGCGCGCCACAAACCGCGACTAGTTGCAAATGAACACCTTGCGCGAACAACCTCCCGGCGTCCCGTTCAGATATTGACCGAGCGCAGCCGTATGCGCCATCCACCATAAAGTTTTCCGCAATTGCGCCGTAGTCCCTCTATGTCGGGTTCCCTTAAATCTCGACAAAGTTGCGGGCCGGGCCGAATGTGGTTTGGGCGCAGCATGCGTGGCCGGTGCCGTTTCTGCATCGTCTGTCAGGCAAGCCCATGGAGACAAGTCGGATGTGGAAAAATCTGTCGATTCGCACCAGCCTCACCCTGATGATCGCGTTCTTCGGCGTCGTGCTGCTGCTCGGCGCCGCCGCGGGATTGCTGGCGCTGCGTGCCAGCAACGCGTCGCTGCAACAGATGTACACCGTGGACACCCCCGCCGTCGCGGACCTCGAGGGCAGCGCCGGACAGCTGCTGCGCCTGCGTCTCGCGCTGGCCACCTACGCATCGCTGGCTGACCTGAGCGATCAGGAGGGCGCGGATGCGGTGCTCAAGCGCTTCGATCAGTACCAGAAAGCATCCGATGATCGTCTTGCCCACTATTTGAGCCGCGCGAGTGCGGACGCCGACGAACGGCGCATGATCACGGCCATGCAGACGACGCGCGACACTTTCCTGCACGAGGGCGTGGAGCCGGCGCTGGGCGCCCTCAAATCGAGCGATCGCACCGCGTTCCAGCAGTTGCAGGCGCACAAGCTGCCGTCGCTCTACAGCGCGTACGAGAAGTCGATGCTCGCGCTCGAACAGTGGCAGCTCGATCACGGCGCGCAGCGCTATCAGCAGGCGCAGGACCGGTTTTACGCGATCTCCATCGCCGTCGCGGTGGGTATCGTGGTGTCGCTGCTGGGCGCGTGGCTGGGCCGCGTCGTGCTGGTGCGGGCGATCGTCAGTCCAGTCGACGCGACCATCGCGCAGTTCCAGCAAATCGCCAACGGCGACCTGACGAGCCGCATCGACGTGACCAGCAACAACGAAATGGGCCGTCTGGCGGCCGCGTTGCGCAAAATGCAGGAATCGCTGATCGCGACGGTGAACGCCGTGCGTCAGGGCACCGAATCGATCGACACGGGCGTGAGCGAGATTGCGGCAGGCAACACCGATCTCTCGCAACGCACGGAAGAGCAGGCCGCATCGCTCGAAGAAACGGCGGCGAGCATCGAACAGCTGACCTCGACGGTCAAACAGACGGCCGACAACGCGATGCAGGCCAGTTCGCTCGCGCAGGGCGCGTCGAGTCTTGCGGCGCAGGGCGGCGAGCTCACCGAACAGGTGGTGGGCACGATGCACGGCATCGTCGACGACTCGCGGCGGATTGCCGATATTGTCGGCGTGATTGAAGGGATCGCGTTTCAGACTAATATCCTCGCGTTGAACGCGGCGGTGGAAGCGGCGCGCGCCGGCGAGCAGGGACGCGGTTTCGCGGTGGTCGCGAGCGAGGTGCGTTCGTTGGCACAGCGCAGCGCGGCGGCGGCCAAGGAGATCAAGGGCTTGATCGATGCATCGACCGCGCGGGTGCAGGCCGGCTCGCAACTGGTCGAACGCTCCGGGTCGACGATGAGCGAGATCGTTGACGCGATCGCGCGCGTGAGTTCGATCATGGGCGAGATCGCGGCGGCCGCGACCGAGCAGAGCACGGGCATCGACCAGGTCAATCTCGCGGTCGCGCAGATGGACGAGGTGACGCAACAGAATGCCGCGCTGGTCGAGCAGGCTGCCGCGGCGGCGAGTTCGCTGGAAGATCAGGCGCGGCGTTTGTCAGCGGCGGTGGCGGTGTTTCGGACGGGCAGCGGTTCGGCCGCTTCTTTGGCGACGCGGCATGCGACTGCGGCCGGTGCACCCAAGCTGAGCAACGCAGGCGAATTCGCCGCGGCTTGACGTGGCGGCTCGTCCTGCATCGCGGCGCCTGGGGTTGTTAAGCCATCGGGACCCGAGGCGCCGCGCACTTGAGCGGGACATTACTGCATGGTCGCGTAATACCTGGCCAAACTATCTATTCCCGCCGAGGTCAACTGCCGCACCACGTTGCGCATCTGTTCGTTGATGTCGTTGCGCCGCGCGCCCGACGCGAACGCGCGCATCTGCTGTGCGAGATAAGTCGACGATTGTCCGCTCAGCCATGCCGCCGCGCCCTTGCGATCCATCTCGCCCAGATCCACCAGCCGACGGGCTTGAACTCCAGGCAGCACACGAGGACATTGCAGCAGCACCACGAAACAGAGCGCATGCCATCGCGAACAGAACTGAAGATCCGATAGTTCTACGATGCAGCGAAGCCTCGTTGCAAACACTCTTATTCTCGATTTGGCTGCCATGCGTGCGCTCGCGAACTGTCTGGCGAATTCAGCGGACAACGCATCGCGGGTCTCCCAGTCTCTTTCTGGAAACGATTGCGCTACTGCAAAACAGAAGGGACTTCATTGGATCTGGAGCGGCAGTTGGACCGATCGGCGTGGCAATCGCCGGCAGTACATGCGCACCTGCAGTCTGTTGACCGCCGGTTGATTCGCGCCGCTCGCGCTGTTGACGGGCTTCGCCGCTTTGCACCACGCGGCGATTACCGTGAAGTTCGCGCTGATGGTCGTGCTGGGGGGGGCGTGAGCGCGTCGGCATGGCACGGCGTTGCCTTCACCGAGCTTGCCACGCTGGCCGGGACGAGCCGCTCGGGGACGGCGCTCACGATCGGCAATACCTCCGTGTTTCTGACGCTGTTCCTGACGCCGCCGCCATTCCGCCGCTGCTGTCGATCGGTTCGTGGCCGACGATTTGGGCGGTGGCGAGCGCCTGCGCGCTCATCGCATTCCCGGTGTTTCCGCGCGCGGTGCCCAACGGCGGCATCCAGACGGCGCGAGCTTGCGATGAAGCGTGACGCGGGCACAGCGGCGTTGCGTGCCGCACGCAGTCGTTGTCGATGCGTCGCAAGCGGAAATGGGCGACGCGAGAGCGTCGATATTGCCCAAGTCCCTCAGCGCTATTTATCTGCTGTTATAGCTGCAACAAGCTATCAGCTTATTGCCGCACAAGGACCACCTTGGTTTTCATGGCTCGCCGACGTGGACTTGTCGCCTCGGCAGCTGGGTCATCGCCGCGCGGCTGCGTTAAATCGTGCCGCGCATCTCTGCTTCGTCGAACGCATGCGCAAACCATTCCTACAACGAACGGGATAAAGCCCGGCTCATCTCCGAATCATTCTGGCGAACGGTTCCATTTATTCTATTCGGGTGCAAGCTGTTTAAGTCGTATGCGCAAATAGCTTAATCCGCGCCAATTGCTTTGGCTTATTTCGGAGCGATCTGATTTTTATCTGCAAAGGAATATTGAATTATCTTCGCAGCGCCGTTGCGCCTAAAAGGGTGACGGAAAATCAGGGGCAAAGGAGCCGGAGACGATGAACGACACCGCTGAGATAACGACACCTGTTCGAGCCATCATTGCGGACGACCATCCACTGGTTCTGCTTGCCATCGAACATCTGATGAGAAGCTATGCGAACATGCAGATCGTCGGCCGCGCCGCCGACGCCACTGAACTTTTCACGCAAGTCGATCGCAGCCCGTGCGATCTGGTGCTGATGGACCTGAACATGCCAGGTGGCTTCGACGGCCGCGGGCTGGACGTCGTCAAAGAGTTCAAGGTGCGCTACCCGCACGTCGCACTCATCGTGCTCACCATGGAAACCGAAGTGACCGCGCTGCAGCAGGTGATTTCGCTCGGTGTCGACGGGCTGGTCAGCAAGCGCGACCGGATCGATCTGATTCACGTGGCGGTGGTCATGGCGCTCGCGCGTGAGTGCTATGTCGGGCCCGCGGTGCGCACGCTGATTGCCGACGCGACCGTGGCTCAGCGCCTCGATTTCATTCGCGGCACACTGTCGCGTCGCGAACTCGAAGTGTTCACGCAGTACGCGTCCGGCTTCGCCGTCAGCGAGATCGCCACGCGTCTTGGGCGCAGCGTGAAGACCGTGAGCGCGCAAAAATGCACGGCAATGCGCAAGCTTGCGCTGCAGACCGACGCGGAACTGTTTCGTTTCGCCGCCCAACACGGCGTAATTACCGAAGGCTGTAGTCAAAGCCGCTGACAAGCCGGCCAGTGTCGCGCCGCCGCGCGAATCAACAGCAGAAGTATTGGCATCGCTCCGGGGAAGCACTTTGCGTGCGGAGCGTGCCGATTCCACAACACAAACAAATGACACACAAGATCCGCGTGATCGTCGCCGACGATCATCAATGCGTGCGCGCCGGCATCCGATACCTGTTGCAGTCCAGGCCGAATATGGAGCTGGTCGGCGAGGCGGCCGACACGCGTGACCTGGCCGTACTGCTCGATGCGCACGCTTGCGATGTCGTCGTCTCGGATATCGACATGCCGGGGCTCGACGGCGGCAGCAACGCGGTGCCGTTTCTGCGCCGCCTGTTGCGTCGCGAGCCGCGCCCTTACGTCGTCGTGCTCACGATCATCGGCCATGGCCACTTGCTGACGGGCCTGCGCAATATCGGCGTGACAGGCATCGTCGACAAGCGCGACGCCGCGGAAAACCTGGTCAAGGCGATTACCGCGGTTGCCGCCGGCGGCGTTCACTTATCGCAGCAGGTGCGCGCCGCTTTGGATGCAGCGGAACTCGCGCCGCAGTTTCAAACCGGCGCGCTAAGCCCGCGCGAATGGGAAGTTTTCCAACTCTCCGTGCAGGGTGTGGCGGTCTGCGAGATCGCGCAACGCCTGGAACGCAGCGGCAAGACGATCAGCACGCAAAAGCGCAGCGCAATGCGCAAGCTCGGGCTGGAAACGGAAGCTGATTTAATCAACTATGCAAGGAAAATCGGATTGGCTTAACGATCTTTAACTTGAAGTTGTGCAAGGGTGATTAATTAATTTATTACGCAACCAATAATTTAAGACTTTTCTGATTCGTCCGAAGCGGGCGCCATTCAATAATTGCCAATTGACTGGGGCCGTATTACCTGCTTGCCCCTTGTTTGCCCGTTGTTTTGGCCGAAGGCGTCGGGTAATTCCGTCATCCTGAGAGCGACCGGCTGAAAAGATTCAGGGCAAGGTCTGGTTGCAATCGCGCGGTGCCGTCTGCCTTGTACATAGAAAAACAGGAGAGGGAATGGTCGCGCTAGGTAAGCGGTTGTGGATCGAGGGCGTGGGAACGGCGTGGCTGGTGTTCACTGGCTGTGGCAGTTCCGTGCTGGACGCCAGTGTGGTCCTGCAGGGGTATGGCGGGCTCGAAGTGTCGCTTGCGTTCGGTCTCGCGTTCGCCACGGCAAGCTACGCGTTCGGGGCGAGTTCCGGCGCCCATTTCAATCCGGCGGTCACCGTCGGCTTCGCGGTCGCCCAGCGTTTTCCGGTGCGCGATCTGTTGCCGTACATCGCTGCTCAAACGCTCGGCGCCGTCGCCGCGGCCGGCGCCCTCGCGTACGTGGCGAGCGGCCGTCCAGGTTTCGACCTGGGCGCCAGCGAATTCGCCGCGAACGGTTTCGGCGCCCATTCGCCGGCGGACTATCAACTGCATTCGGCGCTGACCGTGGAATTCACGCTGTCGTTTGCGTTCGTCATGGTGTGCCTGTTGATCGCCGCTCGGAAAAACATGGCGTCGATCGCACCGTTGGTGATCGGCGCCTGCCTGACACTCGTCTATCTGGTTTCCATTCCGATTACCAACGGGTCGGTCAATCCCGCCCGGTCCACCGCGCAGGCGCTGTTCGTCGGCAACTGGGCGCTGGATCAGCTGTGGATGTTCTGGGCCGCGCCATTGTTGGGCGGCATCGCGGCCGGCGTGCTGTTTTCGCTTCTGCATGGCAACGCTGATCCGTCCGCCGCCGCGCCAACGGGCGGCAAGAGCGACGCGGCGTGAACGCGTGTCGGCGCCGTTCATTCCGGTCGTCGCGCGTCCTCTGCTGGGCCTTGCGGTGAAACGCATGCTGCGGCGCGGCCTGTTGCTTGTGCTCGCGCTGTTTCTGTCGGCGGCCGTCGTCTCGGCCTTTGCCGAACCGTTCGGGGGTGGGGCGAGTGTTCCGGCCGCGCGCGCGTTCCCGGCGAAATTGATCGTCGGCGTGCTCGCCGGCGGCTGGGCGCCGTTCGACATGTTGCAAGACGGCAGGCTGACTGGCGTGAGCGGCGACTATCTGCGCGCGCTGGTGGGTCCGAACGTCGTCATCGAAGCGAAGGTGTTTCCGGACATGCCGCAGCTGCTCGCCGCCGCCTGCGCAGGCAACATCGACTTGCTGACGAGCATCGCGCGCACGCCCGAGCGCGAACAGTGCATCAATTTCACGGCGCCGTACTTTCGCTCTTCCATTTCGGCCGTGGTCCGCCGCGACAGCAACCGGTATGCGAGCCGTCGCGAACTTGCGGGCGCGCGTCTTGCGATCGAGCGCGGCTTCGCGCTCGATCGCGCGGTCCACGAGAGCTTTCCGCGCGCCGAGATCAATGCGTACGCGACCACGAGCGCGGCGCTCGCCGCGGTGGTCCGCGGCGAAGCCGATGCCTATTTCGGTTTTGCGCCGGTCGCCCAGTACGAGCTGGCCACCGAAGAATTTCGCGGCCTGCATGTCGCGTTCGAAGAAGGCGGCACGTTTGCCGACTTGCGCTTCGGCGTGCCCCGGGCGAGGACTGCACTGCGCGATCAGCTCGATCGCGCGCTGGCGTCGATGAACCCCGCCGAAGGCGCGGCAATCCGCGTGCGCTGGCTGTCCGGCAACTTCAGCGCGGAGCCGGCCGCCGCCGCGCGTCGCTTCGTGCTGACGCCGGAAGAAAAGGAGTGGCTTCATTCATTGCCGCCGTTGCAGATCGGCTTCGACAGCAATTGGCCACCTTTTAGCCTGCTCGACGACTCCGGCCGTCCGGCCGGCATCGCCGCTGACTATCTGGCTTATTTGAGTCGCACTCTTGGCATCGTGTTCAACCGCGCCCGCCTGTCCGACTGGCCCGCCGCCGTGGGCGCTTTCCAGCGCGGCGAGCTGGCGATGCTCGCCACCGCATCCAGTCATGGTCCGCCACTGAACGGAGCAAGCCAGAGCCGCGCTTATGCGAGCTATCCGATCGTGATGGTTGGGCGCGCCGCCGAGCCGGACGCACCCTCGCTCGACGATTTCACCTGGCGGCGCGCTGTGATTCCGGCGCACCTGGCCGGTTCGATTCCGCACGCGCTAGACGTCATCGCGCCCGACCATATCGTCGTCGCGCCGAGCCTGGACGATGCGCTGCGCATGGTCGGGCACGGCGAGGCGGACTTGCTGGTGGCTAACGCGGCCGCGGTCGATTTCCAGCTCAGGCGCCGCTACGCCGGCGTACTCAAGGTGCTCGGCACGCTCGGCGAGTCCGACTCGCTCAGCTTCGCGGTGCGTTCGGATCTGCGCCCGCTCGCCGGGATCATCGACCGCGCGTTGCAGGCGATGCCGGCGTCGGAGAAAGAGCGCATCGAGCAGAGGTGGGCGACCGGCGCCGTGGCTCACTCCGGCTCGTGGAGCGTGACCGCGGTGCGTCTGCTGCCGGTCTTGATCGGCACCGGCGTGGTGCTGCTCGTCACGTTGCGCGCTTATTTGCTGCTGCAGCGCGAGGTCAGGCTGCGCAAGAAAACCGAGCGCGAACTCGCGCTGCAGCTCAATTTTCAGGAGGCGATGATGGAGACGGTGCCCTATGCGTTCGTCGCCAAAGATCTGCAGGGCCGTTACATAGCGGTCAACCGCGCCTATGAAGAAGCGTGCGGCAAGAGTCGCGAAGCCGTTCTCGGACACACGACCACGGAAGTGCGCACGTGGGGCGAAGTGAACAGCCGCCTGCTCGACGACATGACGCAAGAAGTCCTCAAAGGCGGCACAGCCGAGATGGAATTGCAGTTCGAAAACAAAACCGGCGACGTACGCCACGGGCTCTTCTGGAGCAGCGTGTGCCACAGCAGCGACGGACAACCGGTGTGCCTCGTCGGCACGATGGTCGACATCACCAGTATCCGGCGCGCCGAAATGGTCGCGCGCGAAACGGAACGGCTGCTGTTCGATGTGACGCGCTCGTTGCCGGCAGTCGTGTTTCAGATGCGCCGCACCGCAAGCGGCGCCTACTCGTTTCCGTATATCGGCGGCAACGCGCGCCACCTGCTGGACGATCACGACGTGGCGCCGAATCACCGCGCTCAGGTCGACTTCAACCGGGTGGCGGACGAAGACCGTGAGCTCGTGCTGGCTGAACTGGAGCGCTCGGCCCAGTGCGAAACGCCCGTGCATATGGAGTTTCGTCTGAAGAGCGCGCAGCAGGTCACGTGGGTGCGCGCCGAACTGGTGCCGCGCCGCGAGGCGGATGGCAGCGTCGTGTGGAGCGGCTTCTGGGTCGACGCCAGCGTGGAGCGGGCCCGGTCCGAGGAACTCGCGCGAGCGCGCGACATGGCTGAAGCGGCGTCGCGTGCAAAAGACAACTTCTTCGCGATGATGAGCCACGAAATCCGCACGCCGATGAACGGGGTGCTCGGTCTCGTCGAGGTGCTGGAGCGCACGCCGCTCAATACGGATCAAGGTGAAATGCTGAGCATGATTCACGAGTCGGCGGGCGCGCTGCTGCAGATCCTCGACGATCTGCTCGATTACTCGAAGATCGAAGCGGGGCGGCTGACGCTCGAAGCCGAGCCCATCGATGTGCGCGAACTGGTCGACAACGCCGTGGGACTGCTGGCTGGGCGCGCGCACGAAAAGGGACTCAAGGTGCGCGTGGATATCGCGACGGAAGTGGCGGCCACGCTGCGCGGCGACAGCGTACGGTTGCGGCAGATCCTCTTTAACCTGCTCGGCAATGCCATCAAGTTCACGCCGCAGGGCCAGGTCGACGTGGGCGTGACCGTGGTCGAGCAGAACGACGCCGGCCAGACCCTCGAAATGATCGTGGAGGACACCGGCATCGGCATCGCCCCCGACGTACAGGTAAGCCTGTTCGAGCCGTTCGTGCAGGCGGAGTCGTCCACCACGCGGCGTTTCGGCGGTACGGGCCTCGGGCTGACCATCTGCCGTAAGCTAATCGATCTGATGGACGGCACGCTCACGTTGCGCAGCGAACCGGGCCGGGGCACGCGCATGATCGTGCGACTGACCCTGCCGGTCGTCGTGCAGCGCTCGTACGTGAGCGGTTTGCGCGGCAAGCGCGCCATCGTGGCGACGGGTGACAAGCGGGTTAGCCGAGCGCTGATTCACTTCGGCGAGGCGCTCGGGCTGCGCTTGCGGGGCCTCGAACCGGACGCCGCCGAACTGTGCGGTCGTGCCACGCTTGCGGAAACCGACCTGCTGTTCGTCAGCGAAGACTTGCTGTTGCAGGTGGCCGCGAACGTCGGTCAGGCCACGCGCATCATCAGCCTCACCGAAAAGCCGAAACCGACCGGCTATCGCATTCTCGACAACAAGGTGCGTGTGAGCGTCAATCCAATCTCGTGGCGCGGCCTGGGCGCGGCGTGCGCCGCTGCGATGACGGGACTGCCGTCGGCCCCACAGCGCGCAACCGGTGCGCCGCGTGCGCCTCAAAGCGTCGTGACCCCGCCGGATCGCGAACGGGCAAGCGCCAGCGGCCGGCTGATCCTCGTCGCGGAAGATCATCCGGTCAATCAGGAACTGATCCGTCATCAACTGACTTTGCTCGGCTTCGCGTGCGACGTGGTCAACGACGGCGCCGAGGCGCTGAGCGCGCTGCAGCACACCCGGTACGGCTGCCTGATCACGGATTGCCACATGCCGAACGTGTCCGGCTACGAACTCACGCGGCGCGTGCGCGAGAGCGAGCAGGGCGGCGCTTACCGCTTGCCGATTCTCGGCATCACCGCGAACACCGCGCCCGACGACCTCCAGCTCTGCCGCGACGCAGGAATGGACGACAGCCTCGTAAAGCCGACCCGGCTCGCGACCTTGCGCGACTACCTGAGCCGCTGGTTCGGCCCCGAAGCGGCGCCGCAGGCCGCGCCCGCGGAAATGGAGGGCGCGCCGGCGATGGTCGGGCCGCTCGTGCAGCGCGCCGAGGAGCCGTTCGTGCCGGTCGACCTGACCCACCTGACGCAACTGTGGGGCAGCGCATCGACCGTCAAGGCCCTGCTGGACGCGTTCGTCGTGTCCGTGCGCGAAGATATTCAGGGCTTGTCGCCGCTGCTCGATCGCATTCAGACGGCGCCCATTCGCGAGTGGCTGCATCGCGTGGAAGGCGCGGCAAGCGTGCTGCAATATCCGCCGCTGGCACAGGCGCTCGACGAATATGGCCGCAGTATCGCCGGCAAGACACCGGAGCGCTTGCGTAGCGACGGGCTCGCATTGATCGACAAATGCAACGCGATGCTCGACGGCATCGAGCAGCAAGCGGCTTTGCTGCGGTAGCGCGTCGCTGTTGGAACGCTGACAGCGGCGGACAGGCGTCAGTGCGTTTGCATCAGGCGGTGCAACGGTTAATGCAAGCCAGTGCAGGCGGACGCAAGAGAATGCAGCCGCGCGCGAATCGGACCGACGAGCCGAAAAAGCGCGAGGCGAAAAAAAACGCGGCCGAAGCCGCGTTAAGGTTTGGAGACATCCTTCGATGAAAGAGTCACTTCTCGCAAGCAGAAGCATAGCCCAGATGCCGCGATTGATTTACTGCAGAATCCGCAATTAACTGTTTGAATATGGCGATGAAATCGTCGCGGGCGGCCGCTCGGTCGATCGAGACTTCGGCGTACGGGCGCTTTCGAGTCGCGCGTAAGTACGCAGCCTCGCTTCACGATCACCTGCACCAACAACTACGGACAACTACCGAACTGGCGCCCAGCCAGCCCCTACCGCGCGATACCCGACACAGCGCCGGTCGGGCCCGGTCATGCGCACGCCAACCGGCGCCAACGTTTTGCACTAGTATGGCGTGGCGCCGCGCTTGACCGACCGGTCGGTGCCGCGGCGCATCAACATCCGGAGAAGAACATGATTGCGCTGCGAAAAATGAATCTGGCTGTTGTGTTGTGGGCGTTCGCGTCGGGTGTCGCGTTCGCGGACACGGTGAGCCTGAAGGCGGATCTCGAACCTTCGAGCGAAGTGCCGCCTCGGGTGAGCCATGGACACGGCATGCTCAACGCGACCTTCGACACGTCGACGCAATCGCTGCAATGGATGATCACCTATGAAGGCCTGAGCGGCCCGGCCACTGCCGCGCATTTCCACGGGCCTGCGCCGGTCGGTCAGAACGCGAAAGTCCAGGTGCCGATCGACAAGGGCGCGCTCGCAAGCCCGATCAAGGGATCGGCCAAGCTCAACGAGCAACAGGTCACGGATCTGTTGGGCGGACAGTGGTACTTCAATGTGCACACCGCGCAGAACCCGACGGGCGAGATTCGCGGACAAGTGTTGCCGGCGAATTAGGCGGCGCGCCGCTGATGCCCGTTCATCATGCGTTCGCCCGGCATTGGAAGCCACCGTCGACCGGCGCGGCGCTGAGCGCGAGCGCCGCGGCGGGACAGTCACCAAGGAGCGCTTCGGGATGAGTTGGCAAAGCGCACTCGCATGCTGGTATCTGCGCAGGCGGTTTCGACCGGAGACGCTCAAGCCTCGCGTCGATGTCGATCGCGCGCGTGCGCTGACCGCGAAGCGCGTGTGGTCGCCGCCGGTGCCGCGTGGCTGGCGTCTGCGGGAAACGTACGGCGAGCACGACGCGCCGTTGCGCGGCGAATGGCTCGAGCGCGCCGATGGCGCGCCCACTGCCGATACGCCCGCAGCCACCGTCCTGTATTGCCACGGCGGCGGCTACTACTTCTGCTCGCCGCGCACGCATCGCTCGATTGCCTTCGGACTGGCGACGCGCGCCAATGCGCGGCTCTTTTCGCTCGATTACCGTCTCGCGCCCGAACATCGCTACCCGGCGGCGCTCGATGACGCGCTCGCGGCCTACCGAGCCTTGATCGCGATGGACACCGCGCCCGCGTCGATCGTCATTGCCGGCGATTCAGCCGGCGGCGGCCTGGCACTCGCCACGCTGGTAGCGTTGCGCGACGCCGGCGATGCGCTGCCGGCGGGCGGCCTGCTGTTCTCCCCATGGACCGATCTGGCCGCGACGGGCGCGAGCATCCACGGCAACGACAGCGTCGATCCGATGTTCTGCGGCGCGGCGATCGCGCGGGCCGCGCAGGTCTATCTCGGCGACAGCCCGGCCACCGATCCTTACGCTTCGCCGGTCTACGCCGACCTTCATGGGCTGCCACCGCTTTTCATGGCTGTGGGCAGCACGGAAGTGCTGCTCGACGATTCGCAACGTATCGCCGACCACGCACGTGCGGCGGGCGTCGACTGCGAATTCGAAGTGTGGAAGAACATGCCGCACGTGTGGCCGATGTTCGTGCCGTTCATTCCGGAAGCGAGCCGGGCGTTGCAGCACGCGGCGGCCTTCGTGCGACGCGCGACGGGCCGCGCCGGCAACGCTGCGCCACGCGAACTCGGTCAGCCGCTCAGGAATCGAGCGTGATCTCGAGATTCTGATATACGGCCTGGATCGTTTCGTTGCCGTACTGCCGTTCCAGCCGCCGCACCGTGAAGTGACCGTGCGCGACTTGCTGGAAGTGGTCGATGAACACCGTATTGACCATTGCCCCCAATACCGCGCCGATCGCCGGAATCGACTTGGCGGCGATCTGCTCGCTCACCTGCACCGAAAAGCGCGCGGCAATCGCGTTGAGCAGGCGCAGCAGCGCCGCGGAGCCATGCGAGCTGAAGCCCTTGGTCGCGATGTCGGACGACGCTTTCGACACCGCCTGGGCGAGCGCGCCGCGCATGAAGAAGTAGCCGAGCTCGGCGTCGTCGTCCTCGCTCGACGTGCCGCCCATGCCGAGCACGGTCAAACACTGCAACTGCGTGTCGATCGACGACAGATCCTCGCCCTCGCTGCGCGCGATGTCGCAGATCGAGCGGAACATCAGCGTGGTGGTGACCGGCAATTCGACCGGCAGCGCGAACACGCCGAATGCGCCGCCGGCCGCCCCGGTGGTCGCCACCGCGAACTTGTGCAGCAGGTTGCTCGGCTTGTCGGGCGCGACCAGCGACCCGGCGTCGCGCCGGCCCAGCGTGCGCAGCGCAATCGACAAACACTTGCGCAATGCCAGTTCGGTCGCGTCCGTGACCTTGGCGTTGGCGAATGCCGGAATTCGCGCCAACAGCTTTTCCAGCGGCGCGCCGACGATGCTCGCCAGCTTCATCGCTAGCGCGGGGCTCTCTAACTGGTGCTTCGCGCGCCGCAGCGCATTCAGGTCCGGTTCGGATAACGGTGATGCGAGCGAACTGGATTGCATGTGCCTCCCTGGCGTCATGTCGTATGGATGGATCGTTGATTGCCGGCGCGAGCGCTCGCGGCGGCGCGTTCCGCTTAGAGCGTGGCACCGTGTTATGATTCACAATCCTTGACGAGTCAACTGTTGCGTCATCAAAAAAATGGCTGTCCATACCACCGCCCACCACTCGAGTGGGCAAGTTCTACCCTTCCGCGAATCCTTGCTAGCGATGCTCGGCATCTCGTTCGTCTCGATGCTCGTTGCGCTCGACCAGACCGTGGTCGGCACCGCGTTGCCCACCATCGTCTCCGAACTCAAGGGCTTCGAGCTGTACGCGTGGGTCGCCACGTCGTATCTGCTGACCTCGGTGATCACCGTGCCGGTTTTCGGGCGCCTCGGCGACTACTACGGGCGCAAGCCGTTCGTGATCGCCTCGATCGTCGTGTTCACCGCGGCGTCCGTGCTGTGCGGCGCGGCCAACAACATGCTGTTTCTGGTGCTCGCGCGCGGCTTGCAGGGCATCGGCGGCGGCATGCTGGTCGGGACCGCGTTCGCCTGCATTCCCGACCTGTTCCCCGACTCCGTCGTGCGCTTGCGCTGGCAGGTATTGATGAGTTCCGCGTTCGGCATTGCCAATGCAGTGGGGCCGTCGCTGGGCGGCTTTCTCACCCAGTACTACGGCTGGCGCTCGGTGTTCTATGTGAATCTGCCGGTCGGGTTGCTGTCGCTGTTCTTCGTCTGGCGCTTCTTGCCGCATCTGCGGCATGTCGAGCATACGGGCAAGATGCGGCTCGACTGGCCAGGTGCCGTGCTGATCGCGGTGGCGCTGGGTTCGCTGCAATTGTTCGTCGAACTGCTGCCGAAACATGGCGTGACCTTGAGCGCGCTGACGTTGCTCGCGCTGAGCGTCGCGTCGGCTTACGCGCTGTGGCAGTGGGAAAAGCGCTGCCCGACCGCGATCCTGCCGGTCGACATGTTCCGCAACCGCAGCCTGGCCGCGCTGTTCACTCTGGCCGTGCTAGGTGGCTTCACGATGTTCTCCCTGCTGTTCTACGCGCCGCTGCTGTTTCAGGGCGGTTTCGGCATGTCGCCGAAAGATGCGGGGCTCGTGATCACGCCGCTGGTCGTCTTCATCACGATTGGCAGTATCGCCAACGGGCGGATCGTGTCGCGCGTGCGCAATCCGAATCTGATGCTGTACCTCGGCTTTGCGCTGGTCGCTCTGGCGTGCCTCGGCGTGGTCGTCGCGACGCGTTCCATGCAGCACTGGGTGCTGATGTCGTTCATGGTGGTGGGCGGCCTGGGGCTGGGTTTCGTGATGCCGAACCTGACCATCTTCGCGCAGCAGACGGCCGGCCGCGAACACCTCGGCATCGCCACGGCGCTGCTGCAATCGCTGCGGATGATCGGCGGGATGATCGGCACGGCGCTGACCGGCACGCTGGTCAGCCATATGTACGCGAGCGGCGTGCGCAGCGCGCTCGACAGCGACAACGCGTCTCACTGGTTTGCCGATCTCGGCGATCCGCAGATTCTGATCAATCGGGACGCGCAAGCGGCGCTGGTCGAACAGTTGACGCATGCTGGCCACAACGGCGCCATGCTGCTGGAAAGCGCGCGCGAGGCGCTGGTCGGCGCGATCCATCTGGGTTTAGCGATGGCGGCGATCATCGCGGTGGTGTCGGTATGGCAATGCCGCCGCGTGCCGCCGATCAAACTGCAGCGCAAGCTGGAACCCGTGGTTCACGCGGACTGATCTCAGCCGCACCGTTTTACTGAGCACATCATGGAAGAACAGGACCGCGTCGCCGTCATGCAGCAATTTGGCCGCACGTATCGGGCGTTCATGTCGGCATTCGAGGCGCAAGTGGGCCACCCATTGCCGCGCTGGCGCATTCTGCTCGCGTTGCACGAGCAGGCGGGCGAATCGTCGCAGAAGCGCCTGGTCGAGCGTCTGCGGGTCGATCCGGGCGCGCTCACACGTCAGTTGAAGGCGCTGGAAGGATTGGGCTGGATTGCGCGCAGCATGGATACGCGCGATAACCGCGTGACCAATGTGCGTCTGACTCAAGCGGGGCGGTCCGCGACCGAGGCGAGCCTGCCGCGCCGCAATGCGTTTTTACATGACACGATGGCCGGGCTGCCGGATGACGCGTTGCGTGCGCTGTCGGGCGCGTTGAAGATGCTCGAAGCAAGGATTGGCGAAGTTGCCGCCACGGCGAGCGCGACGGGTGCGGCGGCGGCCGAGCAGACGGCTGAAGCCGCGGGTCGTGCAGCGCCGCCTCAGTTGTGACTCGGACGCACAACTGGCACGGCGCGGCCGGCCGCGCTGAGGCGTATTAAGCATGACCGGCAAGCCCGCTGAACCGCGAGACTCGCCAAAGCTTGTTTGCCTAACGCGATAAGCCGTGCGTGCCGCGAACGACGCGCCGCATGACCGCACAGCGCCTCACTCGCGGTACCGTCAAAAGAACGTTTCGATTACCTCGGTGACGCGATACGCCGGATCGACCACCAGCACCTGACGCCACTTGTCGAATGTCAGACACGGGTGCGAGATGTCGAACGCGATCATGTCACCCACTTTCAGATCGGCGCCGGCGGGAATCCGCAGATACGCGTGCTGATCCATCAAGCCGAAAATCTCCCAGCCTTCGCTCTGCGCGATGTCGCGCGGCGCGGTGCTCCCCGGACGATAGTGGCGCGACGGCTCCGGCAGGCCCGCGTCGAAAGCGGAGTCGCGCTTACCCAGACCGACGATCGCGCGATCCGGCTCGGGAATCGACTGTACGTAAGCCCACAACTGCAACGCCGGCAGCAATCCCTCGCCCATTTTCTTCGCAACCGGATTGCGCGCGAAAATATCCGTCTGCGCCTTGCGATAGACGCCGACGTCATGCGTCAGATAGCAGCCGGGACGCAGCACGATCTCGACCTTGCCGGTCTCCGACGCCTTCACGAATTCTTCCGCGACCACGTCGTACCACGCTGAACCCGCGCCCGACAAAACCGCCGGCGTGCGCGCGAAACGTCCCTCGTCGACGAGCGCGCGCGTGACCGAGACCGCGCTTTGCAGGAACTCCCGCACTTCGTGCTCTTCCTTGAGCACGCCCTCGTACAACTCGACGCCCGCGAGCTTCAGCACGTCCGGATAACGCGCGATGGCGTCGAGCACCGCATTGCGCTGCGCCGCGTCGCGCACGCCGGTGCGGCCGCCCTGCACGCCGAGTTCGAGCAGCACTTGCAGCGGCTTTTTCAGCGACGTGAAAAACTCGCCCAATTGTTCGACGCCTTCAACAGAATCGACGAGGCAGAAGAACTCGAATTCAGGATCGCTCAGCAATTCGGCGATCATCATCATGTTGCGCCGGCCGACCAGCTGGTTAGCCATCAGGATGCGCGAGACGCCGCCGTGATACGCCGCGCGCACCTGATGCGCGGTGGCGAGCGTGATGCCCCACGCTCCGGTTTCGAGCTGGCGGCGAAACAGTTGCGGCGCCATGGTGGTCTTGCCGTGCGGCGCGAGCTTGACGCCGTATTCCTCGACGAATGCCTGCATCCACTTGAGGTTGTGCTCGATGCGATCGGCGTACAGCACAGCGGCGGGCAGGCTCACGTCTTCATTCAGCAGGTTCCATTCAAGACGCGCTGCGTCCTTGAGCTGGATGCTGGCGCCTGGAACCATGCCCAAGCCCTTGCTGTAAGGATCGATCGTTGCGCCTTGATAGTTTGTAACTTTCATGTCTCCTTGCTCCATCGACCAGATAAATTAAACCGGATTTGACTTTACCATGTTACCGAAAGTACGATGATCGCAGAAATGTTATTTAGTACCAGCGCGGGCGAAGACATGGCGTCAGTCATCGCCGGCCTGCGCGATTCTCCAACACCGGGCAATGAACCTGAGCGCCGAACCGCTAAGCTTCGACATCGTCGCGCGCATCGCCGCATGCGCGCCCGAGCTGCGTTCGGCGGAGCGCAAGGTCGCCGCGCTGATCCTCGACGATCTGACGGGCGCTTCGCGTGCCAGTATTGGCGCGCTCGCCCAGCAGGCCGAGGTCAGCGTCGCGACCGTCACGCGCTTTGCGAAGGCGGTCGGATGCCGCGACGTACGCGAACTGAAGCTGCGGCTCGCGCAGGCGGCCGCGGTCGGTCAACGCTTTTTGCAGCCGAGCGGGCCCGGCGACGCGCCCGAACCGATCGCGACACGTGTGTTCGACGAACTGCAAACGGCATTGGCCCATAACCATCAACTGCTGCGGCAGGCGCCGTTCGGGGACGCGGCAGCCGCGCTGCGCGCAGCGCGCATGATCTACGTGTTCGGCATGGGCGGCGGCTCCACCGCGTTGGCCGATGAGATGCGCTTTCGGCTCGTGCGTCTGGGGCGGCCTGTGGCAACCTATCAGGACGGTCTGCTGCAGCGCATGGTGGCGAGCACCGTATCGCGCGAATGTGTGGTGATCGCGTTATCCACCACCGGGCGTGTGCCCGAGATGGTCGAGAACTGTACGATCGCGCGCAGCTGTGGTGCGACCGTGATCGCGCTGACCGCACCCACCTCGCCCTTGGCCAAGCTCGCTGATTGGGTGATTCCGATCGTCGCGTTCGAGACCGATTTCATTTACAAGCCGTCGTCCTCGCGATACGCGATGATGATGGCGCTCGATGTGCTCGTCACCGAACTTGCCGTCAGTCAGGGTGACGAGAGCCGCGAACTGCTGCGCCGCATGAAGCACGCGCTCGACGCGCACCGTGGCGGCGGCGATCGACAACCGTTAGGAGACTGATCCATGCATTCGCATCCCGAAGCCGCCGATACGCTGATCGTCGGCGCGCAGCTGTATGACGGCACGGGCGCGCCGCCCGTCGAGCGCGACGTGGCGGTCCGCGACGGCCGCATCGTCGCGATCGGCAATCTGTCGAACTGGCTCGCCGAGGAAGTGATCGAAGCCGACGGGCGCGCGCTCGCGCCTGGCTTCATCGACGTGCACACGCATGACGACACGCACGTGATCCGCTCGCCGCAGATGCTGCCGAAGATCACGCAGGGCGTGACCACCGTTATCGTCGGCAATTGCGGGATCAGCGCGTCGCCGGTTGCGCTGAAGGGCGATCCGCCCGATCCCATGAACTTGCTCGGCGAGCGCGACGCGTTTCAGTACCCGACCTTTGCCGAGTACGTGAAGGCGGTGAACGCCGCACGTCCGGCGGTGAACGTCTGTGCATTGATCGGGCACACGGCGTTGCGCAGCAATCAGATGGACCGGCTCGATCGCGCGGCGACGGCACAAGAGATCAACGGCATGCGCAGCCAGCTCGAAGAGGCGTTGGCCAACGGCGCGCTCGGTCTGAGTTCGGGGCTCGCGTACGGGTCGGCGTTCGCCGCGCCGACCGAAGAAGTGATGGCGCTGGCTGAACCGCTCGCTGCCGCCGGCGCGCTATACACGACGCACATGCGCACCGAGTTCGACGCGATTCTCGATGCGATGGACGAGGCATATCGCGTCGGCCGTCATGCGCATGTGCCGGTCGTGATTTCGCATCTGAAGTGCGCGGGGCCGTCGAACTGGGGACGCAGCGAAGAAGTGCTGAAGTCGCTCGAAGGCGCGCGGCGCATGCAGCCGATTGGCTGCGATTGCTATCCGTACAACCGCAGTTCGTCGACGCTCGATCTCAAGCAGGTCACGGGCGATATCGACATCACGATCACCTGGTCGCAGCCGCGTCCGGAGATGGCCGGCAAGCTCCTCAAAGAGATCGCGGCGCAGTGGGGCGTCACGCAGCAGGAAGCGGGCAAGCGTCTGCAACCGGCGGGCGCGGTCTATCACAACATGTCCGAAGACGACGTGCGGCGCATCCTGTCGCATCCGGCGACGATGGTCGGCTCGGACGGCCTGCCGAACGATCCGCTACCGCATCCGCGCTTATGGGGCGCGTTTCCGCGCGTGCTCGGCCATTATGCGCGCGACACCGGTCTGCTGCCGCTCGAAGAGGCGGTGCGCAAGATGACCGGCCTGTCGGCGCGGCGATTCGGGCTCGCGCAGCGTGGTGAAGTCCACATCGGCTACCACGCCGACCTGGTGCTGTTCAGCCCGGACAAAGTGCGCGACGCGGCGACGTTCGACAATCCGCAGCAGGCGGCGCACGGCATCGACGCGGTGTGGGTGAACGGCGTGCTGTCGTATCGCGACGGCGCGGCGACGGGCGAGCGGGCCGGTCACTTCGTCGCGCGCGGCACAGCGTCCAAGGGTGACGCGCACGGCGCGTTCTGATTTTCTAAACGTTGATTGTGGCGCGCGCGGCGCTGGTGCCGAGCGCGCGCCGGACTTTTGAGGAGTGTGACGATGAAGCGTTATGGCGTTGAAGGCGGAAAGGGGACGGGCGGTCAGCACATGCCGTTTGCACGCGCGGTCGAAGCGGACGGCTGGTTATTCGTGTCCGGCCAGGCGCCGATGGAAAACGGCGAGGTGATCAATGGCGGGATCGTCGAGCAATCGCACAAGGCGATTCAGAACGTGTTCGCCATTCTGAAAGAAGCCGGGTATGGCGCCGAGCACGTCGTGCGCTGCGGCGTGTGGCTAGACGATCCGCGTGACTTCGCGTCGTTCAACAAGGTGTTCCGCGAGTACTTCGGCGAGAATCCGCCGGCGCGCGCCTGCGTGGTGTCGTCGATGGTGATCGACTGCAAGGTGGAAGTGGATTGCGTCGCTTATAAGAAGCCGTCGGCTTGATGGGTGGCAGTCGCTGAGGGCAATGTCTTCAGCGACCACTCGATCACCGCTTCATTGCCGGGCCAGACGCATATTGTCCGGCATCGGCAAGTTGTAGTTGGTGCGGAACGGGTTGATGTCCAACCCGCCGCGCCGCGTATAACGCGCATAGACCGCGAGCTTGACCGGCTTGCACGCTCGCATCACGTCGATAAAAATCCGCTCGACACACTGTTCGTGAAAGCCGGTGTGATTGCGGTACGAGATGATGTAGCGCAGCAGGCCCGCGTGGTCGATCTGCGGGCCGACGTAGTGAATCTGCACGCTGCCCCAATCGGGCTGTCCGGTGACCGGGCAGTTGGATTTCAACAGGTTGGAGAACAGCGTTTCCTCTACCGGCGCTTCGTCGTGCGCGGCGCTCAGCAGCGACGGGTCCGGCTGATACACGTCGGCGTCCAGATCCAGCCGATCCAGCGACAAACCGTCGAACTCTTCCATCTGCAGTTTGCCGAACTCGTGCGGCGTCGTGAGGTGAACCGACACGCTCGCGCCGCTCGCCGCGCACACATCGCGTTTGATCGTGTCGCGCACCGCCTCGATGGAGTCGAAAGCCGTCTGCGCGAACGAGCCGAGATAGAGCTTGAACGACTTGGACTCGACGATGTTCGGCGAATCGGCCGGTACGAAGAAAGTTGCCACCGCGATCTGCGGCTTGCCGCGCCTGTTCAGCCAGGAGAGCTCATACGCATTCCAGATGTCCGTGCCGAAAAACGGCAACTGCGCGCCGATGCCGATCGCCTCGCGCGCGGTGTTGCGCGCGATCGGAAACAGCAGGGACGCATCGTATTGTTCCGTGTAAGTGGAGGCTTTACCCAGCGGAGATTGTTCGGGTGTCATGATGCATTCACGATGCCACTCAGCACGTGCCCGGTCGCCGTCACGACGCGGGCCGATTCGCAATGGCCAATTTGGTCGTCGAAGAAAAAATCCGGCTCGAATTCGCGCAGGAACGCGCTCTTGTCGAGGCCGCCGAGGAACATCGCTTCGTCGATTTCGATGTTCCAGGCCATCAGCGTGCGGATCGCGCGCTCGTGCGCGGGCGCCGAGCGCGCCGTCACCAATGCCGTACGAATATGCATCGGCGCGGCCTGGTCCGCCAGTTTTTGCAGCCGGTGCAGCGCTTCGAGCAGCGGCTTCAAGGGACCGTCGGCGAGCGGCAAGTCCTTGTTGTGCGTCTCGTGGCCCACGAACGCGCGCAGGCCGTCCTTCTGGAACACGCGCTCCGCTTCATCGGAAAACAGCACGGCGTCGCCGTCGAACGCGATGCGGATTTCGTCCGGGTACTTGCTCGCCTTTTTCGCCGATTCGGGCAACACGCGCGCGGCGGGAAATCCGGCCGCCAACGCGTCGCGCACGTCGTGCTGATTCGCGGACAGAAACAGCGACGCGTTCAACGGCTTCAGATAACCGAACGGCGCGCGCCCCCGCGTGAAGACGCCGCGCTCGATGGCAAGCCCATGTTCGCGGCACGAATGGAACGCACGCAATCCGCTGATCGGATCGCTGCGCGACAGCAGTACCACTTCGACGCGATGGCCGCCGGCGTTCAAGGCCAGCAGCTTGCGGATCAACGCAAACGCGACGCCGGGTTTGGCCGGCACGTTCAGCCGGTCGCGCTGCAAGGCTTCGTACGCGTGCAGGTCGCCTTGCTCGTACACGCGGTTCTCTTCCTCGAAGTCGAACAGCGCGCGCGAAGAGATTGCCACCACCAGTTTGTCGACGAGCGAAAGAGCCATCTGCGCGTTCGAGTCCTAAGAGATCAGGCGAGGAACAGACGATAGACCGGGTTTTGTGTCTCTTCCCAATTCGGATAGCCGAGCGTCGCGAGAAAGCGGTCGAAGGCGCTGGTCTCGCTCGTGGGCACCTGGATGCCCACGAGTATCGAACTGTAGTCCGCGCCCTGGTTGCGATAGTGGAACAGGCTGATGTTCCAGTTCGGCGCCATCGACGAGAGGAACTTCATCAACGCGCCGGGCCGCTCCGGAAACTCGAAGCGGAAGAGCCGCTCGTCATGCGCGAGCGGCGAGCGCCCGCCCACCATGTAGCGGATGTGCTGCTTCGAGAGTTCGTCGAAGGTGAGGTCGACGGTGGCGAAGCCGTGCGCTTCGAAAGCGCCGGCGATCTGCGCCGACTCGCTGCGGTTCCTGATCTGCACGCCGACGAAGATATGCGCGGAATGCGCATCCGCGATCCGGTAGTTGAACTCGGTGACGCTGCGCGTGCCGACCAGTTCGCAAAAGCGCCGGAAGCTGCCGCGCTCCTCGGGGATCGTCACCGCGAACACCGCTTCGCGCGCCTCGCCGACCTCGGCGCGCTCGGCGACGAAGCGCATGCGGTCGAAGTTCATGTTCGCGCCCGAGGTGATCGCGATCAGCGTCTGGTTCTCGATGCCTTCGCGCTCCGCATACTGCTTGGCGCCCGCTACCGCGAGCGACCCGGCGGGTTCGAGCACGCTGCGGGTGTCCTGGAACACGTCCTTGATCGCCGCGCACAGCGCGTCCGTGTTCACGAGCAGCACGTCGTCCAGATATTCGCTGCACAGCCGGAACGTTTCTTCGCCGACGAGCTTCACCGCCGTGCCGTCCGAAAACAGGCCGACTTCGTTCAGCGTGACGCGCTCGCCTGCCTTCAGCGACGCGGCCATTGCGCACGAATCGTCGGTCTGCACGCCGATCACCTTGATCTCCGGGCGCACCGATTTAACATACGCGGCCACGCCGGCCGCCAGTCCGCCGCCGCCGATCGGCACGAAGATCGCGTGGATGGGGCCCTGATGCTGGCTGAGGATTTCCATCGCGACCGTGCCCTGGCCGGCGATCACGTAGGGGTCGTCGAACGGATGCACGAAGGTCAGGCCGCGCGCTTCCTGCAGTTCCAGCGCGTGGGCATAGGCATCGCTATAGGATTCGCCGAACTGCACCACTTCGACCGTCGGGCCGCCGTGCGCGCGCACGGCGTCGACCTTGACCTGCGGCGTCGTGACCGGCACCACGATGATCGCCTTCACGCCCAGGCGTGCCGCCGACAACGCGACGCCCTGCGCATGATTGCCCGCCGACGCAGTAATCACCCCACGTCCCAGCGCTTCGGCCGGGATATGCGCCATCTTGTTGTACGCGCCGCGCACCTTGAACGAGAACACCGGCTGGTTGTCCTCGCGCTTCAGATAGACGGGATTGCGCAGCCGCGCCGACAGATTCGGCGCGCGTTCCAGTTCGGTCTCGCGGGCCACGTCGTAGACGCGCGCGGTCAGGGTTTTTTTCAGGTAGTCGTGGCAGGCCATGCGAGGGGCGCGATGCGCGTTGGGAGACGGGAAAAGGTCAATGATAGCGCCAACGGTGCGCGCGCTGGCTTCCGCTTGAACGCACGAGCGCTGCCGCAAAGGGTCGCCCGACCGTTCGGTCAGGCAATTCTTCGCAGGCAGGCCGTAAGGCGATTGCGCGCGAAAGCGCGCAAAGCCCCGTCGCCGCGCGGATTGCCGCCGTCAACGCAGGGGGGAATCATGCGGTAGAATTCCGTTTTGGAATAAGGATCGGAAGATGCACTGGCAGCCTCGGATCGCCCACTTGATGCCCGTCTCGCGAGGGTCTTGTCCCGCGGCGCAGCGTCACGTTCGCCACGCACGATCGTGTAGTTATATCTGAGCGCCGCGAAGTGTCCGACGTGGGTAAGGCCGTCGGGCGTGCTTCGCTCCCCTAGAAGATTTCCAGGCATTGCGCCCCGCGCGCACCGTCGGCCGACGCCTCATTAAAAAACGCGCGGTTGACCTACAGAGTCGTCCAAATGAACGCACCTCAAGTTTTCGATCCGCACGGGGCCGCCGCTGTGGTAGCCGCCGATCCCGAAGCGCGCTTGCGCGAAATTCCCTATAACTACACGTCGTTTTCCGACCGCGAAATCGTCATTCGCCTGCTCGGCGACGACGCGTGGACGGTGCTCGCCGAACTGCGCGCCGAACGCCGCACCGGCCGTTCGGCGCGCATGCTGTACGAAGTGCTCGGCGATATCTGGGTCGTGCGCCGCAATCCGTACCTGCAGGACGACCTGCTCGACAATCCGAAGCGTCGCGCGCAACTGATCGAAGCGCTGCATCATCGCCTGTCCGAGATAGAGAAGCGCCGCCGCGCCGATCTCGTCGAACATGGCGACGAAGCGGGCGTGGACCGCGCGGCCCGCGTCGAAACGCTGGTTCAGGCCGCGCGCCGCGCTGTCGACGAGTTCGCGAGCGAATTCCAGAAGACCTACGATTTGCGCCGCCGCGCGACCAAAGTGCTGGGCAAGGTCACGGAAAAGGACAACATCAAGTTCGACGGTTTGTCCCGCGTGTCGCACGTGACCGACGCCACCGACTGGCGCGTCGAATACCCGTTTGTCGTGCTGACGCCGGACAGCGAGGCCGAAATCGCCGGCATGATCAAGGCGTGTTTCGAACTGGGTCTGACCGTGATTCCGCGCGGCGGCGGCACCGGTTACACGGGCGGCGCCGTGCCGCTCACGCCGTTCTCCGCCGTCGTCAATACCGAAAAGCTGGAACAGCTCGGCCCGGTCGAGATGACGGAACTGCCCGGCGTGGATCGCAAGGTCGCAACGATCTTCTCCGGCGCGGGCGTCGTCACGCGCCGCGTGACCGAAGCGGCCGAGCAGGCCGGCTTCGTGTTCGCAGTCGACCCGACTTCGCTCGACGCGTCCTGCGTCGGCGGCAACGTCGCGATGAACGCGGGCGGCAAGAAAGCGGTGTTGTGGGGCACGGCGCTCGACAACCTCGCGTGGTGGCGCATGGTTGACCCGGAAGGCAACTGGCTCGAAGTCACGCGCCTCGATCACAACATGGGCAAGATTCACGACATCGAAGTCGCGCGTTTCCAGCTCACGTGGTTCGACGGCAACTATGCGCCGGGCGAAAAACTGCTGCGCAGCGAGTCGCTCGACATCAAGGGCCGCGTGTTCCGCAAGGAAGGCCTCGGCAAGGACGTCACCGACAAATTCCTCGCCGGCCTGCCGGGCGTGCAGAAGGAAGGCTGCGACGGGCTGATCACCTCCGCGCGCTGGGTACTGCACAAGATGCCCGCGCACACTCGCACCGTGTGCCTCGAATTCTTCGGCCAGGCGCGGGAGGCGATTCCGAGCATCGTTGAAATCAAGGACTACCTGTTCGAGACGTCGCGCCAGGGCGGCGCGATTCTCGCGGGCCTCGAACATCTTGACGAGCGCTACCTGCGCGCGGTCGGCTACGCGACCAAAAGCAAGCGCAACGCGTTTCCGAAGATGGTGTTGATCGGCGATATCGTCGGCAACGACGCGGACGCGGTCGCGCAGGCCACCTCGGAAGTCGTGCGGATGGCCAACGGCAAGAGCGGCGAAGGTTTCGTCGCGGTCAACGCCGAGGCGAGGAAGCGCTTCTGGCTCGACCGCAGCCGCACGGCCGCGATCGCAAAGCACACCAACGCGTTCAAGATCAACGAAGACGTGGTGATCCCGCTTGACCGCATGGGCGAGTACACGGACGGCATCGAGCGCATCAACATCGAACTCTCGATCAAGAACAAGCTGCAACTGGTCGACGCGCTCGAAGCATTCTTCAAGGGCGGCAAGCTGCCGCTCGGCAAGAGCGACGACGCCAACGAAATCCCCAGCGCCGAACTGCTCGAAGACCGCGTGCAACAGGCGCTCGATCTGCTCGCCCGCGTGCGCACGCGCTGGGAATTCCTGCGCGACCGGCTCGACCTGTCGGTGCGCGAGGCGCAGCACTATCTGGTCGGGCTCGGCTACGAAGCGCTGGCGGAAAAGTTCGCCGACCGCGCCGATCAGCAACCCGACGCGAGCGTGTTCCACATCACGCAGGACCGCACGATCCGCGTGTCGTGGAAGCAGGAAATCCGCGCCGAGCTGCGGCAGATTTTCAACGGCGGCGAGTTCAAGCCGATCCTCGAAGAAGCCCAGGCGATCCACAAGAAGGTGCTGCGCGGCCGCGTGTTCGTCGCACTGCACATGCACGCGGGCGACGGCAACGTGCACACCAACCTGCCGGTCAACTCGGACAACTACGAGATGCTTCAGGACGCGCACAGCGCGGTCGCGCGCATCATGAAGTTGGCGCGTTCGCTCGACGGCGTGATTTCCGGCGAGCACGGCATCGGCATCACCAAGCTCGAATTCCTGACCGACGACGAGATCGGCGAATTCCGCGCGTACAAGCAGCGCGTCGATCCGCATGGCCGCTTCAACGCGGGCAAGCTGCTCGAAGGCGCGGATCTGCGCAACGCGTATACGCCAAGCTTCGGCCTGATGGGGTACGAATCGCTGATCATGCAACAGTCCGACATCGGCGCGATTTCCGAGTCGATCAAGGACTGCTTGCGCTGCGGCAAGTGCAAGCCGGTCTGCGCGACCCACGTGCCGCGCGCGAACCTGCTGTACAGCCCGCGCAACAAGATTCTCGCCACCTCGCTGCTGGTCGAGGCGTTCCTCTACGAAGAGCAGACGCGCCGCGGCGTGTCGATCAAGCATTGGGACGAGTTCAACGATGTCGCCGATCACTGCACCGTTTGCCACAAATGCGTGACGCCGTGCCCGGTGAAGATCGACTTCGGCGACGTCACGATGAACATGCGCAACCTGCTGCGCAAGATGGGCAAGAAGAAGTTCAACCCGGGCAATGCGGCGGGCATGTTCTTCCTGAACGCCACCAATCCGCAGACCATCAACCTCGCGCGCACCGCGATGATGGGCGTCGGCTACAAGGCGCAGCGTCTCGGCAACGAACTGCTGAAGAAGTTCACCAGGAAGCAGACCGCGCGTCCGCCGGCGACGGTCGGCAAGCCCGCGGTCACGCAGCAGGTGATTCACTTCATGAACAAGAAGATGCCGGGCAATCTGCCGAAGAAAACCGCGCGCGCGTTGCTCGATATCGAAGACAACAAGATCGTGCCGATCATCCGCAATCCGAAGACGACCACCGCCGACACGGAAGCGGTGTTCTACTTCCCGGGCTGCGGCTCAGAGCGGCTTTTCTCGCAGGTCGGTCTCGCGACTCAGGCGATGCTGTGGGAAGCGGGCGTGCAAACCGTGCTGCCGCCGGGCTACCTGTGCTGCGGCTATCCGCAACGCGGCTCGGGCCAGTACGACAAGGCCGAGCAGATCGTCACGGATAATCGCGTGCTGTTCCACCGCGTCGCCAATACGCTGAACTATCTGGACATCAAGACGGTGGTGGTGTCGTGCGGCACGTGTTACGACCAGCTCGCCGGCTATGAATTCGAGAAGATCTTCCCGGGCTGCCGGATCATCGACATCCACGAGTACCTGCTGGAAAAAGGCATCAAGCTCGACGGCGTGAACGGCGTGCGCTACATGTACCACGACCCGTGCCACTCGCCGATCAAGACGATGGACCCGGTCAAGCTGGTCAATCAGCTGATGGGTTCGGAGAAAGACGGCTACAAGATCGAGAAGAACGATCGTTGCTGCGGCGAATCAGGGACGCTGGCGGTCACGCGCCCCGATATTTCGACGCAAGTCCGCTTCCGCAAGGAAGAAGAGATGCGCAAGGGCGCGGCCAGGCTGCGCGGCATTGCGCCGGGCGGCAATGCCTTCGTGGCGGAAGCCGGCGCGAATGCCGTCAATTCGGCCAATGCATCGGCCGGTGCGGCGGGTGCGCCGAACGGCTCCGTGCTCAAGGCCGGCGACGGCCCGGCACCCAACGGCGCCACCGACGTGAAGATTCTCACGAGCTGCCCGTCCTGCCTGCAAGGGCTGTCGCGCTACAACGAGGACACCAACACCGAGGCGGACTATATCGTCGTCGAGATGGCGCGCCACGTGTTGGGCGAAGAATGGATGGCGGACTACGTCCAACGGGCGAACAATGGCGGAATCGAGCGCGTGCTGGTTTAATGGCACGACTGACGATTTTTGCCCGAGGACGACGATGGACTGCGTTTTTTGCCGTGAAGATGGCGGCGACGTGCTGTGGCAGGACGACACCTTGCGTGTCGTGCTCGCCGACGAACACGATTACCCGGGCCTTTGCCGGGTGGTCTGGAACAGGCACGTCGCCGAGTTTTCCGATCTCGCCGCCGACGAGCGCGATCGCGTGATGAAGGCCGTGTATGCGGTCGAGCGCGCGATCCGGCGCATCATGCAGCCGGCCAAGGTGAATCTGGCGAGCCTCGGCAATCAGGTGCCGCATGTGCACTGGCATGTCATTCCGCGTTTTTCGAACGACGCGCATTTTCCGCTGCCCATCTGGGCGCCGCGCCAGCGCACGGTGTCCGAAGCGATGCTGTCCTCGCGCCGCGCGCACGCCACGTTGCTGCGCGAAGCGGTGCGGCAGGAAATCGAACCCGCGCTTAGCTGAGCGCCGTCCAACCTGTCGCTTCGCGCGAGCGGTCCCCGAGCGGACGACGAGCTGAAGCGGCCCAGCATTTTCCGATGAGGCCATCATGAGCGGATTGACCCCCGAGACCCCGGTGCCGACCGGCGTGGTCGTGCATTCCAAATCGCGCGTGCTCGAATTGCAGTACGCAAGCGGCGAATCGTATCGCGTGCCGTTCGAATTGCTGCGCGTGTATTCGCCGTCGGCGGAAGTGCAGGGCCACGGTCCCGGCCAGCAAACCCTGCAGACGGGCAAGCGCGACGTGACGATCACGGCGATCGAAGGCGTCGGCAACTATGCGCTGCAGCCCACCTTCTCGGATGGGCACGCCACCGGCATCTATTCGTGGGACCTGCTGTATGACATGGCGGTCCGCCAGGATGAACTTTGGCGCGACTACCTCGCCAAACTCGAAGCGGCCGGCGTTGACCGCGATGCGCCGATGGCGCCATCGGGCGCTGCGCACGGACACTGTCACTGATACGATTCGCTCCGATCGCCGCGCAGTGCGGCTCAACATTCCAGAACACGCGAAAGGACGAGCGCGATGAGCAAAACCCACTTCGGCTTTCAATCGGTCGACGAACAGGAAAAGGCGCAGAAGGTGGCGGGCGTGTTCCACTCCGTTGCCGCCAACTACGACTTGATGAACGACCTGATGTCGGGCGGGTTGCACCGGGCGTGGAAAATGTTCACGATCGCCCAGGCGAACGTGCGGCCGGGCTACAAGGTGCTGGACATTGCGGGCGGCACGGGCGACCTGTCGAAAGCGTTCGCGAAACAGGCGGGCGAGACCGGGGAAGTGTGGCACACGGACATCAACGAATCGATGCTGCGGGTGGGCCGCGACCGCCTGCTGGACAAAGGCGTCATTACTCCGGCGCTGTTATGCGACGCGGAGAAAATTCCATTTCCGGACAATTACTTCGATGTGGTCACCGTGGCATTCGGCTTGCGCAACATGACGCATAAAGACGTCGCACTGGCGGAAATGCGGCGCGTGCTGAAACCGGCGGGCCGGCTGCTCGTGCTGGAATTTTCGAAGGTATGGGATCCGCTCAAGAAGGTCTACGATGTGTATTCGTTCAAGGTGCTGCCGTGGCTCGGCCAACGCTTTGCCAAAGACGCCGAAAGCTATCAGTACCTGGCGGAATCCATCCGGATGCATCCCGATCAGGAAACCTTGAAAACAATGATGGAACAAGCGGGCCTGGACGGCGTCAAATATTACAATTTGTCAGCTGGCGTGGTAGCTTTACATGTGGGGACCAAATACTAGGGTCCCCAACCCATCGTTTTTAAAGGAAAGTACGCAAATGTCCGATTCGAATGTGTTATCTCCCCGTAAGGTTGGGCGGTCTTTGGTGAGAAGAATCGGACTGATCGCGATGGTCGGTCTGATCATGGCCGGCTCTCTCGCCTCGCTCGATGCGGAAGCTCGCCGCATGGGCGGTGGCCGCAGCTTCGGCCGTCAGTCGAACACTGTTCAGCAGCAGCATCAGGCGACGCCGTCGCAGCCTTCCCAAACCAGTCAGGCCACGCAGCAGCGCGCGCAACCGGCGCCCGCGCCGACGCCGGCTGCGCCGAACCGCAACCGCTGGCTGGGTCCGATCGCCGGTCTGGCTGCAGGTCTGGGCATCGCGGCCCTGCTGTCGCACTTCGGCCTGGGCGAGGCGTTCGCCGGCATGATGGCTAACGTGATCATTATTGCGTTGATCGCGATGGTCATCATCTGGCTGATCCGCCGCTTTACGGGCCGCAAGCGCGGTACGGCGCAACCCGCGTATGCGGGGTCTTCGCCTACGCTGAACTCGGGTAGCACCGGCTACATTCAGGAACCGCGTTACAGCGCGCCGCCCACCGGCTCGTACCTCGAGCCGCAGGGCAACCCCCTGGCCACGCCAACCATCAATCCCACGCCTGTCGTCCCGGCCGGATTCGATTCGGACGCATTCCTGCGCAACGCCAAGGTGTACTTCGTGCGCCTGCAAGCCGCGTGGGACGTGGGCAATATCGACGATATCCGTCAATTCACCACGCCGGAAATGTTCGCCGAAGTACGCGTCGATCTTGCGTCGCGCGGCACGCAGTCCAATCAGACCGACGTCGTGCAACTGAACGCCGAATTGCTGGGCGTGGAAGAGCGCGCGGACGAATACTTCGCGAGCGTGCGCTTTTCGGGTTTGATTCGCGAAGCGCCGGGCGCGGCGGCCGAGCCGTTCGTTGAGGTCTGGAACCTGTCGAAAGCGAACCGCCCCGGCGAAGGCTGGCTGCTTGCCGGCATCCAGCAAGTGGCGCAGCACTGAGCCGGGAACGGCTAAGAGACCCAGAGAAGGGCGGGAAGCTTCGGCACGCGCAGTCGATCCGGCGTGTGCCGTTTATGCGCGCATCGTTGGCCGTTCGGCATAGCGGGCCGCGAAGCGAACGGACGTTACAATAGGAACCCGCGCGAGCACCTGGTTCGCGCGGGTTTTTTCTTGCCACTTTCGATGACCCTCGCCGCCAAGCCATTCGCTGCTGCTGTCAATCATCTGCTCGCCCGCGAATCGTGGGCTCGCCAGCGTCTCGCACCTTACGCGGGCAAGACCGCTCGACTGTCATGCGCACCCGTGGAGCTGACTTTGCTGGTGCAACCCGACGGCTATCTGGCCGCGGTCGGCGAAAGCGAAACACACCAGTTCGACGTGACCGTCTCGGTGCCGTCCGACGCGCTGCCGGCCTTTGTGCAAGGCGGGCAGGCCGCCGTCATGAAGCATGTGAAGATCGAGGGCGATGCCGAGTTCGCCACGGTCATCGCTAAACTTGCCGAGCATCTGCGCTGGGAGCCGGAGGAAGATCTGGCGAAGCTGATCGGCGACGGTCCTGCGTGGCGGGTGGCGTCGGTCGTGCGCAGGGTTGGCGAGCATGTGCAACGCACGAGCCGCAACCTGCTCGACACGACCGCCGAATACCTGCTCGACGAGAATCCGCAACTGGTGCGCCGTGCCGCACTCGCGGACTTCAACGTGGAGCTGGCGCGCGCACGCGACGCACTGGCACGCGTGGAAAAACGCCTGGAGCGGCTCGAACAGAAGGTCGAAGCCCGCGGCGCCCATGCGCCGGGCGGCGCCGCCACGTCGCGCGGCACGCGCTAGTCACCGGGCACAACTATGCGTTTTCTGCGTTTCCTCAAAATCTTTTTCACAGTCATCCGGTTCGGCCTCGACGAAATGATGCTTAGCCGCATCAACGACCGGCGCGTGCGTCTGCTGCTGCGGATCACCACGATCGGCCGCACGTTCCACGCGCCGCCAGGCGTGCGTTTGCGGCTCGCGCTCGAAAGCCTCGGGCCGATCTTCGTCAAGTTCGGCCAGGTGCTGTCGACCCGCCGCGATCTGTTGCCGGTGGACATCGCCAACGAGTTGGCGAAGCTGCAGGATCAAGTGCCCCCGTTCGACTCCGCGGTCGCGATTGCAATCGTCGAGAAGTCGCTCGGCGCGCCGGTCGACGTGCTGTTCGACGACTTCGAACGGGTGCCGGTGGCGAGCGCGTCGATCGCGCAGGTGCACTTCGCGAAGGTGAAGGCCGGTCAGCACGCGGGCAAGGCCGTCGCCGTCAAGGTGCTACGTCCGAACATGCTGCCGGTGATCGACTCCGACCTTGCGCTGCTGCGCGACATCGCGGTGTGGGCCGAGCGTCTGTGGGCCGACGGCAAGCGCCTGAAGCCGCGCGAGGTGGTCGCCGAATTCGACAAATACCTGCACGACGAACTCGACCTCATGCGCGAGGCGGCCAACGGCAGCCAGTTGCGGCGCAACTTCGCCGGGCTCGATCTGCTGCTGGTGCCAGAAATGTACTGGGAGTTCTGCACGCCCACGGTGCTGGTGATGGAGCGCATGGTCGGCGTGCCGATCAGTCAGATAGAGACGCTGCGGGCGGCCGGCGTCGACATTCCCAAGCTGGCGCGCGAAGGCGTCGAGATCTTTTTTACCCAGGTGTTCCGCGACGGGTTTTTTCACGCGGACATGCACCCCGGCAATATCCAGGTCAGTCTCGATCCGGTGCACTTTGGCCGCTATATCGCGTTGGACTTCGGCATCATCGGGGCGCTGTCGGACTTCGATAAGAACTATCTGGCCCAGAACTTCCTCGCGTTCTTCAAGCGCGACTACCACCGGGTCGCCACGCTGCACCTGGAGTCGGGCTGGGTGCCGCCCACCACCCGCGTCGAAGAACTGGAAAGCGCGATCCGCGCGGTTTGCGAGCCGTATTTCGATCGCGCGCTCAAGGACATTTCGCTCGGGCAGGTGCTGATGCGCCTGTTTTCGACCTCGCGCCGCTTCAATGTCGAAATCCAGCCACAACTGGTGCTGCTGCAAAAAACCATGCTCAACGTGGAAGGGCTCGGCCGCTCGCTCGACCCGGAGCTGGATCTATGGAAGACCGCAAAGCCTTACCTCGAACGCTGGATGAACGAGCAGATCGGCTTGCGCGGCTGGTACGAGCGCCTGAAGATCGAAGCACCGCAGTGGAGCAAGACGCTGCCGCAGTTGCCGCGCCTGATCCATCACGTGCTGGCCGAGCGGCACGACAACAGGTACGGCGCGAACGACGACATGATTCGCCAGATTCTGCTCGAGCAAAAGCGAACCAACCGGCTGTTGCAGGGGCTGCTGATGTTCGGCGTGGCGGTGGGCGTCGGCGCTGTGTTGGCGCGGGCGTTTCTGGCGCTGGCCTACGGCGGCTGATCGCGTCCCACACTACTTGCGCGAGGCATACGATGAGCGACCCGACCGAACCTTCCTTGCCCGATTTCGCGAACCGGGATCCCAACTCGCCGGCATTTTGGGACGAGCGCTTTCAGCGCGGGTTCATGCCGTGGGATCAGGCGGGCGTGCCGGCCTTGTTCCGCGCGTTCGCCGAACGTCATCGCGGCGTCGCCGTGCTGATTCCAGGCTGCGGCAGCGCGTACGAGGCGGTCTGGCTCGCTGATCAGGGCAGTTTGGTTCGCGCGATCGACTTCTCAGCGGCGGCCGTTGCGGCGGCGCACGAGCAATTGGGTGCCCGGCAAGCGCACCTGGTGGAGCAGGCGGATTTCTTCACCTACCAGCCGCCTTTCGCGCCCGCCTGGATTTACGAGCGCGCGTTCTTGTGCGCGTTGCCGCCGGCACGCCGCCCCGACTACGCGCGCCGGATGGCCGAACTATTGCCTGGCGGCGCGCTGCTCGCGGGGTTCTTCTTCCTCGGCGCGACGCCGAAAGGGCCGCCGTTCGGGATGGAGCGGGCGGAGCTCGACGGACTGCTGACGCCTGACTTCGAACTGGTCGAAGACGAGCCCGTCACCGATTCGATACCCGTGTTTGCCGGACGTGAGCGCTGGCTCACGTGGCGCCGCCGCGTCTGAGCGCCGGCGGCGGCCGAACGCGGCATCCGCCTCACTTGATTCGACAGCGGCCGCCCCAACCTAATGCAATGGCGGCCGCCTCGGGCATCGGTTCCCGAATTTCACGGGACGGATATCGTTTGCGGCTATAATTCAAGGCTTTGCAAGCGTTTACAAGAATTCAGTAGGGAAAAGTTCATGCCGATCTACGCTTATCGTTGCGAGTCGTGCGGCTTCGGGAAGGACGTGCTTCAGAAGATCAGCGACCCGCAGTTGACACAGTGTCCCGAGTGCGGGAAAGACACCTTTCGCAAGCAAGTGACCGCCGCCGGTTTCCAGTTGAAGGGCTCCGGCTGGTATGTAACCGATTTCCGCGGCGGCAATAGCGGCGCCGGCGCGCCGGCCAAACCCGAGGCCAGCGACGCGAACGGCGCGTCCAAGGGCGCGAGCGAGAACGCGGCCGCCGGTGACGGCGCCGCTAAATCCGGCACGGCAGCGGCCGCGGCCAGTCCATCCAGCGCGGCCGCTACGCCTGCCGCGCCTGCTGCCGGCCAGGCCGCCTCTGCGAGTGCGAGCGGCGCCGGCAGCGCCTAGCGGGACTGCCGCCCTCGGGGGCGGCGCACACGCCGCGCGCTGGGCTTCGGCCCGCGCGGCTTTCTGGCGGTACACATGACGACGAAAAAAACGACGCTCAAAACGGTGTTCCTGACTGGCCTGCTGGTGCTGGTGCCTCTGGCTATCACACTGTGGGTGCTCGGTCTGATCATCGGCACGATGGACCAGACGCTGTTGCTGCTGCCCACGTCCTGGCAGCCGGAGCGGGCCATCGGCTATCGACTGCCGGGCCTCGGTGCGGTGCTCACGCTCGCATTCATCTTCGTGGTCGGGCTGTTGACGCAGAACTTCGTCGGGCAAAAGCTCGTGAAGTGGTGGGAGTTGCTGGTCGCTCACATTCCCGTGGTCGGCCCCATCTACACCAGCGTCAAGCAAGTGTCCGACACATTGCTATCGAGCAGCGGCAACGCTTTCCGCAAGGCGCTCCTGATCGAGTATCCGCGTCGCGGTTCCTATACGATTGCGTTTCTGACCGGTGTCCCGGGCGGCGATGTGGTCAATCACCTGAAAGAAGAATACGTCAGCGTGTATGTGCCGACCACGCCGAACCCCACGTCCGGCTTCTTCCTGATGGTGCCCAGAAGCGAAGTGGTCGAGCTCGACATGACCGTCGACGCGGCGCTCAAGTACATTGTCTCGATGGGTGTCGTGGCGCCGTCCGCACCGCCGGCGGCGCTGCGCGGCACGGCCGTCGAGCCTCCGCTGTAATGCCGGCGCGCAGTGTTCACGCAGTGTTCAACTGCGGCGCGCCGCTCAACCAATGCAAAACGAAAGACAAACATCATGTCGATGAGATCTGAATACTGCGGTCTGGTGACCGAAGAACTGCTGGGCCAATCCGTCTCGCTGTGCGGCTGGGTGAGCCGCCGCCGCGACCATGGCGGGGTCATCTTCATCGACCTGCGCGATCGCGAAGGGCTGGTCCAGGTCGTCTGCGATCCGGATCGCGCCGACATGTTCAAGGCAGCCGAAGGCGTGCGCAACGAGTTCTGCCTGCAGATCAAGGGCGTGGTCCGCAGCCGTCCGGAAGGCACGACCAACGCGGCGTTGAAGAGCGGCAAGATCGAAGTGCTGTGCCACGAGCTGATCGTGCTGAACCCGTCGATCACGCCGCCGTTCCAGCTGGACGACGACAACCTCTCCGAGACGACGCGCCTTACACACCGCGTGCTCGACCTGCGCCGTCCGCAGATGCAGCACAACCTGCGTCTGCGTTATCGCGTCGCGATCGAAGTGCGTAAGTATCTGGACGAGCAGGGCTTCATCGACATCGAAACGCCGATGCTCACGAAGAGCACGCCGGAAGGCGCGCGCGACTACCTGGTGCCGTCGCGTACCAACCCGGGCCAGTTCTTCGCGCTGCCGCAGTCGCCGCAGCTCTTCAAGCAGCTGCTGATGGTGGCGAACTTCGACCGCTATTACCAGATCGTCAAATGCTTTCGCGACGAAGACCTGCGCGCCGACCGTCAGCCGGAATTCACACAAATCGACTGCGAAACCTCGTTCCTGTCGGAACAGGAAATCCGCGATCTGTTCGAAGCAATGATCCGCCACGTGTTCAAGCAGACGATCGGCGTTGCGCTGGACGAGAAATTCCCGGTCATGCTGTATTCGGAAGCCATGCGCCGCTTCGGTTCCGACAAGCCGGACTTGCGCGTGAAGCTGGAATTCACCGACCTGACCGATGCCGTCAAGGACGTCGACTTCAAGGTGTTCAGCACGCCGGCCAACACGAAGGACGGCCGTGTCGCGGCGATTCGCGTGCCGAAGGGCGGCGAGCTATCGCGCGGCGACATCGACAGCTACACGGAATTCGTGCGCATCTACGGCGCGAAGGGTCTCGCCTGGATCAAGGTGAATGAAGTCGCGAAGGGGCGCGACGGTCTGCAAAGCCCGATCGTCAAGAACCTGCACGATGAGGCAGTCAACGCGATCATCCAGCGCACCGGCGCGCAAGACGGCGACATCATTTTCTTCGCAGCGGATCGCGCGAAGGTGGTGAACGACAGTCTGGGTGCGCTGCGCCTCAAGATCGGCCATTCGGAGTTCGGCAAGGCCAACGGTCTGGTCGAGACCGGCTGGAAGCCGCTTTGGGTGGTCGACTTTCCGATGTTCGAGTTCGACGAGGAAGACAACCGCTACGTCGCCGCGCATCATCCGTTCACGAGCCCGAAGGACGAGCATCTGGAGTACCTGGAAACCGATCCGGCACGCTGCCTTGCGAAAGCCTATGACATGGTGCTGAACGGCTGGGAGATCGGCGGTGGTTCCGTGCGTATCCACCGCGAGGAAGTGCAGAGCAAGGTGTTCCGCGCGCTCAAGATCAACGCGGAAGAAGCGCAAGCCAAGTTCGGCTTCCTGCTCGACGCGCTGCAGTACGGCGCGCCGCCACACGGTGGCATCGCGTTCGGTCTGGACCGCATCGTCACGATGATGGCCGGTGCCGATTCGATCCGCGACGTGATCGCGTTCCCGAAAACGCAACGCGCGCAGTGCTTGCTCACGCAAGCGCCGAGCGAAGTGGACGAGCGCCAGTTGCGCGAGTTGCACATCCGTCTGCGTACGCCCGAACCCAAGGCGTAAGTCACGGATCGAGGCAAGCGACTGCTGTCTGAAAACCACAGCAGGAGCATACAAAAAAGGCGCGTCATGCGCCTTTTTTGCTTTTTGCGTTACAGTCGAAGCAACCGCTTTCGACCGCTCATTGGACCACTCGCGGACATGTCCAGCGCAAGCGTTGCGCCCAGTTTCCAAGTCATGCCAAAGCCGCCGAAAATTCCACAATCCGTGCTTGTTGTCATCCATACGGCCGCGCTGGATGTGCTGCTGATCGAACGCGCCGATCATCCGGGGTTCTGGCAGTCGGTGACGGGCTCCAAAGATCGGCTCGACGAGCCGCTCGCCGAAACGGCCGTGCGCGAGGTCGCAGAGGAAACCGGCATCGTGATCGGCAGCGCACTCGTGCCGCGAAGCGCGTTGTTCGACTGGCACTATTCGATCGAATACGAGATCTATCCGGAGTTCCGCCATCGCTATGCAGAAGGCGTGATCCACAACACCGAGCACTGGTTCAGCGTGCAGGTCCCCGAGCAGTTGGAGGTGACGCTGGCACCGCGCGAGCACACCGCGTTTCTATGGCTGCCGTTCGAAGAGGCGGCGTCACGCTGCTTTTCTTCGTCGAATGCCGACGCGATCTTGCAGTTGCCAAGCCGGCTCGGCGCGCGTGGCGCCGCGGAGCTTCGCCGATGAGCACACGCAGCGCGCGCCGTTTCGCGCGACTGCGCCATGCGCTGCTCGGCCGTCGCTATTGGCAACGCTATCGCTTCACGAGCGGCAACGATGTTCGACTGCTGCGCTCCGGCGACGACTTGTTCAGCGCACTGGTCGAACGTATCGACGCCGCGCAGCACGACGTGGTTCTCGAAACCTACATCTTTTGCAACGACAATGCCGGCCAGACGGTCAACGCGGCGTTGCTGCGCGCCGGCTCACGCGGCGTGAGGGTGCGCGTGATCACAGACGGCATCGGCACCGCGCGTCTGCCGATGTTCAACGAGTGGCCGCTTTCCGGCATCGATCATCGTATCTATAACCCGCATCTGTTCGGACGCTTCGGATTTTCCCGCACGCATCGCAAGCTGGCGGTCATCGACGACCAGTTCGCGTATTGCGGCGGCATCAACATCGTCGACGATTACCAGAACAACGGCGAGACGCTGCCCTACCGGCGCTGGGACTTCGCGCTCGAGCTGCATGGGCCGGTGGTCGCCGACGTCCGCCAGGCGTTCGAGGTGCAATGGCGGCGGATTCGGCTTGGGCATCGGCCGCTGGAATCGCTGCAGCCGGACTTGGGGCCGCAGACTTCGGCATCGCTCGGAAGCTTGCGACGGCGCCGTCGCCGCCGTAACGAGGAACTGTGGGCGGGCGGTCAGCCGTGCGTGGCGTTCGTCGCACGGGATAACCTCATCAACCGCCGCACGATCGAAAAGGCGTATCTGGCTGCAATCGGCCAGGCGCGCGAGGAAATCCTGCTTGCCAATCCGTACTTCATGCCGGGGCGCAAGCTGCGGCGTGCGCTCATCTTCGCGGCGCGGCGCGGCGTCGTGGTGAAGCTAATCATCGGGCGCAAGGAGTTCAAGGCGCTCGATTATGCGGTGCCGTTCCTGTACCACGCGTTGCTCAAGGCCGGTGTGCAGATCGCGGAGTACGAGAAGACGCTGCTGCATGGCAAGGTGGCGGTGGTGGACTCCAACTGGGGGACCGTTGGATCGTCGAACCTCGATGCACTAAGCCTGATGCTCAACAACGAGGCGAATGTGGTGCTGGTGAACGACCCGTCGATCGATGTATTGCGAGAGGCGATTCTCGACGCGTTCAGGGACTCGCGCCGTATCGACGAGGCGCATTATGAGTCCCGTCCAGCGGGCGAGCGGGCGCTGAACTGGCTGGCCTATACGAGCTACCGGTTGGCGATGAAGCTGTTGACGGTGGGTGGCTACGATTAGGCGCTTCGCGCCGCGTGGGGAAGATTTGTGCAGGGCGTGCGAATCGCCAGCAAGGTTGGCTCGGGAGACCGCCAAAGTCGACGTATTTCGGAACGCTCTTAAAGACCCCGCGCAATAGCGCCGCCATAATTTCCGTTCGATACAAATTCAACGGCCTGCCGGTGCGCGTGCGTCGCCTAAGCGCCTTACGTTATCCAACCGTGTTCGCCGCCCGGTCGTTGCCGCTTACGGCGACCGGACCGGCGCGTCGTGCCCGATCGCCTGTCAACATGCCGGTCCCTCCGCATCATAGCCCCAACAACACATCGAGCCTTCACGATGAAGCCGTCGCGGCCTATCAAGCGGGGCGCCTAGACGCGGTGCAGATGCTGGCCGATAGTATTCTCCGGCAAGACGGCGAGCATGTCGGCGCTATCCATCTACAAGGGCTGCTCGCGCTTGCGGCGGGCCACCTGCAAAGCGCGCGGCACTGGCTCGAACGCGCGATCCAGCTGGGCCCCGAACCGATCCTGTACAACACGCTCTACGCAATTCAGCTCAAACTCGGCGACTTTGCGAGCGCCGTCGAGAGTCTGCGGCAAGGTCTCGCGTTGCAACCGGAGCTTGCCGCGCTTCACTACAACCTCGCGTTGACGCTGCAACATCTCGGCAATCTCGACGAAGCCGCGCACGGCTACCGTCGAACGCTCGAGATCGAGCCGGACCACTCGGCGGCACATAACAACCTGGGGCGCATCTACGCGGAGCTCGGTGCATTGGAAGATGCGCAGCGACACTATCGGCGCGCCATCGAGTTATCGTCCGCCAACCTCGTCGCGCGCAACAACCTGGCAATGGCTTTGCTCGCGTCAGGCCGCTATGAAGAAGCCTGGCCGTATTTCGAAGACCGCTGGGTCAGCATCAAGCTGTCCGATGGACGGCCCGCACAGGTGCCCTTGCAAGTGGCGCTGCCGCGCTGGTCGGGCGATGCGCCGGCCGCTCCTGTCGCTGCGCGCTCGGGGCGTGCGTGCGGCGAACGCCTGCTCGTCCTCAACGAGCAGGGCTATGGCGACAGCCTGCAATTCGTGCGCTATTTGCCGATGGCGCTCGAGCATTTTTCCGAGGTCGGCTATGTGTGCCCGCAACCGTTGCGTCGCCTGTACGAGCAGTCGCTGTGCGCACGGTGGCCGCGCCTGGTGCTGCTCGACGGCGTACCGGACCTGCGCAACTGGGACCGCTACTGTCCGCTGATGTCCCTGCCGATGGCATTTCAGACCCGCCTCGCCACCATTCCGGCGGCACTTCCCTATCTGCATGCGGCGCCGCACCGCGCAGCGCAATGGCGCGCGCGGCTCCAAGCGCTGCCAGACACGCGTCATTTGCCGCGCGTGGGCGTCGTGTGGGCGGGCGGCCATGCGGGCACGGCGGTCGACCGGCTGCGCAGCCTCTCTCTCGCGCGGCTCGCGCCGCTGCTTGCGCAGCGTCACGTGCATTGGATCAGCCTGCAAAAGAGCGACGATCCCCGCAAGCTTGCCGACGCCGCCAGCCACGCACGTCTGACGGACTGGACGGATCAACTGACGGATTTCGCCGATACGGCGGCGCTGCTCGACAACCTCGATCTGGTGATTTCCGTCGACACTTCGGTGGCGCATCTTGCTGCCGCAATGGGCAAGCAGGTCTGGCTGCTGAACCGCTTCGCGGGTTGCTGGCGCTGGCTGCGCGGCCGGGACGACAGTCCCTGGTATCCGGGCTTGCGCCTGTTCACGCAGCCGCGGCGCGGCGACTGGGACGATGTGCTGGACCGCGTCGCCGCGGCTTTACGGCGAAGCTTTCCAACGGTAGGTGAATGACGCTTGCGTGCGCTGCCGCAGGTCTCTCGCTCGTCGCGCTATCCGCCCAGCCGTCGATCCGCCGCTATGCGCGCTAGTAACGCCAGCGCATCCCTGTAGCCCCGGCCGTCACTCATGGCGGTAGCCACGGCGGCTGCGGTTCACAACTTCTCAAAAAGCCGTCGCGCGCCCCTTCGCTGTCCATCAAAGCCTTCTTGACTGCTGCCCACTTGCTGCATGATGTCGGCCGGCTGCACACCGGCCGACGCCAGCGGTCCGAATCGCCACGGCCGCGCCAAGGCAAACGCCTCTAAAAAATCGGACTCGTCCGATTGACGGATGTCGCAAAATTGAAACCGGTTAGAAACCGGTTTCTAATAAAGTCCTTGTTCCGGGGACGGCGACACTCAATAATAGTACGGCCGTTCGATTTCATGTCGGTCACATTAGAACGGTAAACAGCTATGCGAAAAGGCGAACAAACGCGAGTCGCGATTCTCGATGCAGCGCTCGATCTGGCAAGCCGGGACGGACTGGAAGGTCTGACGATCGGCCTGCTTGCCGAGCGTATGCAGATGAGCAAGAGCGGGGTGTTCGCGCATTTCGGATCGCGTGAGGACTTGCAGGTGGAAGTCGTGCGCGAATATCACCGTCGTTTCGAAGAAGAGGTGTTTTTTCCGAGCTTGCGCGAGCCGCGTGGCTTGCCGCGCTTGCGCGCGATGATTTCCCGCTGGATGGAGAAGCGCATCCAGGAAGTCACCACTGGCTGCATCTATATCAGCGGCGCCGTCGAGTATGACGACCGCGCGGATAACCCGGTGCGCGAGCAACTGGTGTCGAGCGTGACGATCTGGCGCGCGGCGCTCACGCGCGCGATTTCGCAGGCAGTGGAAGAAGGGCATCTGCGCGCTGACACCGATCCGCAACTGATGCTGTTCGAACTGTATAGCTTCACGCTTGGCCTGCATCACGACGCGCGTTTCCTGCGTTTGCCAGAAGCGGTGCGTCTCACGTGGGCCGCGCTCGAAAAACTGATCGTGTCGTATCAAAGCGAAAACCGTTAGCAGCGCCCTCGAACATCAACTGATTCAGCGGCGCGGACAGTCCCGGTCACGGACTCGGCTAACGGCCTGGCTTTTTGTCAAACTTTGGAGAGAGTCATGGGACAGTACGCCGCGCCGCTGCGCGACATGCAATTCGTGTTGCACGAACTGCTCAACGTGGAAGCCGAAATCAAGCAGATGCCCAGGCACGCGGAGCTGGACGCCGACACGATCAACGCGGTGCTCGAAGAGGCCGGCAAGTTCTGTTCCGAAGTGCTGTTCCCGCTCAATCACAGCGGCGACGCTGAAGGCTGTACGTACGCCGACGACGGCGTGGTGACCACGCCGCAGGGCTTCAAGCAGGCGTATCAACAGTACGTCGACGCCGGCTGGCCCGCCTTGGGCTGCGATCCGGAATACGGCGGCCAGGGGCTGCCGGCCTTCGTCAACAACGCGCTCTATGAAATGCTGAACTCGGCCAATCAGGCGTGGACGATGTACCCAGGTCTCTCGCATGGCGCATACGAATGTCTGCGCGCGCACGGTACGCCCGAGCTGCAGCAGCGCTATCTGCCCAAGCTGGTCGCGGGCGTGTGGACCGGCACCATGTGTCTGACCGAGCCGCATTGCGGCACCGACCTCGGCATGCTCCGCACGCGGGCGGAGCCCAACAGCGACGGCTCGTATGCGATCAGCGGTACGAAGATTTTCATCTCCAGCGGTGAGCACGATCTCGCCGAAAACATCGTCCACCTGGTGCTCGCGCGTCTGCCGGATGCACCCAAAGGGACCAAGGGCATTTCGCTATTCATCGTGCCGAAGTTCGTGCCGAACGAAGCCGGCGACCCCGACAAACGCAACGGCGTGAAGTGCGGCTCCATTGAACACAAGATGGGCATTCATGGCAACGCGACCTGCGTGATCAATCTCGACAACGCGAAAGGCTGGCTGGTCGGCGAGCCGAACAGAGGCCTGAACGCGATGTTCGTGATGATGAACGCTGCGCGCCTGGGTGTGGGTATGCAGAGCCTCGGGTTGACCGAGGTCGCATACCAGAACTCGCTCACCTACGCGAAAGAGCGTCTGCAGATGCGTTCGCTGAGCGGTCCGAAGGCGCCGGAAAAAGCCGCCGACCCGATCATCGTGCACCCCGACGTGCGCCGCATGCTGCTCACGCAGAAAGCCTACGCCGAAGGCGCGCGCGCGTTCTCGTACTGGTCCGCGCTGCATATCGACAAGGAACTGTCGCACGCCGACGAAGCGGTGCGCAGCGAAGCCGCCGATCTCGTCGCGCTGCTCACGCCGATTCTCAAGGCGTTCCTGTCGGACAACGCGTTCGAAAGCACCAATCACGCGATGCAGATCTACGGCGGCCATGGCTACATTACCGAGTGGGGCATGGAGCAGTATGTGCGCGACGCGCGTATCAACATGATCTACGAAGGCACCAACGCGATTCAGGCGCTCGACCTGCTCGGCCGCAAGGTGCTGGGCGACATGGGCGCGAAGATGAAGAAGTTCGGCAAGCTGGTAACGGAATTCGTCGAAGCGGAAGGCATCAAGCCGGAGATGCAGGAGTTCGTCAATCCGCTCGCGGACATCGGCGAAAAGGTGCAGAAGCTTACGATGGAAATCGGCATGAAGGCGCTGCAAAACCCGGACGAAGTCGGCGCTGCGGCCGTGCCGTATCTGCGCACCGTCGGCCATCTGGTGTTTTCGTACTTCTGGGCACGCATGGCTCGCATCGCGCTCGACAAGGAAGCATCGGGCGATCCGTTTTACAAGGCGAAGCTCGCCACCGCACGTTTCTACTTCGCAAAGCTGCTGCCGGAAACCGCGATGACGATCCGTCAGGCGCGCGCCGGTTCGAAGTCGCTGATGGACGTCGAAGAAGCGCTGTTCTAACGCTTACACCGCGAAAGCGGCGCTGCGCGTATCGCCGTCGCGGCCCACTTTCAGCCACATCGCGAAGCGTCCATCGAGCTTCGCGACATCCGCACAATTTCCCGGAGAAACGACGTGAGCAATCTGATCATTCGCAAGGTAGCCGTGCTCGGCGCCGGCGTGATGGGCGCGCAGATCGCCGCGCACCTGATCAACGCCAGGGTGCCGGTGCTTCTGTTCGATCTGCCCGCCAAGGAAGGCCCGAAGAACGCGATAGCGCTGAAGGCGATCGAAAATCTGAAGAAGCTGTCGCCCGCGCCGTTAGGCCTGAAGGACGACGCGCAATACATCCAGCCCGCCAATTACGACGACGATATCGCGAAGCTCGCCGAGTGCGACCTCGTGATCGAGGCGATCGCCGAACGGATGGACTGGAAGCACGATCTGTACAAGAAAGTCGCGCCCCACATCGGACCCAATGCGATTTTCGCGACCAACACCTCCGGCCTGTCGATCACGGCATTGTCCGAAGGTTTCCCGGATGAACTGAAGCGGCGCTTTTGCGGTGTGCACTTCTTCAATCCGCCGCGCTACATGCACCTGGTCGAATTGATTCCGACCGCGGCGACGCGTGCCGGGATTCTCGATCAGTTGGAAGCGTTTCTGACGAGCGTAGTCGGCAAGGGCGTCGTGCGGGCGAAAGACACGCCGAACTTCATTGCCAACCGCGTCGGCGTTTTCTCGATTCTCGCCGTCGTCGCGGAAGCCGCGAAGTTCGGCCTGCGCTTTGACGAGGTCGACGACCTGACCGGCTCGCGCCTGGGCCGCGCGAAGTCGGCCACGTTCCGCACTGCCGACGTGGTCGGTCTCGACACGATGGCGCACGTGATCAAGACGATGCAGGACACGCTCAAGGACGACCCGTTCTTCCCGGTCTACGAAACGCCGGCCGTACTCGCCGAACTGGTGAAAAAGGGCGCGCTCGGTCAGAAGACCGGCTGCGGCTTCTACAGAAAGGAAGGCAAGGCGATCAAGGTGCTCGACCCGAAGACGGGCGAGTATGTCGACGGCGGCGCGAAGGCCGACGAACTGGTCGGCCGCATTCTGAAACGTCCGCCGGCCGAGCGTCTGAAGCTGCTGCGCGAATCGCAGCATCCGCAGGCGCAATTCCTGTGGGCCATTTTCCGCGATGTGTTCCACTACATCGGCGTGCATCTGGAGTCGATCGCCGATAACGCGCGCGACGTCGACCTCGCGATCCGCTGGGGCTTCGGCTGGAACGAAGGCCCGTTCGAAAGCTGGCAAACCGCCGGCTGGAAGCAGGTCGCCGACTGGGTCCAGGAGGACATCGCGGCGGGCAAGGCGCTGTCGAACACGCCGCTGCCGTCGTGGGTGCTCGAAGGCGTGGTCGCGGAAAAGGGCGGCGTGCACACGAACGAAGGTTCGTGGTCGCCGGCTTCGCAGAGCTTCGTGCCGCGCTCGTCGCTCTCCGTGTACGACAGGCAGGTGTTCCGCGCGCCGCTCGTCGGCGAAACGGTTGATCCGAAAACCTATGGCAAGACCCTGTTCGAGACCGATGCCGTGCGCGCATGGGTCGATGATCGCGCGGGCGAGAACGATGTGCTGATCCTGTCGTTCAAGAGCAAGATGAACACGATCGGACCGTCGGTGATCGACGGTCTGACGCAGGCAATCGAACTGGCCGAGAAGGACTACAAGGGCCTGGTCATCTGGCAGCCGACGTCGCTGAAACTCGGCACGCCGGGCGGCCCATTCTCCGCCGGCGCCAACCTCGAAGAAGCGATGCCGGCGTTCATGATGGGCGGCGCGAAGGGCATCGAGCCGTTCGTGAAGAAGTTCCAGCAAGGCATGCTGCGCGTGAAGTACGCAAGCGTGCCGGTGATTTCCGCAGTGTCGGGCATTGCGCTCGGTGGCGGTTGCGAGCTGGCGCTGCATAGCGCGAAGCGCGTCGCGCATTTCGAAAGCTATATGGGTTTGGTGGAAGTCGGCGTGGGGCTGGTGCCCGCCGGCGGCGGTCTCAAGGAAGCGGCGTTGCGCGCGGCGCAAGCCGCTGAGCAGGTCGGCGCGACCAGCGACCTGCTCAAGTTCCTGCAGAAGTCGTTCGAAAACGCCGCGATGGCGAAGGTCTCGGCCTCCGCGCTCGACGCGCGTGCAATGGGCTACCTGAAGCCGTCCGACACGATCGTGTTCAACGTGTTCGAACTGCTCGACGTCGCGAAGAAGGAAACCCGCGCGCTGGCCGACGCGGGTTATCGGCCGCCGCTGCGCGTGACACAGGTGCCGGTCGCGGGCCGCTCGGCGATATCGACCATCAAGGCGTCGCTCGTCAACATGCGCGATGGCCGTTTCATCAGCGAGCATGATTTCCTGATTGCCAGCCGCATCGCGGAAGCGGTGTGCGGTGGCGATGTGGAAGCGGGCACCTTGGTCGATGAGGAATGGCTGCTGCAACTCGAGCGGCGCGCGTTCGTCGACCTGCTCGGCACGCAAAAGACGCAGGAACGGATCATGGGCATGCTGCAAACCGGCAAGCCGGTGCGCAATTAAGCGACTAGCGGATAGAGGAGCTTTACATGGCAAAGCAATTGCAAGACGCATACATCGTCGCCGCGAGCCGCACGCCGATCGGCAAGGCGCCGCGCGGGATGTTCAGAAACACGCGCCCCGACGAACTATTGGTGCACGCCATTAAATCGGCCGTGGCGCAAGTGCCCGGCCTCGATACCAAGGTGATCGAAGACGCGATCGTCGGCTGCGCGATTCCCGAAGCGGAACAGGGCCTCAACGTTGCGCGCATCGGCGCGCTGCTGGCGGGCTTGCCGGACAGCGTCGGCGGCGTCACGGTCAACCGCTTCTGCGCGTCGGGGCTGACCGCGTTGGCGATGGCCGCCGACCGCATCCGCGTCGGCGAATCGGACGCGATGATCGCGGGCGGCTGCGAATCGATGAGCATGGTGCCGATGATGGGCAACAAGCCATCGTTGTCGCCGCATATCTTTGATCGCAACGAGGACGTCGGCATTGCGTACGGCATGGGCCTGACCGCCGAGAAAGTCGCCGAGCGCTGGAAGATCAGCCGCGAAGCACAAGACAAATTCTCCGTGGAATCGCACCGCCGCGCGATCGCCGCGCAGCAGGCCGGCGAATTCAACGACGAAATCGCCGCATACACGATCACCGAGCGCTTGCCCGATTTCGCAACCGGCGAAGTGCGCGTACAGACGCGCGAAGTCTCGCTCGACGAAGGCCCGCGCGCGGACACGTCGCTCGAAGGCCTTGCCCGGCTGCGCGCGGTGTTCGCCAACAAGGGATCGGTGACGGCCGGCAACAGCTCGCAGACGTCGGACGGCGCGGGCGCGTTGATCGTCGTGTCCGAAAAGATCCTCAAGGCATTCAACCTGACGCCGCTCGCGCGTTTCGTCAGCTTCGCGGTGCGCGGCGTGCCGCCGGAGATCATGGGGATCGGCCCGAAAGAAGCGATTCCGGCCGCGCTGAAGGCCGCCGGCCTGAAGCAGGACGACCTCGACTGGATCGAACTGAACGAAGCCTTCGCCGCGCAATCGCTGGCGGTGATCCAGGATCTGGGTCTGGACCCGTCGAAGATCAACCCGCTGGGCGGCGCGATCGCTCTGGGCCACCCGCTCGGCGCGACGGGCGCGATTCGTGCGTCGACGGTCGTGCACGGCCTGCGCCGCCGCAATTACAAGTACGGGATGGTGACGATGTGCGTGGGCACCGGCATGGGCGCGGCGGGCATCATCGAGCGCTTGTAAGCCGGTTCGCAAGGGGACCGCGGTGATTTCTTGACGAGCGCGGAACGGTTCGCAGCAACAGCAGAGGATGAAGGAGATGGCAATGGATATTCTGGTCGAGCGCGCCGGGGGTGTGCTGACGATTGCCTTCAACCGGCCCGGCAAGAAGAACGCGATCACGGCCGCGATGTATCAGTCGATGGCCGACACGATGAGCGACGCGCACGGCGACCCGTCGCTGCGCGTGATCCTGATTCGCGGCAGCGCCGGCATTTTCAGCGCCGGCAACGATCTCGAAGATTTCATGAAGACGCCGCCGATGGGCGAGAACGCGCCGGTGTTCCAGTTCCTGCGCGCGATCAGCTCGGCGCAGAAGCCGGTGGTGGCGTCGGTGGCGGGACCGGCGGTGGGCATCGGCACGACCTTGCTGCTGCATTGCGATCTGGTCTACGCGGCCGATACCGCGAGCTTTTCGCTGCCGTTCACCCAGCTCGGCCTGTGCCCGGAAGCAGCGTCGAGTCTGCTGTTGCAGCGCGTGAGCGGCTATCAGGCGGCGGCGGAAAAGCTGCTGCTCGGCGAGGCGTTCGACGCCGCCGAAGCGTACCGGATGGGTTTCGTGAATCGCGTGCTGCCGGCCGCCGAGGTCGATGCGTTCGCCGCCGCGCAGGCCGCGAAGCTGGCTGCGTTGCCGGCCGCGTCGTTGCGCGTGACGAAGAGTTTGATGAAGCGCGCCAGCCAGCAGGAACTGCACACGCAGATGTCGGAAGAAGCGGTGCACTTCGGCAAGATGCTGCTCGCGCCCGAGGCGCGCGAGGCGTTCAAGGCGTTCTTCGAGAAGCGTAAGCCGGACTTCCGGCAGTTCGATTGATGCGGCGCTCCAACAGGCGGTGAAGCGGGAACCGGCGCCACGTTTATTTCTTCAAGCCTGCGGCGGCTGCAAGGTGTCGTAGTCGACGTAGCTGCCTTCGCGGCAGAAGCTCACGAGCCGCACGCCCGCCTTGCGCGCAATCGCAATCGCCAGCGACGACGGCGCGGAGATCGTCGCGACCATCGGCACGTCGACGCGCGCAGCCTTGCGCACCAGCTCATAGCTCGCGCGGCTCGACAGGAATACGAAGCCTTCGCGGGTGTCCGCGCGATCGAGCACGAGCTGGCCGATCAGTTTGTCGAGCGCATTGTGTCGGCCGACGTCTTCGAACGCGTAACGGATCGCGCCCGCCGCGTCGCACCATGCGGCCGCGTGCAGGCCGCCCGTCAGGCGCGTCAGTGCCTGGTGCGCGGGGAGTTCGCGAGCGGCGCGCGCAATCGCATCCGGCGCGAGCCGTTGCAGGAAGCCGGTGTCGGGCACGCGCTGCGGCTGCAGGTCGAGCAGATCGATGCTTTCGATCCCGCAGACGCCGCAGCCGGTCCGCCCGGCCAGCGCGCGGCGCTTTTCCTTCAACGCGACGAACGCCTGTTGCACCACTTGCAGTTGCACTTCGGCGTGCGGCAATTCATCGTCGTCATGCAACTCGACCTCGATGTCCTGAATGTCGCTGCCGCGCTCCACGATCCCTTCAGAGATCGCGAATCCGACCGCGAACGCTTCCAGATCGCACGGCGTGCACATCATCACCGCGTGCGAAATACCATTGAAGACCAGCGCGACCGGCCACTCCTGGCCGACATGATCGGTAACGGTCTCGACCGCTGCGCCGCGATGCCGGTGCACCTGGCGCTCCACCGCGCCCGGCTGTGCGGCTGTATCGTGTTCGTTCAAGCTGCTTTTCTCCTTTGATGCCGCGCGCGGGTGGCCACCGGCGTGAGCATTGGCCTGCGCGGCTGCGCGGGTTGCGGCGTTGCCCGCCATCCCGCCGTCGCGCAAATAAGGTTCTAAAATACCTCAAGCTGCGCTTGCGCGCTGTCCGCCATCAGGAGGAACACTGTCATGGGACTCAACGAAGCACCGCTTCTGTTTTCCTTCGAGCTAGAGTCTTCGGAGAATTTCACCTATATCCCGATGTCGGTGCGGTTCAACCTCGACCGCTTCGGGCTGCGCATCACGCTCGCACAGTGGCAGATGCTGCCGCTCGAAGACCGCAAGTTGCTGGCGCGCTTTCCGGTAGAGGAAGACGCGGAGATCGAGCCGAATTTCGATCACGCGCTGTTCGAAATGCTGCGCACTCACGCGAATGTCGAGCCGGAATGGTTCACGCCCGAAGAAGCGCCGGCCTGGCGCCGCACGGATAGCGTGCCGGACGGCGTGGCCCGTCAGGCGGGGTTGGCCGGGCTCGCTGCGCCGAGCGTCGCCCGCTGGGCCGAGCTTGCGCCGTTCAAGCGCTACGTGCTCGCGAAGCTGTCGCGCAAGCCGGAGGCCAATCACGACTTCGTGCCGGCGATGAAGGAGTTTGGCGCGGCCGGCTAGGCGCGGCCGCCTGGTCCGACCGGCCAGGTGCGGCCGGCCAGGCGCGACCGCCTGGTCCGACCGGCCAGGTGTGACCACTTTTTTTCACTTCCACCCTCAAGCCGCTCCGAACGCTGCCGTTATCCATGGGTTGGCGCGTAAAAAGACTCGCATCGATGCGGCCCGACGCATCCGAGAGCGACCGCGCGCTCCCGCCCTCGGAACGATTGACGTTCGGAATCCATGACTCTTTTTTTATCGAAGCGGCTGCTAATCAACATGGCGGTCGTCGTCGCCGCGGTCGGGGCGAACGCGTTCGTCGCGTACACGCAGATCGACGGCCAGCGGGCCACCGATGAGCGCATGCTGCGTTCGGCGACCGTGCGTGAGCATATCGACGGCTATCGCGTGGTGCTCGACGGGGCGCTGGCCACGCTCGGCCGCTTCGAAACATCGGGCGAGCCGGTGCCGGTCAACGCGGCCGCTGCGATGGCGACGTCGCTCGCCGGTCTGGAGCGCAAACTGCATCAGGAGCTGGCGGGCGAGCCTCGGATGCTGGACGCGCTGGCCACGCTGAGCGCGGACAGCCACGCGCTGCAACACGACATCGACGACGCGCTCACGAGAAGCGCGGCCATGACGGCGACCGGCGCCACCACCGCCACCACCGCCACCCCCACCACCACCGCACCCAACCCGTCGCGCGCCTGGGCCGCATCCGCATACACCCGCCTCGGACTCGAACGCGATCGCGTGGAGGACGCGCTGGCCGTGCTGCGCATCGAGGAAAACGGCGCGCTGCAGCGCTCGCTCGCGGTCTCGGCGAGCGAGGCGCAGCGCGCCATGTTCATGTTGATGGTGACGATGCTCAGTGGCAGCGTGCTGCTGATCCTGACCTTCGGCGCTCGCGAGAGCAGCGCCCGTGAAAAGCTGCGCACGGCCCGCGCGCTCGGCCGCAATGACGAGCGCTTTCGCGGCCTGTTCGACGACCACCCCGTGCCGATGTATATCTTCGACCGCGAGACGCTGCGCTTTCTCGCCGTCAACGCCGCCGCAATCAAGCAATACGGCTATACCGAAGACGAGTTTCTCGGCATGACGATTCGCGCGATCCGCTCGCCCACCGAGGTCGCGCGTCTCGAATCGTATCTGCAACGCGCCGACGCGGTCCCGCATGGCCGCTCGATGGCCGGCATCTGGCATCACCTGCGCAAGGACGGTTCCATTATCAGCGTCGACGTGTCGTATCACGCGCTGAACTTCGTGGGGCGCGCGGCGCTGTTCGTGCTGGCCGACGACGTCACCGACCAGATCAACGCCGAAGCCGAAGCCCAGCGCTCGAACCAGATGCTGGAAGCGGTGATCGACAACATTCCGCAGCGCATTTTCTGGAAGGACCTGAACTCGCGCTACCTGGGCTGCAACATGGCCTTTGCGCGCGATGCGGGGCTCGCGTATCCCGAGCAGGTGGTGGGCAAGAGCGACGCCGACCTGCCGTGGCGCGCGCTCGCCGACCTGCTGAACGACCACGACAAGGAAGTGGTCAGCACCGGCGTGCCGAAGATGAACTTCGAACTGGACGTGGTGATCGGCGGCGCGCCTCGCACCACGGTCACGAGCAAACTGCCGTTCACCGACGGCGACGGGCGCGTGATCGGCGTGCTCGGGTCGTACACGGACATCACCGAGCGCAAGCGCGCCGATCTCGCGTTGCGTCTGCAAAGCCGCGCGCTCGACGCGAGCGTCAACGCGATCCTGATTACCGCGCCGTCACCCACCGGCAACCTGGTCGAATATGTGAACCCGGCGTTCATGCGTATCACGGGTTACGATTCCGCCGAGGTGATGGGCCAGGATTGCCGCCTGCTCCAAGGCGATGACCGCGACCAGGAAGGCGTCGCACTGATCCGCGAGGCGCTGGCGGCCAATCGCGAAGCGAGCGCGGTGGTGCGCAACTATCGCAAGGACGGCGCACTGTTCTGGAATCAGTTGTTCATTGCGCCGGTGCCGAACACGGAAGGCGTGATCACCCATCACATCGGCGTGATCAACGACGTGACCGATCTGATGCGCTACCAGGAACAGCTCGAATATCAGGCGAACTACGACGGCCTCACGCGCCTGCCGAACCGCAACCTGCTGCGCGACCGGCTGGAGCATGCGCTCGTCATCGCGCAACGCCAACACAAGGGCGTCGCGGTCATATTTCTCGATCTGGACGGCTTCAAGAACGTCAACGACAGCCTCGGCCATAGCGTCGGGGACCGTCTGCTGCGGGTGGTCGCCGAGCGGCTCGCGCGCTGCTCGCGCACGAGTGACACGGTGGCGCGGCACGGCGGCGACGAGTTCGTGATCGTGATGACCGATACCGTCGACGAACAGTCGTTGATCGCCTGGATGGAGCGCGTGCGCACGTCGATCTCCGAGCCGGTGTGGCTCGACGGCACCGAGCTGTACGTGGGTTGCAGCATGGGCGCGAGCCTGTTCCCGCAAGACGGCGACGACGCAGAAACGCTGATGAAAAAGGCCGACCTCGCGATGTATCGCGCGAAGGACATGGGCCGCAATACGTTCCAGTTCTATCAGCCGGAGATGAACGCGAGCGCGGGCGCGCGGCTCAATCTCGAGCGGCGCTTGCGGCGCGCGTTGCGCGATAACCAGTTCCTGCTGCATTACCAGCCGCAGGTGGATATCGTCAGCGGGCAGATCGTCGGCATCGAGGCGCTGGTGCGCTGGCACGACCCGGAAGTCGGCCTGGTGCTGCCATCGGCGTTCATTCCGCTGGCGGAGGAAAGCGGCCTGATCGGCCCGCTGTCCGAATGGGTCTTGCGCGAAGCGTGCCGCCAGAACAAGGCCTGGCAGGACGAGGGCTTGCCGCCGACGCGGGTGTCCGTGAACCTGTCGGCGCGGGTGTTCCAGCAGCGCAATATCACGAAGCTCGTCATGCAGGTGCTCAGCGAGACCGGCCTCGAACCGAAATATCTGGAGCTGGAGCTGACCGAAAGCGCGATCATGCGCAACGCAGAAGAAGCCGTGTCGATGCTCAACGAACTGCACGCGCTCGGCATCGGTCTCGCAATCGACGACTTCGGCACCGGTTATTCGAGCCTGAGCTATCTGAAGCGCTTCCCGGTGGACAGACTGAAGATCGACCGCTCGTTCGTCGCGGACATCGGCGTCTCCGGCGACGACGAGACGATCACGTCCGCGATCATCGCGCTCGCGCATTCACTGAAGCTGCATGTGATCGCGGAAGGCGTGGAAACCTCCGCGCAGCTCGACTTCCTCAAAGAACGCGCGTGCGACGAGATGCAGGGCTTCTACTTTGCAAGGCCGTTGTCGACGGATGCCATTTCCGAACTGCTGCAAGGGGGCGTAGGGCGGGAACTGGAACCGGCGTGATTGGCCGTGTCTGCTCCCCGCCACCTGGCTTATACCGCCGGCGTGCTCTGCACCGTCCGCAACTCCTGAGAAAGGGGAAAACGCCTGCAAACTGCGCGAGCTCAGCCTTGTTGACGATCGCCCGCAACACATCGCGCCGCACGGACCGCGCGCGGGCGTATCAAAAGCATTTGCGCGCGCGCATCCGTCGGCTATATTCGTAGTTCGCACCTCCGGCTTTGCCGGGAATCATCAAGTATCGACTCGTGTGAGGCTGCGCCTTTTCGCTGCTCGCCGAGGGTTGCGGGCAACGCGCCGCCGACTGTCTGACCATCACAACTATCGCCGACCCGACTGGAGAGAACATGACATCTGCATCTGCGAAGAAGCTGTCTGTGTTGCTGGCATCCATGGTATTGAGCGTGGCGTCTGCCGCGCCAGTCTTTGCGCAAACCGCCGGTGCGGGCGGCAGCGCGGCGCCAGCCGATGCGAATGCGGCGAACGCGATGGCCGCGTCTAACCCGGCAGCCACCACCAAGGCCGAGCGCAAGGCCGCGCGCAAGCAGGCGCGGGAGAAGAAAAACGCGGAGCTGAAAGCACTGGAGGCGCACGGCTATCAGCCGTCACGCAACGATCCGAACTATCCGACCGACCTTCAGAACGCTCAGAAGAAGGCGGGCATCGGCGCGGGGGCAAGCCAATAAGCCGGTGCGATTCGCGTGCGCTGAGTCACGCGGGGTCACGCGGGTGTCCCGCCTAGGTCACATCGAAACCGGACGAGGCGCCTTGGCGCCTCGTTGCCATTGCGCACGCGCGCCGGCTGCTCAATCGAGCACCGGCAGCGCGCGCGGGCGACGGTCGCTGTCGGTGGCGACGTAGGTGAGGGTCGCCTCGGTGACCTTCACGAGGTCTTGCGTCAAGCTCATGCGCTGCGCGAAGACCTCGACCGACACGGTCACCGACGTATTGCCCGTCTTGACGATATCCGCATAAAAGCTCAGCAGATCGCCGACGAACACCGGCTGCTTGAACACGAACGAATTGACCGCGATGGTCGCCACCCGCCCGTTGGCGCGGCGGCTCGCCGGAATTGAGCCGGCAATATCCACCTGCGCCATGATCCAGCCGCCGAACACGTCGCCGTGGACATTCGCGTCCGACGGTTGCGGCATGACGCGCAGTGCGCAAGGCTTGGACGGCAGTTGAAGAAGATTGGTCATCGGGACATCCTCGAGGAACGTATTGGCCCGCTCGGCTGGGCCCGTGGGCGGGATTCTCGCAACGGCTGCGGCGCGCGCCGCACGGCGGCTCGCCTGGCGATCCGGCATGGCCGCGCGGCCAACCTGCGGCCCACGCACGACAGCCCATGAAAAGCGGCGCCAGCCGGCTTCTGCGACAATACAAAGTCACGAATTGTACGGGAAAGCGCCCAGCAAGGCCGCGCGACAAAGCAGTTCGCCTGGCGGTGTCCTGTCAGGCATGCTGCGTTCGGCGCGCCGCTGCGAACTCCGGCATTTCCACCCTTTCGCCTTGCAAACCCCATGCGCCGCCCATCCTCGTCCGATCCCTCGCCGATTTCCACCCAGCCTCGCAACGACTGGCAGACCATCCTGTCGCTGCTGCCGTACCTCGCCTCGTATAAATGGCGGGTCGGCTTCGCGCTGAGCTGCCTGATCGGCGCAAAGGTGGCGAATCTCGGCGTGCCGATCGTGATGAAGCGCATCGTCGACAACCTGGCGTCGGTACAGCGGCTGGCCGCGCTCGGGCGCGCGCACGATTCGCCGGCCATCGTGCTGCTGAGCGGAGTCGGGCTGCTGGTGGTCGCGTATGCGGTGGTGCGGCTGTCGACATCGCTTTTCACCGAACTGCGCGAAATCCTGTTTTCGAAAGTGACGGAGAGCGCGGTGCGGCAACTGGCGCTGAAGGTATTTCGCCACTTGCATGCGCTGTCGTTGCGGTTCCATCTCGAACGGCAAACGGGCGGCATGTCGCGCGACATCGAACGCGGCACGCGTGGCATCACCCAACTCATTTCCTATTCGCTGTACAGCATTCTGCCCACGCTGGTCGAAGTCGGCCTCGTGCTCGGTTTTTTCGTCGTCAAATACGAGGCGTATTACGCGATCGTCACGTTCATTGCGCTTGCGGTGTACATCGTGTTCACGGTGAAGGTCACCGAGTGGCGCACGCATTTTCGCCGCACCATGAACGATCTCGATTCGAAGGCGAACTCGCGAGCAATCGACTCGCTGCTGAACTACGAGACCGTCAAGTACTTCGGCAACGAGGAATGGGAGGCGAGCCGCTACGACGAAAATCTCAGGCGCTATCGCGCGGCGGCCATCAAATCGCAACGCTCGCTGTCGGCGCTGAACTTCGGGCAGCAGGCGATCATCGGCACGGGGCTCGTGTTCATTCTGTGGCGCGCCACGCAAGGGGTGATGGCCGGGCGCCTCACGCTCGGCGATCTGGTGCTGATCAACACCTTCATGCTGCAGCTTTATATTCCGCTGAATTTCCTTGGCGTGGTGTATCGCGAGCTGAAGCAGAGTCTCACCGACATGGACCGCATGTTTACGCTGCTCGGCGCGAGCCAGGAAGTGCCCGACCTGCCTGGTGCGCCGGCCTTGCGGGTGAGCGGCGCGCAGGTGCGCTTCGAAAACGTGAACTTCGCGTACGAGCCGGCGCGCCAGATTCTGCACGACGTGAGCTTTACGATTGCCGCAGGCACCACGACCGCCGTGGTGGGCCATAGCGGCTCGGGCAAATCGACGCTCGCGCGGCTGATATTTCGCTTCTACGATCTGGACCGCGCGACGGGCGGCGCCATCACGATCGATGGTCAGGATATACGCGACGTCACGCAAGATTCGCTGCGCGCGTCGATCGGCATCGTGCCGCAGGATACCGTGCTGTTCAACGATTCCATCTACTACAACATCGCGTACGGCCGGCCGACGGCGACGCGGGAAGAGGTGATCGCGGCGGCGCGCGCGGCCCATATCCACGAGTTCATCGAAGGGCTGCCCAAGGGCTATGAGACGCCGGTCGGCGAGCGGGGGCTCAAACTGTCGGGCGGCGAAAAGCAGCGCGTGGCGATCGCGCGGACCATCCTGAAGAACCCGCCGATCCTGCTGTTCGACGAAGCCACCTCCGCGCTCGATTCGCGCTCCGAGCGGGCAATCCAGCATGAACTCGATCAGATCGCCCGCGAGCGCACGACGTTGATCATCGCGCACCGGCTGTCGACGGTGGTTCACGCGCAGCAGATCATCGTGATGGACAAGGGACGCATCGTCGAGCGCGGCACGCATGCGCAACTGCTGAGCGCGAACGGCCTGTTCGCGCAAATGTGGGCGTTGCAGCAGCGCGCGGCGGCGGCGCCGGACCTGATGGAAACGGTCGGGGCGGCGGCGCGGTGAGCGGGCCGCGCGTTGTCGGCTTGCGCAAGGCGCGCGAGCGCCGTAGGTGGTGAACGCGGTCGGTAAGCGCTAACGCGCGCGGGAAGCTCAGACCAGTTGCGAACCATGTCGCGTTGCGGATCGAGCGAACCGTCGAATCAAGCCGGCGCTCTGCTCGGCGCCTGGCGCAGCTACGCCTGCCTGGTTGCCCTCGGCGCGCTCAGCCGCTGATCCAGCACCTGTAACTGCTCGGGCGTGCCGACGTTCTCCCAGAAGCCTTCGTATAACTCACCGCTCGCGAGCCCGCGCGCGATCGTCTCGCGGTAATACGGCGTGAGCGCGCGCCGCGTACCACGCGGCAAATCGCGGAACATGCGCGTGTCGTAGAGCCCGATGCTGCCGAAGGTCAAGCGAGGCTGTGCGTCGAGCGACAGCACACCGTCGACCAGACCGAAGTCGCCATGCGGATGGAATGCCGGATTCGGCACCATCACCAGATGCATGCCCGGCTCGGCGAGTGCCTTGAGCGTGTCGGCGCGAGCATCCAGCGCGGCGTAGTCGAAATCGGCGTAGACGTCGCCGGCGACCGCCACGAACACTTCGCTCGCGCCCTCGTCTTCGAGCAGCGGCAGCGCTTGGGCAATGCCGCCCGCCGTCTCCAATGCCTCAGGTTCGGGCGAGTAGCGCAACCGGACCTGCCAGCGCGAACCGTCGCCGAGCGCAGCTTCGAGCTGCTCGCCGAGCCACGCATGATTGATCACGATAGTGCGCAAGCCCGCGCGCGCGAGACGTTCGATCTGCCAGACGATCAACGGTTTGCCGCCCACTTCGAGCAAGGGCTTGGGACAGGCGTCGGTCAACGGACGCATGCGATCGCCGCGGCCCGCGGCGAAGATCATCGCTTTCTTCAGGGACATTGTTTTTGTTCAGAACGTGTAGCCGACTTCGTTCGCGCGGCCTTCGAGGTTGTCGAGCAGCTTCGCGAACGCACGCAGCGGCCCATAGCGTTCGGCCACCTTGCGCGCATAGCCGATGAAGCGCGGCAGGTCTTTCATGTAATGCGGCTTGTTGTCCCGGTAGTTGATCCGGCAGAACAAACCCAGCACTTTGATGTGTCGTTGCAGGCCCATCCATTCGAGCTGGCGGTAGAACTCGCCGAAATCGGCATCGACGGGCAAGCCGGCCTTTTTCGCGCGCTCCCAGTAGTACACGAAGCAATCGAGCTCGAACTCCTCGTCCCAACTGACGAACGCGTCGCGTAGCAGCGACGCGACGTCGTATGTGATCGGGCCGTACACCGCGTCCTGAAAGTCGAGCACGCCGGGGTTCGCCGCAGGGTGGTGCGAAGCCGGCGCGGCAACCATCAGGTTGCGCGGCATGAAATCGCGCAGCATGAACACTTGTGGCTGCGCGCGCGCACTCGCGATCAGCAGCGCGAACGTGCGATCGAGCAATGCGCGCGTGCTGTCGTCGACCGCGCGACCCAGGTGCCGGCCCATGAACCACTCCGGCATCAATTCCATCTCGCGGCGCAGGAACGCTTCGTCGAAGGGCGGCAGCACGTTTTCGCGCGAGCTCAGTTGCCAACGGATCAGCGCGTCGAGCGCGTCGCGCATCAGCGTGCGGGCGCGGCGCGGATCGTTCGCCTGTTGCGCTTCGGTGAGCGCGCCCAGGTACGATGCGGTGCCTAGATCGGTGACGAGCATCAGCCCGGCGTCGAGGTCGACCTCCAGCACGCGCGGCACGTGCACGCCCGCTTGATCGAGCAGTCCGGCAATCTGCACGAATTCGCGGCTCTTTTCGGGCGGCGGGGCGTCGACGGCGATCAGCGTCGCGGCGTCTTCGTCTTGCGCAGCCTTACCGGCGAGCCGGAAATAGCGGCGAAAACTGGCGTCGGACGAAGCGGGCGCAAGCGTGTCGAGCTGCAGCGCATAGCGCGCCGCATGGCCTTGCAGCCAGGCTTTGAGCAAGTCGAGACGGTGGTCGGCGAAGTCTTGGGTGGTGGTGTCTTGGGAAGGGGGCAGCGTCATGAAATCCGGCGGCAAATTCAGAGGGGCAACGTCTTGCCATATAATACCCCACGACTTTTTTGACGCGACTCACGCCAGCTTTCGCGCGTTGCCCTTCACCGCCCGCCTCATCGTTCGGCAATTTGTAAATATTGATGTACAGCCGACTGTCACGGTCGCGATGTGCAGGCGGTGGATCGTGACTGCAAAAGCTGACGGACGGGCCGATTCGCCAAACGATACATGCCGCCTAGACAGCTTTCCCAAACGACTCTCTCTTGTGCCGTAATGCCGCGCAAAAGGCGGCTCGTAGCGGCGTTGATCGCCGCTCCGGGCCTGATGCCCGCGCTTGCGCACGCCCAGTTGGTGGGGGAAGCCGCGCAGCCGCAACCTATCGATGCGCCGTGGGGCATGCGGCTCGCCCCGCAACTCGAAGAACATCCGCTGCAGACCGGCCAGAGGCCGGCCACGTTCGTGCTAGGCGACAGCGCGAGCGGCACCATCGACCAGGATCTCGCGGCGAAGGGGTCGGCCGAGGTGCGCCGCAATACCGCCGTGATCAAGGCCGACGCGCTTCACTACGATCAGGACACGGACATGGCCGACGCATACGGCCAGGTGCACGTGATCAACAGCGGCAATACCTTCATCGGTCCCGAAGCGCATCTGCGCGTGGATTCGACGGAGGGCTTCATGACCTCGCCGAAATACCATTTCAACCTGACGGGCGGCTCGGGCAGCGCGGAGCGCGTCGACCTGCTCGACTCCGAGCGCTCGGTATTCACGAACGGCACTTACACCGCGTGCGCGTGCGCGGACAACCCGGCGTGGTACATCAAGGGCAGCGAGTTCGACTTCGACACCGGTGCGGACGAAGGCGTCGCGCACAACAGCGTGCTGTTCTTCCAGGGCGTGCCGGTGTTCGCGTCGCCGTGGCTGTCGTTTCCGCTGTCGGGCGATCGGCGCAGCGGGCTATTGCCGCCCACGTTCTCGCTGAGTTCGACCAACGGCCTCGAACTGTCGGTGCCGTATTACTTCAATATCGCGCCGAACCGCGATCTGACCGTCACGCCGCGTCTGATCTCGAAGCGCGGTGTACAGTTGCAAAGCACGTTCCGCTATCTGTCGCCCACGTATTCCGGCTCGATCACCGGCGAGTTCCTGCCCGACGACCGCCTGACCAAGACGAACCGCTACGCGCTGTACCTCCAGCACAACCAGAACTTCGGCAACGGGTTCGGCGGCTACATCTACTACAACAGGGTCTCCGACAACACCTATCCGGAAGACCTGTCGTCGTCGACCAATCAGTTCATGAACGGCACCCAGCTCCTGTATCAGCAGGAAGCCGGGTTGACCTACAACAACGGACCGTGGTCCGTGCTCGCGCGTGAACAGCACTGGCAGACGCTGCAGCCGTCGGTCGCGCCGTATGGCCGCGAGCCACAGTTGAACGTGAGGTACGCGAAGTACAACGTCGGCGGTTTCGACTTCGGCACCGAGGCCGATTACACGAATTTCCGCATCACCACGCAGGACATGACCCAGGGCCAGCGGGTGTTGTTCAACCCGTATCTATCGTATTCGTTGGTCGGGCCGGGTTATTTCGTCACGCCGAAGGTGCAGTGGCACTTCGCTTCGTACAACCTGAACAACCTCAGCGCCGCCGACGTGGCGGCCGGCACGCCGAAGAACTTCACCGAATCGATTCCCACACTGAGTTTCGACACGGGGCTCATTTTCGAGCGTTCGGTGCGCGTGTTCGGCGAGGATTACATCCAGACGCTGGAGCCGCGGCTGTACTATGTGTACACGCCGTATCGCAATCAAAATAACGCGCCGCTGTTCGACACTGCCGAGTCCGACTTCGGCCTGGCGGAAATTTTCACGCCGAACACCTTTGTCGGTAACGACCGGATCGCCGACGCCAACCGTCTGACCGCGGCGGTCACCACGCGCTTCGTCAACCCGGCCACGGGCGACGAACGCGCGCGCTTCGTGATCGCGCAGCAGTATTATTTCCAGGATCAGCGTGTGACCCTGGAGCCGAACCAGACCAGCACCCAGGCCACGCACTCGGACCTGATCGCGGGGGCGTCGCTCAAGCTCGGCGCCGGTTTCGCGTCGGAAACGGCGTTCCAATATAATGCGGACAATAACCAGCTGGTGAAGACGAGCGTCGGCTTCGGGTTCAGTCCGGAGAGCGGCAAGGTGATCAACGTCGGATATCGCTACACGCGCGCCAACACCACGCTCGACAACCAGCCGATCAACCAGATGCTGATTTCGGGCCAATGGCCGTTGACGCACCGGATGTACGGCGTCGCCCGGTTCAACTACGACTTGGGCGGCCATCGGATGGTCGACGGTCTGATCGGCTTGCAATACGACGCCGACTGCTGGACGCTCGGCGCCGGCATCCAGCGCTATGCGAACGGTTTGAACACGTCGGGGCAAAATCAGTCGAGCACGCGGTTTCTCGCGCAGTTGACGTTCAAGGGTTTGTCCAGCGTCGACAACGGGCTGATGACCGCGTTCCGCAGCAGCGTGGCGGGCTATACGCCGTTGCCGCCGCCGCCGCCGCCGGAGTCGCGTTTCACCAATTACGAATGACGTTCGCGCGGTCGTCCGCGGTCATTCGCGGTCATCTATAGCATGCGAAAAGACGGGCCAGGCGTGCCCGACATCATTGGAGTATCTGTGGCAATCATGAAAAAGCTTCGCTTGGCAACGCTTGCGGCCGGTCTCATCGCCGCGGCGTCTTTCCTGTCGGTTGCGCCGGCACGGGCGCAGGGGCTGGGCGGCAATAGCGGCCAGACGGTCGACACCATTGCCGCAGTGGTCAACAACGGTGTGATCACGCGGCGCGAGCTCGACGAGCGCATCAGCCTGATCACGCGGCGGCTGAACCAGCAGAACGCGCCGGTCCCCCCAATGGACCAGTTGCGCCAGCAGGTGCTCAACCAGATGGTGCTCGAGCGCATCCAGCTGCAAAAGGCAAAAGAAGACGGTATCAATATCGACGACGCCGCCGTGCAAAAAACGCTCGAGCGGCTCGCGCAGGCGAACAACATGTCTCTCGAAATGTACCGCGCGCGCATCGAGGCGCAAGGCGTGCCCTGGACCACCTTCACCAGCGACGCGCGGACCGAACTGACGCTCTCGCGTCTGCGCGAGAAGGAAGTGGACAGCAAGATCACGGTGACGGACGCCGAAGTCGCGAACTACATCGCCAGTCAGCGCGGTCCCAACGCCGGCCAGACGAGCGACCTGCACTTTCAGCACATTTTCGTGAAGGCACCGCTGAACGCGTCGGAGACCGACATCGAGGCAGCGCAGCAGAAAGCCCAGGCGCTGCTGGCCGAAGCCAAAGGCGGCGCCAATTTCGAAAAGCTCGCGAAGTCCAGTTCGCAGGCGCCGGACGCCGCGAAGAACGGCGGCGATCTGGGTTTCCTCGCGCCTTCCAGGCTGCCGCCGGAATTCGTCAAGGCCGCTTCCGCGCTGCGTCCGGGCGAAGTGAACCCGGATCTGATCCGCACCAACGACGGTTTCGAGATCGTGCGGCTGGTCGACCGCCGCACCGGTCAAGGCACCAGTTCGGATGCGCCAAAGCTCGTGCAAACGCACGTGCGCCACATCCTGCTGCGCGTCGGCGACGGCATGTCGGAGCCGCAGGCGCGCCAGAAGCTGCTCGACATCAAGAGCCAGGTCGCCGCGGGCGGCGACTTCGCGAAGTTCGCACGCTCTTACTCGCAAGACGGTTCGTCCACGCAAGGCGGCGACCTCGGCTGGGTCAGTCCGGGCGAGACGGTGCCGGAATTCGAGCGTGCGATGAACTCGCTTCAGGATGGGCAGATCAGCGACCCCGTGCGCAGTGAGTATGGCTACCATCTGATCCAGGTGCTGGGGCGCCGCGAGGCGGAAGGCTCGGCGTCGCAGCAGATGGATCTGGCGCGTCAGGCAATCGGTCAGCGCAAGGCGGAACAGGCTTACGCCGACTGGCTGCGCGAACTGCGCGACACCGCGTACGTGGAAGTGAAACCCACCCTGTCGAGCCTGCAATAACCATCATGACGAGCGCCGCCCGGTCCACTAGCCTGCCGTTGCAGATCGCGATCACGACCGGCGAACCGGCCGGCGTCGGCCCCGAACTGACGGCGCAGGCATTGGCCGGCGCGAGCGCGCATTGGCCCGCCGCAGAGTTTACGGTGCTTGGCGACGCGGCTCTGCTCGCCGAACGCGCGCGCGCCGTGGGTGTCGACTGGGCTGCGCTGCTCGGGCACGGCCAACGCGTGCGCATGCAGCATACGGCGCTCGGCGCGCCGTCGGTCGCGGGCAAGCTCGACGCGGCCAACGGGCGCTACGTGCTCGATCTGCTCGATAGCGCGATCGACGGCGCAATGGCCGGCACGTTCGATGCGATCGTCACCGCGCCGCTGCAGAAAAGCACCATCAACGACGCCGGGGTGCCATTCACCGGCCACACCGAATACCTGGCCGAGCGCACCCATACGCCGCGGGTGGTGATGATGCTGGCCGGCACCGGCAAACGTCCGCTGCGCGTTGCGCTTGCGACCACGCATCTGCCGCTCAAGGATGTATCCGCCGCGCTGTCCATCGAGAGTCTGGTCGAGACGCTGCGCATCATCGACCAGGATCTGCGCCATCATTTCGGCTTGCCGGCGCCGCGCATCCTCGTGACTGGGCTGAACCCGCACGCGGGCGAAAACGGCTATCTGGGCCGCGAGGAAATCGACATCATCACGCCGGCGCTCAATCTCGTGAACGGCCAGGGCATCGACGCGCGCGGTCCGTATCCGGCCGACACGCTGTTTCAGCCGCGCTATCTGGAGCAGGCCGACTGCGTGCTGGCGATGTTCCATGACCAGGGCCTGCCGGTGTTGAAATACGCGACGTTCGGTGAAGGCATCAATGTGACGCTCGGCTTGCCGATCATCCGCACCTCGGTCGATCACGGCACCGCGCTCGATCTGGCCGGCACCGGCCGCGCCGATGCAGGCAGCCTGATTGCCGCCATCGACACGGCGGTGTCGATGGCGCAGCACCGCCGCGCGGGCTGAGTCAGCGCCGCCGACGCTTCCGGCAGGAGCGGGCACGTGGGTCGCGCGCAAGAGCAATGCGCGGCATCAGCAGCCCGCAAGCGGTTCACATGCGCGTTGCACCGATTCCTTTTCCCAAGCAGTTCTCTTTCTTAGCGTTTCTTCGATGTCCACCAGCAGACAGCAGCAGGGCCGGCACCAAGGTCATCTCGCGCGCAAGCGTTTCGGTCAAAACTTTCTGGTCGACATGGGCGTGATCGATTCGATCGTCGACGTGATCCGGCCGCAGCGCGGCGAGCGCATGGTCGAAATCGGACCGGGACTGGGCGCGCTCACCGAACCGCTGATCGAGCGGCTGGCGACGCCCGAAGCGCCGCTGCACGCCGTGGAGTTGGATCGCGATTTGATCGGCCGCCTGAAGACGAAATTCGGCGATCTGCTCGAACTGCACGCGGGCGACGCGCTCGCGTTCGACTTCGGCTCGCTGGCCGCGCCTGGGGAGAAGGCGTCGCTGCGTATTGTCGGCAATCTGCCGTACAACATTTCGAGCCCGCTGCTGTTTCATCTGACGTCGTTCGCGACTCGCGTGATCGATCAACACTTCATGCTGCAAAACGAAGTGGTCGAGCGGATGGTGGCGGAGCCAGGCACCAAGGCGTTCGGCCGACTGTCGGTGATGCTGCAGTATCGCTATGTGATCGACAAGCAGCTCGACGTGCCGCCCGAGGCGTTCCAGCCGCCGCCCAAGGTCGATTCGGCGATCGTGCGCATGATCCCGTACGAGCAGCATGAACTGCCGTCCGTCGACGAACGGATACTCGGTGAAGTGGTGACGGCGGCGTTCTCGCAGCGTCGCAAGATGTTGCGCAACACGCTGGCCGCGTTCCGCGATTCCGTTGATTTCGACGCGCTCGGCTTCGATCTGCAACGCCGCGCCGAAGACGTGCCGGTTGCCGAATACGTGCGCGTCGCGCAGACCTTGGCCGGCAGTAGGTAAGTCACCCGTGCCGGCCATGCGGCGCCCATTGCGCTCGAATATAGATCGCCACCGCGCGACACGCGTCGAAGCGGGCGCGACGTGCGAGTCACTTAAGGCGCGAGCCGCTTCGCCGGTGCATTGACGAGCGCAATGCCGGTCAGCACCAGCATAGCGGCCAACAAAAAGCGCACACTGAATGACTCGCCGAGCAGCAGCACGCCGAAGGTCACGCCGAACAGAGGCGTGAGAAAAGAGAACACCGACAGGCGCGACGCGATATAACGCGTCAGCAACCAGAACCACACCAGATAACTGACGAATGCGACGACCACCGCCTGATAACCGAGGCTGACGAGGGCGAGCGGTGTGAGCGTGTCGACACGAACCTCGCCGAGCCCGAGCGCCAGCGCGAGCAACACCACTGCCGACACCGTCAGCTGATAAAACAGCGTCTTACTGGCGCTCGATTGCGCGAGACGGGTTGCGCGCACCACCACGGTCGTTGCGGCCCACGCGATGCCGGCGAGCACGCCGAGTGTGTCGCCGGCCACGCCCTTGAGCGCCGAGGCGCGCGCTGCGGGCCCATGCAGGAAGCCGTCCGCAAATGCCAGCGAGATTCCCGCGAACGCGACGAAGATGCCTAGCCACTGGATGCGCCGCAGCCGTTCACCGTCGACGAACCAGTGCAGCCCCAGCGCTGTGAAGCACGGCGCCGTGTACAGAAACACCGCCATGCGCGACGCGCTGGTCAGCGTCAGGCCGAGAAAGATACAGACGAACTCCGCGGCGAACAGCATGCCCGCGAGCAGGCCCGCGCCAAGCGTGCCGTCGTCGCGAAAAAGCGGCGTGCCGCGCGCCCGTGCCCAAACCCACACCAGCACCGCCGCGATCGTCGAACGCAGGCCGGCCTGGAATACGGGCGGCAGCGCCGAGTTGGTGCTCTTGATCGCGACTTGCTGCAGTCCCCAGATTGCGCACAGGCCGATCATCAACAGGATTGCGAAGCTATCCGGGGCGCGGCGTGCAGGCAGGGCGGTGATGCTCATGGGCATGGAGGGCTGTGATATGGACGAGGCGGCGACGGTGTGCTTTGTGCATCGAGAGCGAAGCTTTAACGGCGAGCGGCCGCCGCGACAGCGCATACGATAGCAAACACAGCCTCCGCGACAACCGAAGCCCCTACTTGCTATGCGTGCTTCTTACGGGTCGCAAATGTCCCGCGACGTTGGCAAGAGCCTTAAGGCTTGTCCGCGGGCGGGGCGATTTTGCACCGGGGTTGGAGTACCAGCGTTTCATCGCCACGTTCATACGAGTGCGACACGTACAGCACTGCGCGTCGACGACCCGAATCCCGGAAAGCGGAGCCGTCGGAAGCTCGGCTGCTCGGGCACTGGACAGCGCCGTCGCGATAGCGCCAGAGCGGCTAAGGGAAATCATTATGGATTCCTACGGTTTAAGCTTGCAGTCGGAAGCGACGATGACGCGCGGCAGCGGAACGAGTAACCGGGTGCAGGATCAGGCAAGTCACGCAGCTACACGAGCCGCCCGCTGCAGCAACGCGTGATTCCGGTTACAGTGACGGTCTCGTCATCATCTAACAGGGAGTGCACCATGCGCCTGCTTCACACCATGCTCCGGGTCGGCGATCTGGACCGTTCAATCGCCTTTTACACCGAAATGCTCGGCATGAAACTGCTGCGCCGCGACGATTATCCGGACGGTAAATTCACGCTGGCCTTCGTCGGCTATACGGACGAACGCGACGGCACCGTCATCGAACTCACGCACAACTGGGACACGCCTTCGTACGATCTCGGCACCGGCTTCGGCCACCTCGCGGTCGAAGTCGAGGATGCGTATGCCGCTTGTGACAAGATCAAGGCCCAAGGCGGTACGGTCGTACGCGAAGCCGGCCCGATGAAACACGGCACCACCGTCATTGCGTTCGTCACCGACCCGGACGGCTATAAGATCGAGTTCATCCAGAAGAAAAAATGAGGTAGACGGCGGCGCAAGTTTCGGCAACGAACGACGATAGCGCCTTCGCCGCAGTAACCCCGGCAGTCGACGTAAGTCGTCGCGATGACGCGCCGGCTCGAAGGCCAGGACACACAGACACTCAAAGCGTCGGCAGCAATTCCGGCGGATGCGACTTGAGCGTTTGCCGCGCTTCGCGGAATTCGGGAAAGATGGATTCGACCGTTTGCCAGAAGCGCGGGCTGTGATTCATTTCACGCAGATGGGCGAGTTCGTGCGCAACGACGTAGTCGATGATGGACAGCGGAAAATGAATCAGCCGCCAGTTCAGGCGAATCTTGCCATCGCTCGAACAACTGCCCCAGCGCGTGGCCGCCGACGAGAGCGCATACGCGCGGTAGTTGACGCCGAGCTTCTCCGCGTAAATCGCGAGGCGCTCGCCGAACAGACGCTTTGCTTCGCCTTGCAGCCACCCTTGCACGCGATCCTTGATTTGCTGCGGATCGGCCTGTAAGGGCAACGGCACTTGCAGCGCCGCGTCGGCTGCGCTGAAAGCCAACGTGCCTTGCGGCGAACCGAGCTTCACCCGCACCGGTTGGCCGAGATACGGCACCTGGGCGCCGTCTTTCCAGTCGACCTTCGGCAAGGCGCGCTGTTCGACTCGCGTTTGCCATTCGATCAGCTTCGCGAAAATCCAGCGCTGTTTTTCGGTGATAGCGGTTTCGATGTCGGCGAGCGTGACCCAGCGCGGCGCGGTGATCGTGAGACCCGTGCTGTCGATTGCAAAGCCGATCGAGCGGCGCGCTGAACGCTTGAGCGCGTAATGCAGCGTGCGCGAGCCGATGGCCAGGCTGCGCAGCTTGCTGCCGTCCGGCGCGAGCGGCACGGCCGGCTGTTGCGCGACCGGCGAGCCGGGCGATGGTGCGGACGGTGTTGGGGACGACGACGTGGACCCCGGCTCTGCGAAGAGCGGGAGATCGAGTTGCCGGTTATCGAGCGCCGCAGCGGGCTGCGGCGTAGGAGACTTCTGCATCGGATTCGCTTCGCGCAATACGCCTGCGAGGGCGTGAGCGCGTCAGATTGGTGCGGCGGCGGAGGGGTCGTCCGCCGCGCGGTACGCGGTGGGATCGATGCGACGCATTTCAGTTTCGATCCACTGTTCGACGCGCGTGTTGACTTCGTCGGGCGTGAGCCCCGTGGTGTCGATCGGCTTGCCTATCGACACTGTGACTATACCCGCATATTTCAAAAACGAGTTGCGAGGCCACACGCGTCCCGCGTTGTGCGCGATCGGCACGACGGGCGCGCCACAAGCGATCGCGAAGCGCGCGCCGCCGGTCTTGTACTTGCCTTGCTTGCCGGTGGGCGTGCGGGTGCCTTCGGGAAACATAATGACCCACGCGCCTTCCGCCATGCGCGCCTTGCCTTGCCGGATGACCGATGCGAATGCGTACTTGCCTTCCTTGCGATTGATGTGAACCATCTTCAGCATGCCCAGCGCCCAGCCGAAGAACGGTACATAGAGCAGTTCGCGCTTGAACACGTAGCACAGCGGCCGCGGCATCAGCGCGGGAAACGCCAGTGTTTCCCACGCCGATTGATGCTTCGAGAGCAGCACTGCCGGAGCGTCCGGCAAGTTCTCGTAACCTTCGATCCGATAGCGGATGCCGTTGAGCCAGCGAACGGTCGCGAGCGTTGCGCGGCACCAGCCGGCCGCCATCCAGTAGCGCTGATCGGCGCGCATGAACGGGAACGCGATGAAGCACGCGATCGCATACGGCACCGTGAACAGCACGAAGTAGATCAACAGCAGCAAAGAACGAATGAAGCGCATCGGCGTGGTCTGTGAGGGTGGGGGACACGCGTGGCGCGCGTCACTCTTTGGCGTCGAGGAAGTCGAGCGCGAACGCGCGCAGGTCGTCGTGCACCATCGTGCCTTCGGGCAAGCCGCCGGCCGCAAGCGTCTTGCGGCCCTTGCCGGTCAGCACCAGATGAAGCGGGTGGCCGAGCGCCGCGCCGGCCTCGAGATCGCGCATCGCGTCGCCGACCACCGGCGTGTGCGCCGGATCGACCTCGAAGCGCTCGGCGATCATCTTCAGCATGCCGGGTTTCGGCTTGCGGCATTCGCAGTGGTCTTGCGCCGTGTGTGGACAGAAGAACACGGCATCGATACGTCCGCCGACCGCCGCCGCCATCCGATGCATCTTCACATGCATCGCATTGAGCGCATTCATGTCGAACAGACCCCGGCCGATGCCCGACTGGTTAGTGGCAATCGCCACGCGATAGCCGGCCTGGTTAAGACGCGCGATCGCTTCGAGCGACCCCGGCAGTGCGACCCATTCGTCCGGCGACTTGATGAACGCCTCTGAGTCGACGTTGATCACGCCGTCGCGGTCGAGGATCACTACTTTCCTGTTCTGCATGGCGCGGCGCTCAGGCGGCAAGTCGGGAAATGTCGGCGACGCAGTTCATCTGCTGATGCAGTGCGCCGAGCAAGGCCAAACGATTGGCGCGCAACGCTGGATCTTCGGCGTTCACCATCACGTCGTTGAAGAACGTGTCGACCGGCTCGCGCAACGCGGCAAGCGCGGTGAGCGCGCCCGTGTAGTCGCGCGCGGCCAGTTGCGACTGCACGCGTGGCGCGACCTGTTCGAGCTGCGCGTGCAGGGCTTTTTCCGCCGTCTCGACCAGCAGCGCGGGCTGCGCGCCGCCGCTCGCCGCGACGTCCGACTTCTTCAGGATGTTCGAGATGCGTTTGTTGGCCGCGGCAAGCGATGCTGCTTCGGCCAGCGTCGCGAACTCGCGCACCGCATCGAGGCGCGCGACGATGTCGTCCAGACGCGTGGGGTTCAGCGCGAGCACCGCGTCGATTTCGCCCACTGCGTAGCCGCGTTCGCGCAGCAGTCCGCGCAGGCGGTCCATGCAGAATTCATAGATGGCTTGCGTCGATTCGGCGACGTTCGGCACCGCGGCGAATTGCGCGTACGCGGTGCGCAGCAGTTCGACGAGGTCGACCGGCAACTGCTTCTCGACCAGAATGCGCAGCACGCCTAGCGCATGACGGCGCAGCGCGAACGGGTCTTTTTCGCCGGTGGGTTGCAGGCCGATGCCCCAGATACCGACCAGCGTTTCCAGCTTGTCGGCCAGTGCGACGACGGTGCCGGTGGCGGTGGCGGGCAACGCGTCGCCCGAAAAGCGCGGCTGATAGTGTTCCGAGCACGCGAGCGCGACTTCTTCCGGCTCGCCGTCGTGGCGCGCGTAGTATGTGCCCATCGTGCCTTGCAGCTCGGGGAATTCGCCGACCATGTCGGTGATCAGATCGGCTTTGGCCAGACGCGCGGCGCGCCTCGCAAGCGCAACGTCGGCGCCGATCATTGCGGCGATCGCTCCGGCCAGCCCTTCGACGCGCTCCACGCGTTGCAGCGCCGAGCCGAGCTTGTTGTGATAGACGACGTTCGCGAGCAACGGCACGCGATCCGCGAGCGGCTTCTTCTTGTCCTGCTCGAAGAAGAACTTCGCATCGGCCAGCCGCGGGCGCACCACGCGCTCGTTGCCCTCGATGATATCGCCCGGCGTGGCGGTCTCGATGTTCGACACGATCAGGAAGCGCGAGCGCAGCTTGCCGTTTGCATCGGTCAGCGCGAAGTATTTCTGGTTGGTCTGCATCGTGAGAATCAGGCATTCCTGCGGCACTTGCAGGAACTCGTCCTCGAAACGGCACGCATACACCACCGGCCATTCGACCAGCGACGTCACTTCGTCCAGCAGCGCTTCCGGCATCACCACCTGGTCGCCGTCGGCTTGCGCGAGCAGATGCGTGCGGATCGCTTCCTTGCGGTCGGCGAAATTCGCGACTACGCGGCCCTTGTGCCTCAGTGTTTCGGCGTAGGCGTGAGCGTGCTGGATCTGCAGGAAACCTTCGCACAGGAAGCGGTGGCCGAGCGTGGTGTCGTCGGCATCGATGCCGAGCGCGCTGACCGGCACGATCTGGTCGTTGTGCAGCACGGTCAGACGATGCGCCGGACGCACGAACTGTACATTGGTGCCGTCCGGACGCTGATAGGTCATGACCTTCGGGATGGGCAGCCTGGCGAGCGTTTCGTCGAGCGCGCTTTGCAGACCCTCGGCCAGCGTGGCGCCGGGCGCGGCATAGCGCAGAAAGAACGCCTCGGTCTTGCCGTCCGGCGCGCGCTCCAGATCGTTCACCGAAAAATCGGGGAAGCCGAGCGCGGCGAGTTTCTTCGCGAGCGGTGCGGTGGGCAGGCCGTCTTTGTCGAGCGCGACGGAAACCGGCAGCACCTTTTCGCGCACATGTCTTTCCGGCGCGACCGCGCGCACGTTGTTGATGGTGACCGCGAGGCGGCGCGGCGTGGCGTAGCGTTCGAACGACAGTTCGCCTTCGATCAGATCGCGCGCCGCGAGGCGCTGCGCAATGCCTTCAGCGAACGCGTCGCCCAGACGCGCGAGCGCCTTCGGCGGCAGTTCTTCGGTGAGCAGTTCGACGAGTAGCGTAGCTTGATGGGGTTGAGTCATGGGTTGATGTTCTCGTCAGTCCTGGTCGATGTGGCGTTCGACCTTCAGCGGCGGCGCCCACGCGGGCATTGCGGCATCTTGCGCGTCGGTGGTGAGGCCGGGCACGCCGTGCACCGGATTGCCGAGCATCGGGAAGCCGAGCTTTTCGCGCGAATCGTAGTAAGCCTGCGCGACGAGGCGCGACAGCGCCCGAATGCGGCCGATGTATGCCGCGCGCTCCGTGACGGAAATGGCGCCGCGCGCATCGAGCAGGTTGAACGTGTGGCCGGCCTTGAGCACCAGCTCATAAGCGGGTAGCGCGATCTGTGCTTCTATCATGCGCCTGGCTTCCGCTTCGTAGCTGTTGAAGAACGTGAACAGCAGATCGACGTTCGCGTGCTCGAAGTTATAGGTGGACTGTTCGACTTCGTTCTGGTGGTACACGTCGCCATAGGTGAGGCGACGGATTTCTGGCCCGTTCGGGCCTTGCTCTTCCCATTCGGTCCATATCAGGTCGTAGACGTTTTCGACCTTTTGCAGATACATCGCGAGACGTTCGAGCCCATAGGTGATTTCGCCGAGCACCGGCTTGCAGTCGAGCCCGCCGACCTGCTGGAAGTACGTGAACTGGGTCACTTCCATGCCGTTTAGCCACACTTCCCAACCCAGGCCCCAGGCGCCGAGCGTGGGGTTCTCCCAGTCGTCTTCGACAAAGCGCACGTCGTTTTGCTTCAGGTCGAAGCCGAGGGCTTCCAGCGAACCGAGATACAGGTCGAGGATGTTTTCCGGCGCGGGCTTGAGCACGACCTGGTACTGGTAGTAATGCTGCAGACGATTCGGGTTCTCGCCGTAGCGGCCGTCTTTCGGACGGCGCGACGGTTGCACGTAGGCGGCACGCCATGGCTCGGGGCCGACGGCGCGCAGAAAGGTGTGAACGTGCGAGGTGCCCGCGCCGACTTCCATGTCGATCGGCTGGAGCAATGCGCAACCCTGCTTGTCCCAATAGGACTGTAGAGTCAGGATGATTTGCTGAAACGTGAGCATGAAGTGCCTTTCGGGCATGGTGCCGTGCCGCGCAGCGCCGAAGCGCGCACGATGGCCGTGGAGCGAAGTGCTAAACCGGGGATTTTAACGGAAAGGCAGTGGGGTGTCCGTTTTGCCGGGTCGCGCGCGCGTCGGTGCGGTTTCGAACGACACCGATCCGCGATGAGCGGCCCCATGTCGTTGCGCGGGCGGCTGACGGTCAGGTCGCCGCCAGCTCCAGCTTCGGCGAAAACGAATCGCTTTGCGCAAGCGGCCAGTACTTTTCGAATAGCGAGTAGCGATAATTGCCGTTCACCAGATCGTTCGGCTGGAGATACTTCAGCAGCTCCGACATCAGTTGCACTTCGTGCGACGACACGCGCCTGACGATGTGATGCGCGCGCAGCTCCGCCGGATGCTTGAGCCCGGCCGCCTGAATGATTTCCTTCAGCGCATGCAGCGTATTGTGGTGGAAGTTGAACACGCGGTCGGCCTTGTCCGGCACCACCAGCGCGCGCTGACGCACGGGGTCCTGCGTCGCGACGCCAGTCGGGCAGCGGCCGGTGTGGCAGGTTTGCGCCTGGATGCAGCCCACCGCGAACATGAAGCCGCGCGCGGCGTTGACCCAGTCCGCGCCGATCGCGAGCGTCTTCGTGATGTCGAACGCGGTGATCATCTTGCCGCTCGCGCCGATGCGAATGCGTTGCCGCAAGCCGATGCCGACCAGCGTGTTATGCACCAGCAGCAGGCCTTCCTGCAACGGCACGCCGACGTGATCGGTGAATTCCAGCGGCGCGGCGCCGGTGCCGCCTTCGGCACCGTCCACGACGATGAAGTCCGGCAGAATCCCGGTCTCCAGCATCGCCTTCGCAATGCCGAAGAATTCCCACGGATGCCCGATGCACAGCTTGAAGCCGGTCGGCTTGCCGCCCGACAGCGTGCGCAGACGCTCGACGAACTCGAGCAGACCGCGCGGCGTCGAGAACTCGGAGTGAGTGGCGGGCGAGATGCAGTCGCGGCCCATCGGCACGCCACGCGTTTCCGCGATCTCCGGCGTGATCTTGGCGGCCGGCAGCACGCCGCCGTGGCCCGGCTTCGCGCCTTGCGAGAGCTTCACCTCGATCATCTTCACTTGCGGCTCGGCGGCTTGCTTCGCGAATTTCTCCGCGCTGAAGCTGCCGTCGTCGTTGCGGCACCCGAAGTAGCCCGACGCGATTTCCCAGATGATGTCGCCGCCATGTTCGCGGTGATACTTCGACATCGAACCTTCGCCGGTGTCGTGCGCGAAGTTGCCTTTCTTCGCGCCCAGGTTCAGCGCCATGATCGCGTTGGCCGACAGCGAGCCGAAGCTCATTGCCGAGACGTTGAAGATCGACATCGAATAAGGTTGCGCGCGCTCTGCTCCGACGACGATGCGAAAGTCGTGGTGCTCGAGCGTGGTCGGCGCGAGCGAGTGGCTGATCCACTCGTGCGCGGTCGCTTTGACATCGAGTTCGGTCCCATAGGGACGGCTGTCGACGTCGTTCTTCGCGCGCTGATAAACGATGCTGCGCTGCGCGCGCGAGAACGGTTTCTCGTCGGTATCGTTCTCAACGAAGTACTGACGGATTTCCGGGCGAATGAATTCGAACAGGAAGCGCAAGTGCCCCCACAGCGGATAGTTGCGCAGAATCGCGTGGCGCTGCTGCGTCAGATCGAACAGGCCGAGCGCGACCAGCGCGAGCGGCACGATGAGCCAGAACCAGGCAAGGCGATGAGTGACGGCGAGCGCGGCGCAAATGGCGAGCAGCGCGACTGCGCACCAGATGGCGAGATAACGGCGAGAAAACATGGAAACTCCAGTGCAGTGAAGGTCGTCGCGGCGGGATCGTTGGCGCCGCTGGCCGCTCGGCGCTGACGGAATCGGCTGCGAGGGAAAACTGCTCGTTGCGGTGAACAGCAATGCTGAACAGCGTGAGGCTTGCGTGGTGTGTGCGCGCCGGCGCGTGGGTGCTTTCCGTGACCGCCGCAAAGTGTCGGGGCGATGCGAGGAGGCGCATGAAGACGACGCGCCTGACGCAAGGGCCAAGATGAAGCGGGCGCGACGAGGGCGAGTGGGCCTGTCTGCACCGCTCGCCCGCGCCGGTGGCTCAGCGCGCGCTCAGCAGCGCCGCCTTTTGCGGCTGATGTGCTTCCGGCTGGCCGGTGAGCGCGTGTTCGATGATGCCGCCGCCTAGACACACGTCGCCATCGTAGAGCACGGCTGATTGCCCCGGTGTGACAGCCCATTGCGCGGTGTCGAAAGTCAGCTCGAAAAGGCCTTCGCCGGCCGCACGGTGGCCCGCCGCGCTGAACGTGCACGCCGCATCAGCTTGCCGGTAACGCGTTTTCGCGCCACATGCCAGGCCTTCCGCGGGCGGCTCCCCCGCGACCCAGCTCGTATTGCCCGCGCTCAACCTATGGCTGAGCAGCCACGGATGTTCATGCCCCTGCGCGACATACAGCGTGTTCGACGGGATATCCTTGGCCGCAACGAACCACGGCTCGCCGCTGCCGTCCTTGCTGCCGCCCAGACCAATGCCCTTGCGCTGGCCGAACGTGTAGAACGCGAGGCCCATGTGTTCGCCGACCACCTTGCCCTCGGTGGTCTTCATCGGGCCTGGCCTGGTCGGCAGATAGCGGTTCAGAAAATCGCGAAACGGCCGCTCGCCGATGAAGCAGATGCCGGTCGAATCCTTCTTCTTCGCGTTCGGCAACGCGATTTGCGCAGCGATTTCACGCACTTTCGTTTTGGGCATCTCGCCGAGCGGAAACAGCGTCTTGGACAGTTGCGCCTGGTTCAGCCGATGCAGGAAGTACGACTGGTCCTTCGTATGGTCGAACGCCTTGAGCAATTCGAAGCGGCCATTGTTCTCCCGCACGCGCGCATAGTGGCCGGTCGCGATGGTTTGCGCGCCGAGCGACATCGCGTGGTCGAGGAAAGCCTTGAACTTGATTTCGGCGTTGCACAGCACGTCCGGGTTCGGCGTGCGGCCGGCCGAGTATTCGCGCAGGAATTCGGCGAACACGCGGTCCTTGTATTCGGACGCGAAGTTGACCGCCTCGACGTCGATGCCGATGAGGTCCGACACCGACACCACGTCGATCCAGTCCTGCCGCGTCGAGCAGTATTCGCTGTCGTCGTCGTCTTCCCAGTTCTTCATGAACAGGCCGACCACGTCGTAGCCCTGTTCCTTCAGCAGCCACGCGGTGACCGACGAATCGACGCCGCCCGACATACCTACTACGACTTTCTGCTTGCTCATAAGGTGCTCACTGGGTGCTGCATCACTGCCTGGACTTGTGGGTGCGTGAAATGGCAACGGGTAACGGCTACCGCGACGCTCACTGTTTGGGCCCGACGGAATGCGTGTGCACGAAGTCGAGCGGGAAACGCCGGCCTGCGAGGTAATCGTCGAGACACTGCATGACGAGCGGCGTGCGGTGCCGCTCCCGGCAGGCGCGCAATTCGTCGGCGCTCATCCACAGTGTGCGGACGATGTCGGGGTCGAGCGCGCGGGCCATGTCGGGCTCGCCGCTCGTGCCGCAATAGGTGAAGCGCAGGTAGGTGACGCCAGCAGTCACGCCTTCAGTGCGGGGTCGCTCGAAGTGGGTCATATACACGCCGACTAGCGCCTCGGGCGCGAACTGATGGGCGGTCTCTTCGAGCGTTTCGCGGATCACCGCTTGCTCGAGCGTTTCGCCCGCCTCCAGGTGGCCGGCGGGCTGGTTCAGGCGCAAGCCGTTGGCGGTGTGTTCCTCCACCATGAGAAAGCGCCCGTCACGCTCGACGATCGCCGCGACGGTGACGTGCGGCAGCCAGGTTTCCGGTTTCATGGCTGCGCATTTTACCGGTTATGAGCCTTGGCTGCCGGGAGGCGGCCTATAGCGGCCCGTCGCGGCCCATAGTAGACCAATGCCGGCCCAATGGCGGCCCGCTGCTGCCCATGGCGGACCACAGCTGGCCACAGCGGCCCACAGCTGCCCATGACGGCCCGCGTGGAACCCCCGGATTGTCCCCGATTATTGCGCCCCCCCCGGTTTCGGTTAAAGTGAGGCGTTAGCCGTTGCAGTCTCAGTCGTAGTTGCAAGCCGGCGTGCCTCGTCGGCCGATCTGTCGTCAAACAGGAAGTCGAGGAGAAACAACGATGCACATCGGAGTGCCAGCCGAGACGCGCGCGCACGAAACCCGCGTCGCCGCCACGCCCGAGACGGTCAAGAAGTACGTGGCCCAAGGCCACCGGGTCACGCTCCAAAGCGGCGCCGGCGCCGCAGCGAGCTTCCCTGACGACGCCTACACGGCCGTCGGCGGGGAAATCGTCGACGCGGCCGCCGCCTTTGGCGCCGATCTCGTCCTGAAAGTCCAGTCCCCCACCGACAGCGAACTGCCGCTTCTGAAACGCGGCGCAACGCTGGTCGGCATGCTCGATCCGTTCAACGCCGAGAACGCGCAGAAGTTGGCCGAGGCCGGCGTCACCGCGTTCTCGCTCGAAGCCGCGCCGCGCACCACCCGGGCGCAGAGTCTCGACGTGCTGTCGTCGCAGGCGAACATCGCCGGGTACAAGGCGGTGCTGCTGGCGGCGACGCTCTATCCGCGCTTCATGCCGATGCTGATGACCGCCGCCGGCACGGTGAAAGCCGCGCGCGTGCTGATTCTCGGCGCGGGCGTGGCGGGCTTGCAGGCGATCGCGACCGCCAAGCGCCTGGGCGCGGTGATCGAGGCCTCGGACGTGCGGCCGGCGGTGAAGGAGCAGATCGAATCGCTCGGCGCGAAGTTTCTCGACGTGCCCTACGAGACAGACGAGGAGCGCGAAGCCGCGCAGGGTGTCGGCGGCTATGCGCGGCCGATGCCGCCGTCCTGGCTCACGCGCCAGGCGGCGCTCGTGCACGAGCGCGCGAAGCAGGCGGACGTGGTGATCTCGACCGCGCTGATTCCGGGACGGCCCGCGCCGACGCTGATCTCGGTCGAAACCGTGCAGGCGATGAAGCCTGGCTCCGTGCTGGTGGACCTGGCGGCGGGCCGCGGGCCCGACTACGAGGGCCAGCGCGGCGGCAACTGTCCGCTGACCGAGGCGGACAAGGTGGTCGTGAAGCACGGCGTGACGATTGTCGGCTACACGAACCTGGCTTCGATGGTGCCCGCCGACGCGTCGTCGCTGTACGCACGCAACCTGCTCGACTTCCTCAAGCTGATCATCACGAAGGAAGGCGCCCTGAACATCGATCTCGCGGATGACATCGTCGCGGCCACGCTGCTGGCTCGCGATGGCGCCGTCACGCGCAAGACATAAAGCGAATTCACCAGGAGAAACGGCGATGGAAGTGCTCAACCACACCGTCATCAATCTGATCATCTTCGTGCTGGCGATCTACGTCGGCTACCACGTGGTCTGGAATGTCACACCCGCCTTGCACACGCCGCTGATGGCCGTGACCAACGCGATTTCGGCGATCGTGATCGTCGGCGCGATGCTCGCGACCGGTCTGACGCTTGGCACGCCAGGCAAGTTCTTCGGCACGCTCGCGGTCGCACTTGCGGCGGTGAATGTGTTCGGCGGCTTTCTCGTCACGCGGCGCATGCTGGAGATGTTTCGCAAGAAAGAGCCCAAGAAGCTGATCGCCGACAAGACGGCCAAGGAGAACGCGTAATGAGCCTGAACGTCGTCACGCTGCTTTATCTGGTCGCGTCGGTCTGCTTCATTCAGGCGCTCAAGGGCCTGTCGAATCCGAAGACGGCGCGCGTCGGCAATACCTTCGGCATGGTCGGGATGGCGATTGCGATCCTCACCACCATTGCGCTGATTGCTAACCAGGCGAGCGCGCTCGGCTCGAATCTCGGCCTCGGGCTCGGCTTGCTGCTGTTCGCGCTGGTGATCGGCGGTGCGGTCGGCGCGTTCGTCGCGGCGCGCGTCGAAATGACCAAGATGCCCGAACTGGTCGCCGCGATGCACTCGCTGATCGGTTTGGCGGCGGTGTGTATCGCGTATGCGGTGGTGTCGGAGCCGGCCGCGTTTGGACTCATCGATCCCGAGAATCCGGTTCCCGGCTTCCTGCCTTACGGCAATCGCATCGAACTGTTCATCGGCACGTTCGTCGGCGCCATCACGTTCTCCGGTTCGGTGATCGCGTTCGGCAAGCTGTCGGGCAAGTACAAGTTCCGGTTGTTCCAGGGCGCGCCGGTCGTGTACGGCGGCCAGCATCTGATCAACCTGCTGCTGGCGATCGCAATGCTCGGCTTCGGCATCCTCTTCTTCCTCACGCAGGCGTGGCTGCCGTTCATCATCATGACGATCATCGCGTTCGTGCTCGGCGTGCTGATCATCATTCCGATCGGCGGCGCGGACATGCCAGTGGTGGTGTCGATGCTGAACTCGTACTCGGGCTGGGCGGCGGCGGGCATCGGCTTTTCGCTGAACAATCCGATGCTGATCATCGCGGGCTCGCTGGTGGGGTCGTCGGGCGCGATCCTGTCGTACATCATGTGCCGGGCGATGAACCGTTCGTTCTTCAACGTGATTCTCGGCGGCTTCGGCAATGAGCCGGGGGCGGCGGCGGCGGGCGGCTCGGCGGAGCAGCGTCCGGTGAAATCGGGTTCGGCGGATGATGCGTCGTTCATGCTCGGCAATGCGGAAACCGTGGTGATCGTGCCGGGTTATGGACTTGCTGTGGCGCGCGCGCAGCACGCGTTGAAGGAGTTGACCGACAAGCTGGTCGAGAAGGGCATCGAGGTGAAGTACGCGATTCACCCGGTGGCGGGGCGGATGCCGGGGCATATGAACGTGCTGCTCGCCGAGGCCGAAGTGCCGTACGACATGGTCTATGAAATGGATGACATCAACGGCGAGTTCGGTCAGGTCGACGTGGTGCTGGTGCTCGGCGCAAACGACGTGGTGAATCCGGCCGCGAAAACCGACCCGAAGTCACCGATCGCGGGCATGCCGATCATCGAGGCGTACAAGGCGCGCACGGTGATCGTCAACAAGCGCTCGATGGCGGCGGGCTACGCCGGGCTCGACAACGATCTGTTCTACATGGACAAGACGATGATGGTGTTCGGCGACGCCAAGAAGGTGATTGAGGATATGGTCAAGGCAGTGGAATGACTGCGGCGGGCATCGCGGGTCGCGTACCCGCGATGCCCGCTTTCGTCACCTGCCCGATCTGGACTTCGCGTTCACGTGCCGCAGCAAGTCCGCGAGCCGCCGGCCTTCCTGGTCCGGATAAAGTTCGAGCACCTGAAGATTTTTGATGTTCTCCAATCCGAAATTGCGGAAGTCGCCGCGTAGCTCGCACCACGCGCCGAGCGTCCAGCGCGCGCCCCAATAGGCCAGCGCGAGTGGCCAGACGCGGCGCTCGGTCGCTGCGCCGTTCGCATCGGTGTAGGCGAAGCGCACCACGTGCCGCGTGTCGATCGCGCGATGCAGCGCATCGAGCTGCGCCGAAAAATTCCCTTTGATGTGAAACGACGGCGCGAAGATCGCCAGCCGTTCGAGCGCTGCGCGTTTGTCGGCGGGCATCGCCGAGGCGATCTTGGCGAGCGCCCCGCGTGCGCCGCCCGCGAAGCCCGCGCCGCCCCATGTTTCGAGCATGCGCGCGCCAGCGGCGAGCGCGGCCAGTTCGTCGGCGGTGAAGGTGAGCGGCGGCAGGCTCGCCGTGCGGCTTAGCCGGTAGCCGATGCCGGCTTCGCCTTCGATTGGCACACCTGACAATTGCAGATCGCGCACGTCGCGATAGACCGTGCGCAGCGAGATGTTCAGCCAGTCGGCGAGTTGCTGCGCGGTGGTCAAACGCCGCCCGCGCAGCAGTTCGGCGATCTGGAACAGGCGGTCGGCGCGCGAGTCGCAACGACGAAAAAAAACCGCGCAACCCGAAGGTCCGCGGTTTTGCTTGCGGTGTGACGAGGCGTGTATCAGGCGCCCTCTGATCCCGCCGGCGTATCGGCCTGCGGGCGCTGACGCACGCTGCCCGCGATCAGATCGAAGCGGAACAGCCGGCATTCCAGCGCGCCGTTAAAGAGCGGCGTCTTGGTCGACTCGCGCAGCCGCAATTGCCCCGGCAGTTTGCGATCCGATGTCAGGATGAACGCATGCCAGCCGGTGAAGCGCTGCTTCAACGCATCGCCGAGCGACTGGAAAAACTCGCTGTCCGGCGTTTCTTCCTGCGCGCGGCGGAAGCCATCGTCGTCGCGGCTCTCGCGATTGGCGCGGCCTTCGCGCAGTTCGCCGCGCGCGTTGCGGCCGCGCACTTCGATCCGCTCGCCATACGGCGGATTCGCGACGAGGATACCCGCAGCGGCGCTCGGCGGCGTCATACCGCGCGCGTCGAGCTGCTTGAGCGGGATCGACGGCAAGCCGGCGCGCTGGAAGTTGGCGCGGGCCTTGTCGAGCATGTCGCCTGAGATATCGCTGCCGAAGATCTGCAGATCGGCGCGCGAGCTGCGCGCGGCGTGCTTCGCGTCGAGCGCGGCGGCCTTCAGCGTCTGCCAGGTCCTGGCTTCGAATGGCTTGAGCTTTTCGAAACCGAAGTGGCGCTCCGCTCCCGGCGCAATATTCAGCGCCACTTGCGCGGCTTCCGCGAGGAACGTGCCGCTGCCGCACATGGGATCGTACAGCGGGGTGCCCACGCTCCAGCCAGTCAAACGCAGAATGCCGGCCGCGAGGTTCTCGCGCAGCGGCGCCGCGCCCTTGTCCAGACGCCAGCCGCGTTTGAACAGCGGGTCGCCGGAGGTGTCGAGGTAGAGCGTGCAATCGGTGGCGGTGAGAAACGCGAACACGCGCACGTCGGGCATGGCGGTGTCGATGCTCGGCCGCGCGCCGCTGACTTCGCGCAGACGATCGCAGATCGCGTCTTTCACGCGCAGCGTCGTAAATTCCAGGCTGCGCAGCGGCGACTTGATCGCGGTGACATCGACGCGCAGCGTCTCGTTGGCCGAAAACCACTGTTCCCAACGCTGTTCGACCGCGAGTTCGTAGATGTCCTGCTCGCTGCGATACGGTCGATGCGCGATCTTCAGCATCACCCGGCTCGCGAGGCGCGAATGCAGGTTGGCGGCCATGCAGGCAGCCCAGCCGCCGCGGAAATGCACGCCGCCCGGCACTTGTGCGCCGGCCGTGAACGGCGCGCCGTTCAGAGGTTTCGTGGCGATTTCGGCGAGTTCGGCCGCGAGCGAGGCTTCAAGGCCGCGTGGGCAAGGGAGGAAGAAATCGAAGGACATTGAGCTTGCCGGAAGGCGTTGGATAAGGCGCTATTGTACGCGGTCGGGGTAGGCCGCTCGGCGCGATTGATGGCGGCGCTGCCGCCGCGGTGCTGGCCTACGCGCGGCGCTAACCGCCGCTAGCTGGCTTCGCGTCCACGATCAGGCACGTTGGCCGACACACTACGGCGGATCATCGACGCTTCCGCGTCACGCGTCACTGCCCCTGCGGTGTGCCGCCTGAAGGCGGGTACGTCGTCTTTGCGCCTCCACTCAACGCGCCTCAGCCACTTCAGCTGCCAGCCGCCGCCGTCGTTGCAGCCGCGGGAGGACAGGCCGGCACCGCCACGCTGGCCGCCTTGCCCGAACTGCCGCTCGTCGCACGCGCAGCGTTGCCCGCCGCCATTGCCTGCACGGCCGCCGCAATCTGTGCGGAGATCTGCGCCAACGCGTGCCGATGCCCTTCGACCAGCGCGTCATACCCGCCGCCGACCGGCTCGTTGACCACGCTGCGGCACGTCATCACCGCATTGCTGCGCACCGCCCGCACGCTCCACACCGCGTCGATCAGCGCGCGCGAACCCGGCCACGACTCGAAGCGCTGCACGTTCATGCTGACGCGATACACGGGCGTCGCATCCGGATGGGCGGTGCCGTACACGTCGATGGTGCGCAGTTGCTGCGTGAGACTGGTCGACAGCGCGCGGCGGATCTCGTCGCCGGGCAGCGAGGCCCAGCGCTCTTCTTCGAGCACCCTGACCTGGGTTGGCCCGCTCTGCACGACCAGCTGGTTCTTCGCCACTTGCGGCGGCACGTCGATCGGCGCGACCTCGATCAGCCAGGCGGGGGCCGCCGTGCTCGCGCTGACCGGCACCGCGGACGCGGCCGAATCGGCGCCCAACGTATAGAAGCGGCTTTGCGGCGACGTACACGCCGCGAGCGCCACCGCCGCGGCCAGCGCGCCGGCGTACACAGCGCCGCGCACGAGCGCTCGCGGCGAGCGGGGGAGCCGGGCAAACATCATGGTTTATCTCCTGATTTACCGCGCAACAGCGCTTCCGGATGACGCTCCAGATAATCCGACAGCGCGTTCAACGACTGCAATGTGCGCGTCAGTTCCTGCAACGCCTGATGAACATCCGACTGCATCGGCGAGTCCTGCTGCAACGTCGCCTGCGCCGAGCCGAAGGTCTGTTTCGCCGCGGCCAGCGTGTCGCGCGCCTGGGGCAGGACTTCCTTGTCCAGACGCGTGAACAGTCGATCGGCGTTTTTCAGCGCAGTGTTCACGTTGTCGCCGATCTGATCGAACGGCACCTTGTCGAGCTTTCTCGCGATGTCGGCGACCTGGGTCTGCAACTCGTCCAGCGTGTTCGGAATCGTCGGCAATTCGAGCGGATCGCTGGCAACGTCGACGGTGGCCGGCGGCGCCTTCGGGAAGACGTCCAGCGCGACGTACAGCTGGCTCGTGATCAGGTTGCCGGTGCGCAACTGGCCGCGCAGTCCATGCTTGACCAGTTGCTGCAGCAGCGTCTGGCCGGCGAGACTGCCTTGCTCCGGCGCGGTTTCGCGGAAGCGTTTGCCGAGGCGGTCCGGATACAGGTTCATCGTCACCGGCATCGTGAAGCTGCGCGTTTTCGGGTCGTAGTCGATGCCGATGTTGGTCACCTGACCCAGCACGATGCCGCGGAAGTCGACCGGCGCGCCGATCGACAGCCCGCGCAGCGACTGATTGAAGTTCATCACCACGCGCAGCGGCACGCCGTCCGGATCGCGCATCGCGTCGCCCTCATCCGACGCGAGGCGGAACGTCGTATTGTTCGGCGCCTGCGCGCCCACGCCCTGGCCGGGCGGCGACTGGAACGACAGGCCCCCGACGATTACCGTCGCGAGCGACTGCGTGTTCAGCTTGAAGCCGCTCGAATCGAGCCGCAGGTCGAGGCCGCTCGCATGCCACCAGCGCGAGTTGGTGCCGACGTACTGGTCGAACGGCGCGGACACGAACACTTGCATGGTCACGCCGGTGCCGTCTTTATCGAGCGAGAAGCCGACCACCTGGCCGACCTGCACGCGCCGGTAGAAGATCGGCGAGCCGATGTCGATCGAACCGAGCGAGTCGCCATGCAGGATGAACTGGTGGCCCTTCTGGTCGCCCGTGACAGGCGGCGGCGTTTCGAGGCCGACGAAGCGGTCTTCGCTGTCCGGCGAGCGGCCGGCGTCCGCGCCGATGTACGCGCCGGAAAGCAGGGTGGTCAAACCCGACACCCCGCTCGCCCCGATGCGCGGGCGCACCACCCAGAAGCGCGAATCCTTGACCGCGAACTTCCCGCCCTCCTTGGTCAGTTGCACCTGCACCAGCACATGCGAGAGATCCTGTGACAGCGTGATGGTCTTCACCACACCGACGTTGACGTCCTTGTACTTCACCTGGGTCTTGCCCGGCTCGAGCCCTTCGGCGCTGATGAAGCTTATCGTGATGGTGGGGCCTCGCTCCGTCACAGACCTGATCACCAGCGCGACGCCGATTAGCGCGGCGATGAGCGGAATCACCCAGACGAGCGAAGGCAGCCAGCGGCTGCGCGGTTCGATCTCGGGCTCGGGGAGTTGGGGCGGCAGCGTGGGTCCGTTCGAATCGTTGCGCGGCGCATCTGCGGAAGCGGGCGTCGGTCCTTGCGGGCTAGTCATGTTCGAGATCCTGAGTGTTTTGAATGTTGCCGTCGACGGGGTCCCAGATGAGCCGTGGATCGAATTGCATCGACGCCATCATGGTCAGAACCACCACCGAGCCGAACGCGATCGCGCCCGGTCCGGCGGTGATCACGGCAAGCGATTTGAAGCGCACCAGCGCGACGGTCAGCGTCACGACGAACACGTCGAGCATCGACCAGCGGCCGATCCGCTCGACCATCCGGTACAGCGTGATGCGCTGCTCGGGCCGCCAGCGCGAGCGGCGCTGCGCCGTGACGGTGAGCAGGACGAGCACGCTCAGCTTGAGCATCGGCACCATGATGCTGGCGACGAACACGATCACCGCGAGCGGCCAGTCGCCCGAGGTCCAGAAGTACACGACGCCGCTCATGATGGTGTCGTCTTCGGAGCCGAGCAGCGACGAGGTGTGCATCACGGGCAGCAGATTCGCCGGAATATACAGCAGCGCGGCCGCGATCAGCAGCGCCCACGTGCGCATCAGGCTGTCGGGGGTGCGCGAGTGAAGCCGGGCGCCGCAGCGTCCGCAGTGCTGCGGCGAGATAGAGCGGATGCGCGGCTCGACACGTCCGCATGCATGACAGGAGACGAGACCCGCGCGTTTCGCAGTGACGTATTTCATCGCCGGCTCATCCGTGACGCGGCGCGCGCGGCAAGTCCGGCGGCAATGCCGGTGGCGTCGCTGGTTGCGCTGCGCTCGACGGCGCGCCAGGCAACCGGGTCGGCACCGCAGCTTGCACATCTGCCGGCGCGGGCGGCACGGCTTGCGAGCCGAGGGCCGCCGCCGCGCTGTCGGCGCGCGTGCGCGGCCGCGGCCGCTGATCGAGCCCGCCGAGTTCGTCGGCGAGATCCCACAGCACGCGCGGATCGAACGTGACGACGACGGCGAACATCAGCGTCAGCGTGCCGAAAGCGAACAGCGCGGCTTCCGGGATCACGCGCGCGAGGCTGACCATCTTGACGATGGTGATCAGCACCCCGAGCATGAACACTTCGATCATGCCCCACGGGCGCACGAACTGGATGGCGCGCAGCACGCGGTTGAAACCGCTCGGCACATAGCCGGCGCGCAGCGGCACCAGCACATATAGCAGCGCGACCAGTTCCGTCAGCGGGAAGAGAATGGTCGAGCAGAACACCATCACCGCGACGATCTGCATGTCCTCGCCCCAGAGCGCGACGAGTGCGCCGAACAGCGTGGTCTGCGAGGTGATGCCGTTGGTTTCCAGTTCGACGATCGGAAAGGCCTGCGCAATCATGAAGGTGATCAGCGCGGCCAGCGTCATCGAGCAGATGTTGTCGAGCTTGCGCGACACGCCGCGATAGAGCGTCGCCCGGCAGCGCGGACAGCGCGCGGTTGTGCGTCCCACAAGCCGTGGCTTGCGGAACAGCGTATCGCATTCATGGCACGCGATCAGGTTGTCATGTTCCATCGGCAGAAGGACTAACGGAGTGAGCGGCGGCGGTCGACATCGAATCTTCGGGAGCCTGTCCGGCGGAGTGTGGAGCAAGTGCCGAGCAATAGTACCAAACGCGGCGTCCCGGCCGCGCTGACCCACCTCCGGCGCGGGCCGCGCGCGCTCACGGCGACGGCCTCGGCATACGAAAGTCTTACGCGACTGGGCCTCGTTCACCGCCACCGTCCCTTATTTTGCGACAGCAGCCAACGCAGCGCTGCCAGGTTCGGACAGCCTCGCCTGGGGGCTGCTCGGCCGGCTTTTTGCGTATGGGGTAGCATGGCGGCCTTGGCGTGTACCGCAGCCGACAAGACCTGACCGCAAGCACCGATGCTCGCCGCATTGGGGCGGGGGAATAGCAGGGCAAGCTGCGCCGTTAACCTCTCTTAGCTCGTGTTGATCAGTCATGGCACTTAATCCTTCATTCGGCAGTCGGGAGTCGTACACGCGCACTGCGATTGCCTTTCACTGGCTGATCGCGCTTCTGATCGTGTGCGGTTTCGCGCTCGGCTGGGTGATGACCGATATCCCGGGCTTCACCCCCACCAAGCTGCGCTATTTCTCCTGGCATAAATGGATCGGCGTGACGGTGTTCGCGCTCGCCATCCTGCGCATCCTGTGGCGCGCGACGCACGCGTCCCCGGCGCTGCCGCGCCGTATGCCCGCCTGGCAGCGCGGCGCGGCCCACCTCGTGCATCTGCTGCTGTACGTGCTGATGATCGCGATTCCGGCTTCGGGCTATCTGTTCAGCTCGGCGGCGAACGTACCGGTGGTGTATCTCGGGCTGATTCCGCTGCCGCGTCTGATCGCGCCGGACCCGCACCTGAAGGAGCTGCTCAAGAACGTGCACATCGCGCTGAATTACACGTTGCTCGTGCTGGTTGCGCTGCATGTGGCCGGTGCGCTCAAGCATCAATGGCTGGATCGTGACGGCCTGCTGTCGCGCATGCTCCCTTTCCTCAAATAAGGACAAATATGAAGGTCTCGTTTTATCGCTACATGCTCGCTGCGTTCGCCGCGGCCTCGCTGACCGCGGCCGGCAGCGCGCTCGCGCAAGTGGACGTCGGGAAGAGTTCCGTGACGGCCACTTCGAAGCAGATGAACGTGCCGGTGGAAGGCAAGTTCGGCAAATTCAATGCGCAGGTCAAGTTCGATCCGGCGAAGCCGGCCGACGGCAGCGCGCAACTGAGCATCGACGTGGCGAGCTACGATCTCGGCGACGAAAGCTACAACGACCAGGTGCGCGGCAAGGAGTGGTTCGACGCGAAGGCCTATCCGAGCGCTACCTTTGTGTCGAGCTCGATCGTGCCGGCCGGCGGCAATCAGTTCAAGGTGACCGGCAAGCTGACCATCAAGGGCAAATCGCAGACAGTGGTCGTGCCGGTCACGGTGAGCCAGCAGGGGGCGACGCAATTATTCGACGGCTCGTTGCCGATCAAGCGCTCGCAATTCGACATCGGCACCGGTGAGTGGAAAGACACGTCGGTGGTCGCCGATGACGTGGTGATCAAATTTCATATCGTCGCCGCGCACAAGTGACGCGTTTGGCGAGCCCGATGTCCGCTGCGCCTTGCGGGCGCGGCTATATTTCAGCAAAACCAGGAGCATGAATTGAAAACACGCACGTTGATCGCTGTTGCAGCACTCGCTTCGTCCTTCTCGCTCGGCGCGTTTGCCGCCGACACCTATCAGCTCGATCCGACGCACACGTATCCGAGTTTCGATGCGGATCATTTCGGCGGTTTGTCCACATGGCGCGGCAAGTTCACTAAAAGCTCCGGCACCGTGACGCTCGACCGCGCAGCGAAGACCGGTACCGTCGACGTGACCGTCGATCCCGCTTCGGTGCAGACCGGCAACAGCAAGCTCGACGATCATCTGAAAACGGATGCTTTCTTCGACGTGGCCAAGTATCCGGCGGTGACCTACAAGGGCACCGACATCAAGTTCGATGGCGACAAACCGGTGGAAGTGATCGGCAGCCTGACGATGCACGGCGTGACCAAGCCGCTCAATCTGAAGGTGGAGTCATTCAAGTGCATGCAGCACCCGCTGCTCAAGCGCGAAGTGTGCGGCGTAGAAGCGAGCGCGCAATTCAACCGCGCCGACTACGGGATGGATTTCGGCACCAAGTACGGCTTCAACATGGAGACGAAGCTGCATATCCAGTCCGAGGGCATCAAGCAATGAGCGCTTGAGTAAGTCTCGCGCATTCCGGTACAGGTATCGGTATCGGATCGCTTGCGCGGGTTGCGCCGCAACGCTAAAAACCGCTTCGTTCGCCTTGCGACGAAGCGGTTTTTTTGCGCGCGTCATGCGGCGACGGACGCCTTTTGCGGCATCGCATCCAATCTGCCGCTCGCGTCGAATCCATTTTCCAGTTAAATATAGCGCTGACGTCGCACCGGCTATGCGCGTATCCGGTCGGGCATTATCGGGCGTACCAAGCCCGCATCGATAATATTTCGCGCGAACTGGAGATCTGGATGAACGCAACGACAGCAGCAGGCATCGTGGGAAGCCGGCGCAATTCATGGCGCGCGGTGATCGCGGCGTCGATCGGCAACGCGCTCGAATGGTTCGACTTGGTGGTGTACGGCTTTTTCGCGGTGACCATCGCGAAGCTGTTTTTTCCGGCCGGCAACGACACGGTCTCGCTGCTGCTGACGCTCGGCACCTTCGGTGTGTCGTTCTTCATGCGGCCGCTCGGGGCGATCGTGATCGGCGCTTACGCGGACCGCGTCGGGCGCAAGGCGGCGCTTACGCTGTCGATCCTGCTGATGATGAGCGGCACGCTGATCATCGCAATCTTGCCGACCTACCAGAGCATCGGCCTTGCCGCACCGGTCATCCTCGTGATCGCGCGTCTGATGCAGGGCTTTTCGGCCGGCGGCGAGTTCGGCAGCGCAACCGCTTTTCTGGCCGAACACGTGCCCGGGCGGCGCGGCTTCTTCGCGAGTTGGCAAGTGGCGAGCCAGGGTCTGACGACGCTGCTCGCCGCCGGCTTCGGCGTGCTGCTCACCGGGAGCCTCGCGCCCGAACAGATGACGTCATGGGGCTGGCGGGTGCCGTTCGTTTTCGGTCTGCTGATCGGGCCGGTCGCCTGGTACATTCGCACCAAGCTCGACGAAACGCCCGAGTTCCTCGCGGCGCAAGCGACCACGACGCCCTTGCGCGACACCTTCACGAGCCAGAAACTGCGGCTTCTGATCGCGATCGGCGTGGTGGTGCTCGGCACCGTGTCGACGTATCTGGTGCTGTTCATGCCGACCTATGGGGTGAAGCAGTTGGGACTGGCGCCGTCGGTGGCGTTCGCGGCGATCGCGCTGACCGGCGCAATCCAGATGGTGTTTTCGCCGATCATCGGTCATCTGTCGGACCGGCACGGGCGCACCACCCTCATGCTGGTCCCGGCGCTGCTGCTGCTCGTGCTGATCTACCCGGCCTTTGTCTATCTGATCGCGCATCCGAGCTTCGGCACGCTGATGGTCATGCAAATCGTGCTCGGGTTTCTGATGACCGGCTACTTCGCGGCGCTGCCGGGTTTGCTGTCCGAGATGTTCCCGGTGCAAACGCGCACGACCGGCATGTCGCTCGCCTATAACATCGCGGTGACGATCTTCGGCGGGTTTGGGCCGTTCATCATCGCGTGGCTGATCGGTGCCACGGGTTCGAAAGCAGCGCCGAGCTACTACCTGATCTTCGCCGCAGCGGTGAGTCTGGTGGCGTTGATGGCGGCGCGTCGCAAGCTGGGATTTCGCTGACACCGGATGGAGGCGGCGGTAAACGCACAAGGCCGGTTCATCGTGAACCGGCCTCGTGCATTCGCGAAGTCCGCTGCTATAGCAGAATCACACTTGCGCACCCGCATTTGGATCGTTCGGATCGGGGCGGTCCTTCCTGTCCTTCAGCAGATCTTCGCGCTTCACGCCGAGCCACATCGCGAGGGCGGCGGCGACGAACACCGACGAATAAATACCGAACAGAATACCGACCGTCAGCGCCAGAGCGAAGTAGTGCAGCGTCGGGCCGCCGAAGAGGAACATCGACAGCACCATCATCTGCGTGCAGCCGTGCGTGATGATGGTTCGCGACATCGTGCTGGTGATCGCGTGGTTGATCACCTCGATCACGGTCAGCTTGCGTTCGCGGCGGAACGTCTCGCGAATCCGGTCGAAGATGACGACCGACTCGTTCACCGAATAGCCGAGCACGGCGAGCACCGCGGCCAGCACCGAGAGCGAGAACTCCCACCGGAAGAACGCAAAGAAGCCGAGAATGATCACCACGTCGTGCAAGTTCGCGATCACGCCGGCCACCGCGTACTTCCATTCGAAGCGGAACGACAGGTAGATCACGATGCCGATCACCACGCACGCGAGCGCGAGCAGGCCGTCGGTGGCGAGTTCCTTGCCGACCTGCGGGCCGACGAACTCCACGCGCTGCAACTGCACCTGCGGGGTGTCGGCCCTGAGCGCGCTCATCACCTGGTCGCTCTGTTGCGCCGACGTGAGGCCCTGCTTGAGCGGCAGACGGATCAGCACGTCGCGCGACGTGCCGAAGTTTTGCACCTGAGCGTCGGCGTAACCGAGCTTGCCGAGGGTGGCGCGCACCGGGTCCAGTGGCGCCGCGCCCGGGTACTGCACTTCGATCACGGTGCCGCCCGTGAACTCCACCGACAGATGCAGCCCGCGATGCACGAGGAAGAACACCGCGGCGAGGAACGTCAGCAGCGAAATCGCGTTGAAGATCAACGCACGCTGCATGAACGGAATGTCTTTGCGAAAACGGAAAAATTCCATGGTCTTGTTCTCCGGGACTCAGCGGGATGAACCCGGTTTCTGCGGCGTATTGGATGAACCCGGCGACGAAGCCGCCGCGTTGCGGCGGCGCACGCTCGGCTTGCCGGCGCGCGCCTGGGCACTGGCCGGGGCCTTGCGCTTCGCGGTGACCGCAGCGACGGCTTGCGCGGTGTCGGTTGCCGCGTCGTTGGTGCCGAGGTACGCGGCCGAGCCCGCGGGCGCGGTTTCCGGACGCCACACCTGGCCGATCGCCAGCGACTTCAGCTTCTTCTTGCCGCCATACCAGAAGTTGACCAGGCCGCGCGAGAAGAACACCGCAGAGAACATAGACGTCAGGATGCCGATACAGTGGACCATCGCAAAGCCGCGCACCGGGCCGGAGCCGAAGGCGAGCAGCGCGAGACCGGCGATCAGCGTGGTGACGTTCGAGTCGAGAATCGTCGCCCAGGCGTGCGCATAGCCGTTCTGGATCGCCAGTTGCGGCGGCGCGCCGTGGCGCAGTTCTTCACGCACACGTTCGTTGATCAGCACGTTCGCGTCGATCGCCATACCGAGCGCGAGCGCGATAGCGGCGATGCCCGGCAAGGTCAGCGTGGCCTGCAGCATCGACAGCACCGCGATCAGCAGCAGCAGGTTCACGGACAGGCCGATCATCGAGATCACGCCGAACAGCATGTAGTACGCGATCATGAACACGGCGATTGCCGCGAAGCCCCACACCACCGAGTGGAAGCCCTTCTTGATGTTGTCGGCGCCGAGGCTCGGACCAATGGTGCGTTCTTCGATGATCTCCATCGGCGCGGCCAGCGAACCGGCGCGCAGCAGCAGCGCGAGATCGGCGGCGGCTTGCGGCGTGGGCTGGCCGGTGATCTGGAAGCGGTCGCCCAGTTCCGACTGGATGGTCGCCACCGTCAGCACTTCACCCTTGCCGTGTTCGAACAGCACCATCGCCATCGGCTTGCCGATGTTGTCGCGCGACACGCTGCGCAACGCGCGGCCGCCGGCCGAGTCGAGGCGCAGGTTGACCGACGGACGCTGATGTTCGTCGAAGCCCGCCGACGCGTCGATGATCCGGTCGCCAGTGAAGATGACCTGCTTGCGCAGCAGCACCGGCGTCTGGTTGCCTTGCGTGAACAGCTCGTCGCCCGGCGGCACGGGGTCGGACGGATTCGGATGCGTATTGACCGGATCGGCGAGGCGCGCTTCGAGCGTCGCGGTGCGGCCAATGATGTCTTTCGCCTTCGCCGTGTCCTGCACGCCCGGCAGCTCGACTACGATGCGGTCCGCGCCTTGCTGCTGGATCACGGGCTCAGCCACGCCCAGTTCGTTCACGCGGTTATGCAGCGTCGTGATGTTCTGCTTGAGCGCGGCGTCTTCTACAGCGCGTTGCACTGCCGGCGTGAACGTGCCGACCAGTTGCACGCCGCCGTCCTGGCCCGGCTGCGAAGCCCACTGCAGTTCGCTGATGTTGCGGCCGAGCAGCTTGAGCGCCGCGTCCGCCGTAGCCTGATCGGCCAGCTTGACCACCACCGACTGGCCGACGCGATCCACGCCGCCGTCGCGCACGTTGTTTTCGCGCAGCATGGTGCGCACGTCCGACGCGTCCGAGTCGAGCTTCTTGTTGAGCGCGCCGGCCATGTCCACTTGCAGCAGGAAGTGCACGCCGCCGCGCAGATCGAGACCGAGGTACATCGGCAGCGCATGCAGCGCGGACAGCCACGTCGGCGAAGCGCTTTGCAGGTTGAGCGCGACGACGAACTGCGGATCGGTCGGGTCGCTGTTCAGTGTCTTTTGCAGCAGGTCCTTCACGCGCAATTGCGTGTCGGTGTCCGTGAGGCGCACGCGAACGTTCGCGTTGGTCGCGGAGTTGTCGAACGTGACGGCGGTCGGCTTGATCTGGTTGGCGGCGAGCGCGGCTTCGATTGCAGCCAGCGTGCCCGAGTCTAGCTTGACTGTTGCCTTGCCGCTCGACACCTGCACCGCCGGCGCTTCGCCGAACAGGTTGGGCAGCGTGTACAGGAGGCCGATGACCAGAGCCACCAGCATCACGGCGTATTTCCACAGGGGGTAGCGATTCATGAGCGGTCCAACGGAAGGTTGGCTTGGAAGCGATGCGTCCGGCGATGAGCGCGGGCGGATTGGCATGCGATGGCGTGCCCCGCCGGCGAGGCCGCGCCGGACGCGAGAGAGCAGGCCTTACAGCGACTTGATCGTGCCCTTCGGGAGAATCGTCGTGACCGACGCTTTTTGCACGGTGATTTCCGTGCCTGCCGAGATCTCGACGCCGACGTAAGCTTCGCCCACCTTGGTCACCTTGCCGACGATGCCGCCGTTGGTCACCACTTCGTCGCCCTTGGCCATCGCCGCGAGCATGTTGCGATGTTCCTTCTGGCGCTTCATTTGCGGACGAATCATGATGAAGTACAGCACGCCGAACATCAGGATCAGCGGCAGGAAACTCATCAGGTTCGATTCAATGCCACCTGTTGCTGTGCCTTGGGCAAAGGCATTGGAAATGAACGACACGTTGGTCTCTCCGTTATCAGTCAAACTATCAAAAAAATCAGCCGGTTATTCTACCACTGGCCGAACCTGCGTCGACGCGGCGAATCGGCTTTGCGATCGAACGTTGAAGCCTTTTGCGACGGTCGCGAAAGTGGATTGTAAGGTCTCGTTCGACAAGCGCCCGGATGGTTCCGTCGAATTCGCCGCCGCGCTCCGTCACGGCGCCTGCTCGACGCCGCGCGCCCGATTTTCGTGAAAGCGTTTGCGGAACGGCTCGAACATTTTCGCGTCGATTGCGTCGCGGATTTCCTGCATCAGCTCAAGGTAGTAGTGCAAATTATGGATCGTGTTCAGCTGCGCGCCGAGGATTTCGCCGACGCGGTGCAGATGATGCAGATAGCCGCGCGTGAAATTGCGGCAGGTGTAGCAGCCGCATTGCTCGTCGAGCGGGCGCAGCGAATTCCGGTGCGCGGCGTTGCGGATCTTGATGTCGCCGAACCGCGTGAACAGCCAGCCGTTGCGCGCGTTGCGGGTCGGCATCACGCAGTCGAACATGTCGACGCCGGCCGCGACGCCTGCCACCAGATCTTCCGGCGTGCCGACGCCCATCAGGTAGTGCGGCTTGTCGGCCGGCAGCTTCGGGCCGATGTGGTTCAGCACGCGCATCATGTCTTCCTTCGGCTCGCCGACCGACAGCCCGCCGATCGCGAGACCGTGAAAGTCCTTTTGCGCGAGTCCGGCCAGCGACTCTTCGCGCAGGTCCTCGAACATGCCGCCCTGCACGATCCCGAACAACGCGTTCGGATTGCCGAGCCGCCTGAATTCGTCGATCGAGCGCTGCGCCCAGCGCATCGACATGCGCATCGAATCGGCCGCGTCCTGGTGCGAGGTCGGTACGTTGTTGGTCGCATACGGCGTGCATTCGTCGAACTGCATGACGATGTCCGAGTTCAGCACCTTCTGGATCTGCATCGACACTTCGGGCGACAGGAACAGCTTGTCGCCGTTGATCGGCGACGCGAACGTGACGCCGTCTTCGGTGATCTTGCGCAGCTCGCCGAGCGAGAACACCTGAAAGCCGCCGGAGTCCGTCAGGATCGGCTTCTTCCAGCCCATGAAGCCGTGCAGGCCGCCGTGCGCCTCGATGGTTTCGAGACCCGGGCGCAGCCACAGGTGGAAGGTGTTGCCGAGGATGATCTGCGCGTGCATTTCCTCCAGCTCGCGCGGCTGGACCGCCTTCACCGTGCCGTAGGTGCCCACCGGCATGAAGATCGGCGTCTCGACCGCGCCGTGAGTGAGCGTGATACGGCCGCGGCGCGCCTGGCCGTCGGTGCCGAGCAGTTCGAATTTGAGGCCGTTGGCAGGGCGCTCGGCGGCGGTCTCTTGCAATCGATGACCGATGGTCATGGGCTAACTCCTGTGCTGCCGGAAAGCGCTTTGCCTGGGACCGGAGCAAGCGCTGCGGCGCTCGCTTCGGATCGGCAAGTCCGGCGTGAATATCGAATCGCCGCCGGAAGGCTTCGCGGCGGCTAAGGGAATTGCGAAAAGCTCAAAAAGCTGATCAGGCTATGCGGCCGGCCCGGCCCAAGGCTCGCGCCTCGTGAGCAGCATCGCGTCGCCGTAACTGAAGAACCGGTAACGCTGCGCGATCGCGTGACGATATGCCGCGCGAATCGTCTCGACACCGGCGAACGCCGACACCAGCATCAGCAACGTCGACTTTGGCAAATGGAAGTTGGTCACCAGCCGGTCGACCACGCGAAACCGGTAGCCCGGCGTGATGAAAATGTCGGTTTCCGTGCTGGCCGCGGCGAGCGGGCGACCGGCTGCTTCGGCGTCGCGTGCGGCGGCTTCGAGCGCGCGCATCGAGGTCGTGCCCACCGCGATCACGCGGTGGCCGCGCGCCTTCGTCGTCGCGATCTTGTCGGCGAGCGACTGCGGCAGGTGATACCACTCGCTATGCATCTTGTGCTCGTCGAGATTCTCTACCCGCACCGGCTGGAACGTGCCCGCGCCGACGTGCAGCGTCAGCGTCGCGCGCTCCACGCCGCGGGCATCCAGTTGCGCGAGCAGCGCGTCGTCGAAATGCAGGCCGGCGGTGGGTGCGGCCACCGCGCCGGGGTTTCGCGCGAACACGGTCTGGTAGCGGGTCTCGTCGGTCGAGTCGGGATCGTGCTCGATGTACGGCGGCAACGGCAGACGGCCGAACTGCTCGATCAGCGTCAGGCAGTCGGCGGGGAAGTGCAGCGTGTAGAACGGCTCGACGCGCTCGCCGACGGTAACGTCGAAGGCGTCGGCGAGACGGATGGTGCTGCCCGGCTGCGGGCTCTTGCTCGCGCGGATCTGCGCGAGCGCCGTGCGCTCGCCGGTGAGGCGCTCTACCAGCACTTCGATGTTGCCGCCACTGGCCTTCTGGCCGAGGAAGCGCGCCTTCAGGACTTTGGTATCGTTGAAGACCAGCAGATCGCCAGGCGCGATGCAAGCGGGGAATTCGGCAAAGCGGCGATCGATCAGACGCGCTGCGTCGCCGGTGTTGTCCACTTCGAGCAGACGGCTGGCGCTGCGCTCGGGCAGCGCGACTTGCGCGATCAGCTCGGGTGGCAGATCGAAATCGAAATCGGAAAGCTTAAACATGCGAACGACTGGAAGCGAATTGAGACTGGATTGAGCCGAAGCCGGAGCCGGGCGGCTATGATTGCGGGACGCCAGAGCGGCCCGCACGCCCGCGCGCTGTATGGCGGCAATACCTTTGACAGCCGATATTGTACTTGCGAAGCAGCCCATGCCTTTGTCCGACCGCCGATTGTCCTCCGCTACCGATGAAGCGGGCGCCGAACCGAAGCGCCGCGGGATGCGCGGCGGTGCGGCGGCGCACGTGAGCGAGACCGGCGCGGACGTTGCGAAGACGCACCGGGCGAGCGCTGCCGTTGAAGGTGAAAACACGGCGGACAAGGCGGGTGAAGACCCGGGTAAAAGAGCCGGCGAAGATCTCCCTGAAAAGCCCGCTGACCCGTTCGGCGATAAGCCAGCTGGCAAACCCGCCGCTGGCAAACCCGCCGGCAAAGCCGGCGCGAAGCCCGCCGACAAACTGGCCAAACTCGGCCTCACGCGCGACATCGACCTCGTGTTGCATCTGCCGATGCGTTACGAGGACGAAACCTCGCTGACGCCAATCGGCCAGTTGCTGCCGGGCGGCATCGCGCAAACGGAAGGCGTCGTGTTCGACAACGAGATCGCCTATCGGCCGCGCCGTCAGCTGCTGGTGAAGCTGCACGACGATGCCGGCGACGAACTCGTGCTGCGGTTCCTGAACTTCTACGGCTCGCAGGTCAAGCAGATGGCGATCGGCGCGCGGCTGCGGGTGCGCGGCGATGTGCGCGGCGGCTTCTTCGGCATGGAGATGGTGCACCCGGCAGTGCGCGTCGTCGACCAGGACACGCCGTTGCCGCAGGCGCTCACGCCGGTCTACCCGAGCACCGCCGGCGTCACGCAGGCGTATCTGCGCAAATCGATCGACAACGCGCTGGCGCGCACGTCGCTGCCGGAGTTGTTGCCCGAGCCCGTCGCGCACGCGTTCCTCGCGCCGCTCGGCGTGCCGTCGCTGATGGACGCGGTGCGCACCCTGCATCATCCCGGCGCGCAGACCGACGAGACTGCGTTGATCGACGGCACGCATCCGGCGTGGGTGCGCATCAAGTTCGAGGAGCTGCTCGCGCAGCAGATGTCGCTCAAGCGCGCGCACGAAGAGCGCCGCGCGCGTACCGCGCCGGCCATGCCGCGCCGCAAGCAGGGCGATGAGTCGGCGCTGGTCGCGCGCTTGCTCAAGGCGCTGCCGTTTTCGCTGACGGCGGCGCAGGAGCGCGTCGGCGGCGAGATTGCGCTGGATTTGACCCAGCCTCATCCGATGCAGCGCCTGCTGCAAGGCGACGTGGGCAGCGGCAAGACGATCGTCGCCGCGCTCGCCGCCGCGCAGGCCATCGACGCCGGCTACCAGGCCGCGCTGATGGCGCCGACCGAAATCCTCGCCGAGCAGCACGCGCGCAAGCTGCGCGGCTGGCTGGAACCGCTTGGCGTGAGCGTCGCGTGGCTGGCGGGCAGTTTGAAGACCAGGGAAAAGCGCGCCGCGCTCGAAGCCGCCTCGCTCGGCACCGCGCAACTCGTGATCGGCACGCATGCCATCATTCAGGACGCCGTGGAGTTCGCCCGCCTCGGGCTCGTGATCGTCGATGAACAGCATCGCTTCGGCGTCGCCCAACGGCTCGCGCTGCGCGCCAAGGCGAGCCCCCCGGCGGGCGCACCTTCCGGGCAAAACGCGGCCGACCGCGCGCGCGACTTCCAGCCGCATCAGCTGATGATGTCCGCGACGCCGATTCCGCGCACGCTGGCCATGACCTACTACGCCGACCTCGACGTGTCGACCATCGACGAATTGCCGCCCGGACGCACGCCGATCCTCACCAAGCTCGTATCCGATGCGCGGCGCGACGAGGTGATCGCCCGCGTGCGCGAGGCGGCGCTGACCGGGCGCCAGGTCTACTGGGTGTGTCCGCTGATCGAAGAAAGCGAGACCTTGCAGTTGCAGACCGCGGTCGAAACCTACGAGACGCTGGTCGCGGCGCTGCCCGAGCTGAACGTCGGCCTCGTGCACGGGCGTCTGAGCCCTGCCGAGAAGGCATCGGTGATGGATGCGTTCACGCGCAACGAGGTGCAGTTGCTAGTCGCGACCACAGTGATCGAAGTGGGCGTCGACGTGCCGAACGCGTCGCTGATGGTGGTCGAGCACGCCGAGCGCTTCGGCCTCGCGCAACTGCACCAGTTGCGCGGCCGGGTGGGGCGCGGCAGCGCGGCGTCGGTGTGCGTGCTGCTTTACACGGGACCGCTGTCCATGACGGCGCGCGCCCGCTTGCAGACGATGCGCGAGACGACCGACGGCTTCGAGATCGCGCGGCGCGACCTCGAAATCCGGGGACCGGGTGAGTTTCTGGGTGCGCGTCAGTCGGGCGCGGCGATGCTGCGGTTCGCCGATCTGGAGAACGACCAGTGGTTGATCGAGCCCGCGCGCGACGCTGCGGCCGTCCTGCTCGACCAATATCCCGACGTGGTGATGCGGCATCTGGCGCGGTGGCTCGGCGCGCGAGAGCAGTATTTGAAGGCGTGACGCTGGTTTGACGTCGATGTCCGTGCGCGGGCGGCCGCCCCAAACGTCTTCTGCAAAGTCAACCCGCCCGCCGCCACGCAGAGGTTGGCGAACCGACCCTATGGGTGTATAACTAGAACCTATCAAACTCATTGCACTGATTGGTCCACGAATGACGCTCACCGAATTGAAATACATCGTTGCGGTGGCCCGCGAGCGGCACTTCGGCCGGGCCGCTGAAGCGTGCTTCGTCAGCCAGCCGACGCTGTCGGTGGCAATCAAAAAGCTCGAAGACGAACTGAACGTGCAGATTTTCGAGCGCGGCACCAGCGAAGTGAGTGTCACGCCGATCGGCGAGCAGATCGTCACACAGGCTCAGCGCGTGCTCGAGCAGACGCTCGCCATCAAGGAAATCGCCAAACAGGGCAAGGACCCGCTCATCGGGCCGCTGCGGCTCGGCGTGATTTACACGATCGGACCGTACCTGCTGCCCACGCTCGTCAAGCAGATGATCAAGCGCGTTCCGCAAATGCCGTTGATGCTGCAAGAGAACTACACGCTCAAGCTGATCGAGCTACTCAAGCAGGGCGAAATCGACGTCGCGATCATGGCGTTGCCGTTTCCTGAAACGGGTCTGATGCTGCGTCCGCTGTATGACGAACCGTTCGTCGTCGCACTGCCGTCGGGGCACGCGTGGGAAAACCGCCAGACAATCGACGCGGACGATCTGAAGCAGGAGACCATGCTGCTGCTCGGCAGCGGCCACTGCTTCCGCGACCACGTGCTCGGCGTGTGTCCGGAACTGATGCGCTTTTCGCAAAATGCGGACGGCATCCAGAAGACCTTCGAAGGATCGTCGCTGGAAACCATTCGCCATATGGTGGCGAGCGGCGTCGGGATCACCGTGCTGCCGCGCATGTCGGTGCACGAAGTGAAGCCGCATGCGGGCGGCATCGACGCAGGCCTGCTCAGCTACGTCGCGTTCGGCGAACCGGTGCCGGATCGCCGCGTCGTGCTGGCGTGGCGCAAGAGCTTCACGCGTATGCCCGCAATCGACGCCATTTGCGATGCGATCAACGCCTGCGAACTGCCGGGCGTCAAAAAGCTCGATTTGCCCGTCGCCGTCAACTGAGGTTGGCAACGCGTCTGTCGAATGCGAAGGCTATCGAATATATAAAATTAATCAAATACAGATATTCGATAGCTGTTGATATAGTCGCCTCCATGGATCGCCGGCTCACCTATTGACCCGATAAGACATCGTGGCGGCGTTCGCGCCGCGCATCGGCTTCTCGCCGGACCGTCTGTTGCAACGCTGGCTGTCCTCCATTGCGATGGCGCGATGCGGCGATACCAAGCGATATAAAGCAGTCCGAAGCAGGAGCCCAATCATGATACAGACGATATTTGCCGCACGAGGTGGCTCGCCAACCGCACGCGGTGCGCAACGGCAACAGGTGGTCAGGGTGCGCCAGGCGCTCGGTTTTGCGATAGTCGCAGGCGGCTCGGCGGTGCTCGTCGCGCAGGCGTTGCAGCACGCGCTGGGCGGCTGATCACAGGCGGGCCGCGCATTCGCCAGCGGAGCGCAGCTTGCGCGAACCCAGCGGATTTCCAGGCTACACTGTCGAGCGTCCGATGTATCGACTTTGCCATTCGCAAGACCGTCATTTTGCCGACCGGTTCGTATCACTTGTCACAGGAGTCATCATGGCCAAGAAAGAAGCCGCAGCCGTACCGCCCGTCAACATCGGGATCAGCGACAAGGATCGCAAGAAAATTGCAGAGGGCCTGTCGCGGTTGCTCGCCGACACCTACACGCTGTACCTGAAGACCCACAACTTTCACTGGAACGTGACGGGTCCGATGTTCAACACGCTCCACCTGATGTTCGAAACGCAATATAACGAACTGGCGCTGGCAGTCGACTCCATCGCCGAACGCATCCGCGCGCTCGGCGTGCATGCGCCGGGCAGTTACAAGGACTTCGCGAAGCTGTCGTCGATTCCCGAAGCGGACGGCGTGCCGGCCGCTGAAGAAATGATCCGCCAACTGGTGGAAGGGCAGGAGGCCGTCGTGCGCACAGCACGCGAGATCTTCCCGTCGACGGAAGCCGCCAACGACGAGCCCACCGCCGACCTGCTGACGCAACGCATGCAGACGCACGAAAAGACTGCGTGGATGCTGCGTTCGATGCTGGCCTGAGCACATTGCGTTGCCGCGCTCGGCTCGACGAGCGAGCCGGTTCGTTCAGGGCTCGCTTTGCGCTGAAGTACAACAAAGCCTTCCTTCGCGGAAGGCTTTATTCTTTTCGGGCGCGGCCGGTCGTGCCTCGCTGCCAATGCAGACCGGTTTTGCGGCCTGGCCCGCGCGGAAGCTGGCCGCCGCCGGCATCCCTTAAAATAGCCGCACTGTCCTCGCATTTCACCGAATCCGCCATGTTCGCCCGACTTCCGCTGTATCTGCGACTCGTCCGCATGGACAAGCCGATCGGCAGCCTGCTGCTGCTATGGCCGACGCTCAACGCATTGTGGATTGCATCCGACGGGCATCCGTCGTGGCCGCTGCTGGTGATCTTCGCCGTGGGCACGGTGCTGATGCGCTCGGCGGGCTGTGCGATCAACGACTACGCGGATCGAGACTTCGACCGCTACGTGAAGCGCACGGAAAATCGGCCGATTACGTCAGGGAAGATCAAGGCATGGGAAGCGGTCGCGCTGGCGGCGGGTTTGTCGCTGCTGGCCTTTCTGCTGATACTGCCGCTGAACGCGCTGACCAAAGAGCTTTCCGTGGCGGCGTTGTTCGTCGCCGGCTCGTATCCGTTCACCAAGCGGTTCTTTGCTATTCCGCAGGCTTATCTCGGCATCGCCTTCGGCTTCGGCATTCCGATGGCGTTCGCGGCAATTCAGAACCATGTGCCGATGCTGGCGTGGGTGATGCTGCTCGCCAATGTCTTCTGGTCGGTCGCGTACGACACCGAATATGCGATGGTCGATCGCGACGACGACATCAAGATCGGCATCCGCACGTCGGCGCTGACCTTCGGCCGCTTCGACGTGGCCGCGATCATGCTCTGTTATGGGCTGACCTTGGGGATTTACCTGGGTATCGGCGCGCTGCTCGGTTTCGGCGTGCTGTACTGGCTCGGCTGGGCGGCGGCGGTGGGTTGCGCAGTCTACCACTACGCACTGATTCGCGACCGCGAGCGGATGGCGTGCTTCGCCGCATTCCGGCACAACAACTGGCTCGGCGGCGCGCTGTTTGCGGGGATTGCCGCGCATTACGCGGTGGCTTCGTTCTAGTCGTTCCGGCGCGGCGGTGGTGGCTGCGTGCCGGCATTCGCGTTTCAGTCGACACAGATGCCGCAGTGGCGGCTGCCTGCGCTCACGCGTGACTGCGCGCGGATGCGGCAGCGGTTTGCGGCGGCACGCTGCATCGCTCCAGTTCCGTTGCGCGGCTTGCACGCTTCTTTACATGCAGTACCCGCCGGCCCGACTTGAACTCGTGCGTGGCATCCTGCGGCGTCCTCTCTTTCGGTCATGCTAAAGCGTGACCAGCAGCAGGCGCCGCTCAAGCCAAACCCGCACCTCGAGCTAAACGCCGCCTCAGCCGCGCTCACTGCTTGCCGAACTCGTCGCCCATTTCGCGTGCGCGCGTATCGGCAGCGAGCGCGCCGCGGACGATCGCCTCCTTGATGCCGCTCGCGTCAAACGACGCCAGCGCGGCAGCCGTAGTGCCGCCCTTCGATGTCACGCGCTCGCGCAGCAGGCTCGGCGGCTCGTCGGAGTTTGCCGCCAGTTGGGCCGCGCCCGTGAAGGTCGCGACCGCGAGCGCGCGGCCTTGCGCTTCGTCCATGCCCAGTTGACGCGCGGCTTCCTGCAGCGCTTCGATGAAATAGAACACGTACGCCGGCCCGCTGCCCGAGATCGCAGTGACGGCGTCGATCTTGGCTTCGTCGTCGAACCACACCGTCGCACCGACTGCGCCGAGCACCTGGGACGCGAGCGCGCGGCCCGCCTCGTCGACGCTGCCGGTTGCGACGAGGCCCGTCACGCCCATGCCGATCAGCGCCGGCGTATTCGGCATCACGCGCACGATGCGGCCGTGGCCGTTCAGCCAGCGCGAGATATCGACCATGCGAATGCCGGCGACGATGCTGATGACCAGTTGCGACGCACTCAGATGCGGCGCCAGCGCCTGGGCGACGCTCTTCAGGATCTGCGGCTTGACCGCCAGCACGACGGCGTCGTATTCGGCGAGCGCGGCGTCGGCCGTTGCGCCGGTGCGGATGCCGAACTGCTGGTCATTGCGCTTGCGCGCCTCTTCGTTGGGGTCGATCGCATAGAGGTCCGCCGGGGCGACGCCACGCTTGATGAGACCGCCGATCAATGCCGCAGCCATATTGCCGCCGCCGATGAAAGCAATTTTCATGTTGATCCGAATGAGGTTCGATGAAGAGCGGCGGAGCGCCGCCAAAATCAGTGGGAATAGTCGCGCATGCCGAAAATCGCGGTGCCGATTCGCACGATCGTCGCACCTTCGAGCACCGCCGCTTCGAGATCGCCCGACATGCCCATCGACAACGTGTCGAGTTGCAGTCCGCCCTCGCGCAGCCGCTCGAAAAGCTCGCGCAACTGGCGATGCGGCACACGTTGCGCATTGATATCGCCGGCCGGCTCGGGAATCGACATGAGCCCGCGCAGCCTCAGCTTCGGCAGCGCGGCGACCTGCTGCGCGACTTCGACCGCCTCGGCGACGCTGACGCCGCTTTTCGACGCCTCGCCGCTGATGTTGACCTGCAAACACAGGTTCAGCGGCGGCAGATCGCTGGGGCGCTGCTCGGAGAGCCGCTGCGCGATTTTCAGCCGGTCGACCGAATGCACCCAGTCGAAATGCTCGGCGACCGGCCGGGTCTTGTTCGATTGCAACGGACCGATGAAGTGCCATTCGAGCGACGCGCGCAGATCGGCGAGCGTCTCGATCTTCCCAAGCGCTTCCTGCACGTAGTTCTCGCCGAACGCGCGCTGGCCGACGCCGTGCGCGGCGCGCACCGCGTCGGCGGGAAAGGTCTTCGAGACCGCGAGCAGCGTGACCGAGCCCACATCGCGCCCGGCCGCATGCGCGGCCGAGGCGATGCGTTGCCGCACCGCTTCGAGGTTGTGTGTCAGGTCGGGCATAAAACGGAACCGGTAGCTCAGCGAATGGCGATCACCGGATTATACGGACAGCATGTGTTCGACCAATTCGATCCAATGCGCGACCGGCGTCGACGTGCCGCTTTGCAGATGCGCAATGCAGCCGACGTTCGCGGACAGGATCAACTGCGGCTCCTGGGCATGCAGTCGTTCGAGCTTCTGATCGCGCAGCGCATACGAGAGCCGCGGCTGCGTGATCGAGTAAGTACCGGCCGAACCGCAGCACAGATGACTGTCCGTGGGCAGGCGCACTTCGACGCCGAGCGCGGTGAGCAGCTGCTCGACCTTGCCGCGCACCTGCTGACCGTGCTGCAACGTGCAGGGCGGATGAAACGCCACCGTATGAACGGCGCGCCGGCGCGTGATCGCGGTCAGCGCTTCTTCGAAGTCCGGCAGCACTTCCGCGATGTCGCGCGTCAGTTCGACGATGCGGCGCGCCCTGTCCGCATACGCCGGGTCATGGCGCAACAGGTGCGCGTATTCCTTGACCGTCGCGCCGCAGCCGGACGCGTTCATCACGATCGCCTCGACGCCTTCTTCGACATACGGCCACCATGCGTCGATGTTGGCGCGCAGGTCGTCGAGCGCTTCATCGTTGTAGCCCAGATGCAGGCGGACTGCGCCGCAGCAGCCGGCATCCGGCGCGATCACGGTTTCGATGCCGAGCGCATCGAGCACGCGCGCCGTCGCGATGTTGACATTGGGCATCATCGACGGTTGCACGCAACCCGCCAGCATCAGCATCTTGCGCGGGTGTTTCGCGCTCGGCCATTCCAGGGGACGCTGCCGCGCGGGCACCTTGTCGCGCAGTTTCTTCGGCAGCACGCGGCGGAAATGCTGGCCGAGGCGCATCGTCGGCGTGAACACCGCGCTGTTCGGCACGAAGCTCGCGAGCAGCCGGCGCGTGAGCCGCTGACCCAGCGGGCGCGTGACCTTCTCTTCGGTGAGCTTGCGGCCGATCTCCACCAGCCGGCCGTATTGCACGCCGGACGGACAGGTGGTTTCGCAGTTGCGGCAGGTCAGGCACCGGTCCAGATGGAGCTGCGTGCTGCGCGTGACCGGCGCGCCTTCGACCATCTGCTTGATCAGATAGATGCGCCCGCGGGGACCGTCCAGCTCGTCGCCGAGCAACTGGTAGGTCGGGCAGGTGGCCGTGCAGAAACCGCAATGTACGCAATTGCGCAAGATGGCGTCGGCTTCGTCGCCATCGGGCGTATTGCGAATGAAGTCCGCGAGGTTGGTTTGCATCGCGTCGCTCAGAAGTCGGGGTAGAGCCGGCCGCGATTGAAGATCCGGGCCGGGTCGAAAGCGCTTTTCAGGCCGCGATGGATTTTCATCAGCGGCGCGGGCAGCGGGGTGAAGACGCCCGTGCTGCGGTCGTAACCAGGGCCGGTGCGGAAGATCGTGGCATGGCCGCCCGCCTGCTTCGCACTGATGCGCACGGTTTGTGCATCGGTGTCGGTGATCCACCAGCGCTGGGCGCCGCCCCATTCCATCAGCTGTGCACCGGGCAGTTGCATCGGCTCGGTGATCGAGGGCAGCGCAAGACGCCAGAGCGCTGCCTGCGGCGGGATAGCCGCGAAAAACGGATCGGTTTGCTCGCGCAGGCCGGCCCAGAAACGTTCTGCTTCCACCGCATCGACTACCTCGCCGCCGAGTGACGTTCGCGCCGCCTTGACCGCCGCTTCGGCGCCCGCGAGGCGCACGGCGAGCGTACCGTTACGCCATGCGCTCGCGGAAATCGGCAGCGGCCGGCCGCCCCATTCGTTGAGCTTGCGCACGGCATCGGTGCCGTTCACGTCGAACTTGAGGGTGGTTTCGGCTTTCGGCCGCGGCAGCACCTTGATCGACAGTTCGAGGATCAAACACAGCGTGCCGAGAGAGCCCGCCATCAAACGCGACACGTCGTAGCCGGCGACGTTCTTCACCACCTGACCGCCGAAATGCAGCTTCTGCCCCTGGCCGTTCATGATGACGGCGCCCAGCACGAAGTCGCGCGCCGCGCCGACCGCGGGGCGGCGCGGGCCGGCGATGCCCGCGGCGATGCAGCCGCCGAAGGTGGCCTGAGGTCCGTAGTGCGGCGGCTCGAAAGCCAGCATTTGATGGTGATCGGCCAGAGCGGCTTCGATCTCCAGCAGCGGTGTGCCCGCTCGCGCGGTGATGACGAGTTCCGCCGGATCGTACGCGATGATGCCGCGATACGCGCGCGTGTCGAGGATCTCACCTTCCAGCGTCTGACCATACCAGTCTTTGGTGCCGCCGCCGCGCAGGCGCAACGCGCGGCCCTCGGCGGTGGCCGAACGCACGCGTTCCGACCATACGGCGACGATGTCGTCCTCTTCCATGGTGCCCTGCTTCGTTGTGTTTCGTTTGATTGTACCGGGCGGGGGCTCGCTGGCAACCAGGAGCGGACCCGCATCGGGTAATCAGGGTGGGACACCGTGAGAGGCCGGCCGACGCGGCCTCTCATGTGCGGTGAGGAGCTCAGAAACGCGGCAGTTCCGGGTGAGGCAGCAAGCCGCCGCGCACGTGCAGCTTGCCGTATTCGGCGCAGCGCGCGCGGGTGGGAATACCCTTGTCGGGGTTCAGCAGACCGGGTGCGTCGAACGCTCGCTTGACTGCATGGAACGCGTCGCGCTCTTCCGGCGAGAATTGCACGCACATCGAATTGATCTTCTCGATGCCGACGCCGTGCTCGCCCGTCACCGTGCCGCCGAGTTCCACGCAGGCTTCCAGGATGTCGCTACCGAACGCCTCGGCCCGGTGCCACTCGTCCTGGTCGTTGCCATTGAAAAGAATCAACGGGTGCATGTTGCCGTCGCCGGCATGGAACACGTTGATGCAGCGCAGGCGGTAAGTTTTCTCCATCGCTTCGATACGCGCGAGCAGCGGCCCGATACTGCGGCGCGGCACCGTGCCGTCCATGCAGTAGTAGTCGGGCGAAATGCGGCCGGCGGCTGGAAATGCGTTCTTGCGGCCGGACCAGAAGCGCAGCCGTTCCGCTTCCGAGCGCGAAATCTGGATGCGCGTGGCGCCGTGTTCTCGCAGCACCGCTGTCATCCGCACGATTTCGTCGGCGACTTCTTCCGGCGTGCCATCCGACTCGCATAGCAGAATAGCGGCCGCATCCAGGTCGTAGCCCGCCTTGACGAATTCCTCCACGGCGCGCGTGGCGGGCTTGTCCATCATCTCGAGGCCCGCGGGGATGATGCCCGCGCCGATGATGCCGGCGACCGCGTCCCCACCTTTCACCACGTCGTCGAAACTGGCCATGATGACTTGCGCGGTTTGCGGCTTCGGGATCAGCTTGACGGTGACCTCGGTGACGATAGCGAACATGCCTTCGCTGCCGATCAGCACCGCGAGCAGATCGAGACCGGGCGCATCCGGCCCGAGCGAGCCGAATTCGACGACCTCGCCTTCCATGGTCACCGCGCGCACGCGCAGTACGTTGTGCACGGTGAGGCCGTACTTCAGACAATGCACGCCGCCCGAGTTCTCCGACACATTGCCGCCGATCGTGCAGGCGATCTGCGACGACGGGTCGGGCGCGTAGTAGAGCCCATACGGGGCGGCGGCCTCCGAAATAGACAGATTGCGCACACCCGGCTGCACGGTGGCGGTTCGCGCATACGAGTCGACTTCCACGATTTTGCGAAAGCGCGCGAGCGACACCACCACGCCGTGCCGGATCGGCATCGCGCCGCCCGACAAGCCGGTGCCCGCGCCGCGCGGCACGATCGGCACGTCGAGCCGGTGGCAGATCTGCACGATGCGCTGCACCTGCGACTCCGTTTCCGGCAATGCGACCGCGAGCGGCAGACGCCGGTATGCGGCGAGGCCGTCGCAGTCATAGGCGACGGTGTCTTCCTCGCGATACAGCAGACAGTGGGTCGGCAAAACAGCCATCAGCGCCTGCACGACTTCGCGCTGGCGCTGGGCGAGTACGTCGGCCGTCAGTTCAGCGGGTGCGTTCATGTCACTTGTCTCCTCGTGCGTTTCGCCCATCTTGCTCTGGTTGCAAGCTGTTTTATTGCAGCGGCCGCGCTGCCACGCCGCGGCGCCTGAGATCGCGTCAAGCCGCCCACGCGAAGATCTTGCCCGGGTTCATCAGATTGCGCGGGTCGAGTGCGTGCTTGATGGAGCGCATGGTGTCGACGGCCACGTCGCCGTGTTCTTCCAGCAGGAAGCCCATCTTGTGCAGCCCAACCCCATGCTCGCCGGTGCAGGTGCCGTCCATGCGCAACGCGCGTTGCACGATGCGGTGATTCAGGCGCTCGGCTTCTTCGAGTTCCTCGGGCTTGTTGGGGTCGATCAGGATCGCGACGTGGAAGTTGCCGTCGCCGACATGGCCGACGATCGGGCAAGGCAGCGGCGATGCTTGCAGGTCCTGCTCCGTTTCCACTACGCACTCGGCGAGGCGCGAGATCGGCACGCAGACGTCGGTCGTGACAGCGCGGCAGCCGGGCTTCAGTTGCAGCATCGCGAAGTACGCGTTGTGACGCGCATTCCACAGACGGCTGCGCTCTTCCGGACGCGTCGCCCATTCGAAGCCTTCGCCGGCATGCTGTGCGGCGATTTCCTGCACCAGTTCGGCTTGCTCTTTCACACCGGCTTGCGTGCCGTGGAATTCGAAGAACAGCGTGGGGGCTTCACGTAGCGTCAGATTCGAGTGGCGGTTGATCGAGCGGATTGCAAGCGAGTCGACGAACTCCACGCGTGCAATCGGCACGCCGATCTGGATCGTTTCGATGACCGCGCGCACCGCATCCCCCATCGACGCAAACGCGCACACCGCGGCGGAAACCGCTTCCGGTTGCGGATACAGGCGCAGGGTGATTTCGGTGATGACGCCGAGCGTGCCTTCCGAGCCGACGAACAGACGCGTGAGGTCGTAGCCTGCCGACGATTTGCGCGCCCGCGTTCCGGTCTTGATCACGCGGCCGTCGGCCAGCACGACGCTCAGCCCAAGCACGTTCTCGCGCATCGTGCCGTAGCGCACGGCATTGGTGCCCGACGCACGGGTCGCCGACATGCCTCCGATGCTTGCGTCCGCGCCGGGGTCGATCGGAAAGAAGAGGCCCGTGGCGCGCAGCGCTTCGTTCAACTGCTTGCGCGAGATGCCGGGCTCGACCGTGACGGTCAGGTCTTCGGCGTTGATGGACAGCACCCGGTTCATTTCCGACAGGTCGATCGACACGCCGCCTTGCACCGCCAGCAGATGGCCTTCGAGAGACGAGCCGTTGCCGTACGGAATGATCGGCACGTTGTGCTCGCCGCATAGTCTGACGGCAGCTTGCACGTCTTCCGTGCTGCTCGCGAACACAACGGCGTCGGGCAGTTGAGGATCGAACGGCGATTCGTCGCGGCCATGGTGGGCCCGCACGGCTTCGGCAACGGAGACGCGCTCGCCGAAGACAGCTTTGAGCGCGTCGAGCAATTCAGCGGGAAACGGCCGGCGCAGCGGGGCCGGCGGCACGGGATGGTTCACGCATGTCTCCTGATATTGGGCCAGAGCGGGTTCGCAGCCGGTCTTTGGATTTTACGCCGGTCGCCCCCAGGCCGGCGTCGGTCCGGCCATCGCTTCTATAATGGCGGCGACTTCGTGATGCGCGCAATATGGACAAACGCGTGGACAAACGCGGTGGCGCAAGGAGCCGTTGCGCTGCTTCTCGTTGCTGCACCCTGTTTCAAGCCATATTCGACGGACGCATCGTCACAGAAGACCAGGGAGACATCATGGGCAACCGCTTGAGCAAGATCGCAACCCGTACCGGCGACGACGGCACCACGGGTCTCGGCGACGGCCGCCGCGTGCGCAAGGACAGCGCGCGCATTGCCGCGATAGGCGAGGTCGACGAACTCAATTCGAATCTCGGTGTGCTCTTGTGCGAAGCGCTGCCCGACACGGTTCGCGCGGCGCTGATTGCGATCCAGCATGATCTGTTCGATCTTGGCGGCGAACTATGCATTCCCGGCCACACGATGATTACCGACCGGCATCTCGCTCAACTCGACGACTGGCTTGACGATTACAACGCGGCATTGCCGCCGCTCAAGGAGTTCATTCTGCCGGGAGGCTCCCGCGCAGCCGCGCTCGCGCACGTGTGCCGCACGGTCTGCCGGCGGGCCGAACGGGCGATTGTTGCATTGGGAGAACAGGAGCCGGTCAACGCGGCGCCGCGTCAGTATGTGAATCGGCTGTCCGACCTGCTGTTCGTGCTCGCGCGCGTACTCAATCGTGTCGACGGCGGCACCGATGTGCTGTGGCAGCATGAACGCAGCACAGGCTGAACCCGCAGCGGTTTGTTCACGTTAGCCAGGCCGGTGTCAACCGACGGCCAGCGTGACAGGTTTGCCGATCCGGCACATCATTTCGATGAGCGTATCGATGGTGAACCTGGTGGTTTTCTTGTTCACCAGGACCCTTGATGAAGCACCCTTCGTCCGCTTGCCTAAAAAAAACCGGCGCACGAAGTGAACCGGTTTTTGCTACGGAGTTGAACAGCGGGGCAGCGTGTCAATTGCCGCTGCCGCGTGCAATCCGGCGTTGCTTGACCGCGTCGGCGAGACCCTCGAGCACGGCGACGCTTTCGTCCCAGCCGATGCACGCGTCCGTAATGCTTTGGCCGTACGTCAACGCGCAGCCCGGCTGCAGGTCCTGGCGACCCGCCACGAGGTGCGATTCCACCATCACGCCGACAATTCGTTCGTCGCCCGAAGCAATCTGGCGGCCGATGTCCGCGCACACCGGAATCTGGTTTTCATGTTTCTTCGAGCTGTTCGCGTGGCTTGCGTCGATCATCAGACGCGCCGCGAGCCCAGCCTTGCCTATGTCGGCGCAAGCGGCGTTGACGCTGTCCGCGTCGTAGTTCGGCGTCTTGCCGCCACGCAGGATGATGTGGCAGTCCTCATTGCCCGCGGTCGATACGATCGCCGAGTGGCCGCCCTTGGTGACCGACAGGAAATGGTGCGGCTGCGAGGCGGCCTTGATCGCGTCGACGGCGATCTTCACGTTGCCGTCCGTGCCATTCTTGAAGCCGACCGGGCACGACAGTCCCGACGCGAGTTCGCGGTGTACTTGCGACTCCGTGGTGCGCGCGCCGATCGCGCCCCACGAGATGAGATCGGCGATGTATTGCGGGCTGATCATGTCGAGGTATTCGGTACCGGCCGGCAGGCCCAGCTCGTTGATGCGCAACAGCAGTTCGCGGGCGGCGCGCAAACCTTCGTTGATCTTGAAGCTGTTATCCATGTGTGGATCGTTGATGAGGCCCTTCCAGCCCACCGTCGTGCGCGGCTTTTCGAAGTACACGCGCATCACGATTTCGAGTTCGCCCGCCAAGCGCTTGCGCTGCTCGATCAAACGCCCGGCGTATTCGATCGCAGCCTGCGGATCGTGAATCGAGCACGGCCCGATGATGACGATAAGACGATCTTCCATGCCGTGCAGGATGCGATGCATCGCGTTGCGCGAGTTGTAGATCAGGTCGGACACCGTTTCGTCGCAGGCGAATTCGCGGATCAGATGGGCGGGCGGCGTGAGTTCTTTCAATTCGCGGATGCGGACATCGTCGGTGTTGTGCGGGGGCATGCTGTTCTCCTGGATCGGTTCGTAGCGTGTTCGCGCGGGCAACCAAGGCTGTGATGACGCAGCGGTGCCAGAGCGGACAACAATCAAAAAATGTTCAACGACTAGGCTTCAAATGCGGTTTCCAGCGCGTGAGGCGAAAAAAAACCGCCAGGCTAGCTGGCGGTTTTTCGGGAATTCTCGGTGTCCTGCATGCACTAACACCCCTCTCGATCCGCCAGCGGTCTGAGATACCAAAAGAAGTGAAAATAAAACTTGGCAGACATGGCGAAATGAGGTGGCTGATGAAAAGAGTGCGTGACTTTATAACCCGCTCAGGCTGAGCTGACAAGCTTCAGGGCACTAAAATGCGGAAAAACCGCATGTTTGCCATTGTTCATGCGCGAAACATGCGTCTGCCCGGGGTCAGGCCGTGCCGCCAACCGTCATCCGGTCGATGCGCAACGTCGGCTGGCCGACGCCCACCGGCACGCTCTGACCCTCCTTGCCGCACACGCCGACGCCCGAATCGAGCTTCATGTCGTTGCCGATCATGCTGACATACTTGAGCGATTCCGGACCGCTGCCGATCAGCGTCGCGCCCTTGACCGGATAGGTGATCTTGCCGTTCTCGATCATGTACGCCTCGGAGGCCGAGAACACGAACTTGCCGTTGGTGATGTCCACCTGGCCGCCGCCGAAATTCACCGCGTACAAACCGTTTTTCACCGACTCGAGGATTTCCTGCGGGTCGCGGTCGCCGTTGAGCATGTAGGTGTTGGTCATGCGCGGCATGGGCAGCGCCGCGTACGACTCGCGGCGCGCGTTGCCGGTGACCGGCATCTTCATCAGACGCGCGTTCAGCGTGTCCTGAATGTAGCCCTTCAGGATGCCGTCTTCGATCAGGGTCGTGCACTGGGTCGGATTGCCTTCGTCGTCGATGTTGAGCGAACCCCGGCGGTTGGGCAGCGTGCCGTCGTCGACCACGGTGACACCCTTTGCGGCAACCTGCTCGCCGATCCGCCCGGCGAACGCCGACGAACCCTTGCGGTTGAAGTCGCCTTCCAGGCCGTGGCCGATCGCCTCGTGCAGCAGCACGCCGGGCCAACCCGGGCCGAGCACGACGGTCATTGCGCCGGCCGGCGCAGGGCGGGCGTCCAGGTTCACCAGCGCCGCGTGCACGGCGTCGTCGACGTAGCGCGACAGCACTTCGTCGGTGAAATAGCCGTAGTCGAAGCGGCCGCCGCCGCCGCCGCTGCCGATTTCGCGGCGGCCGTTCTGCTCGGCGATTACCGTGATCGACACGCGTACCAGCGGACGGATGTCGGCCGCGAAGCCGCCGTCGCTGCGCGCGACCAGCACCACGTCGTATTCGCCCGCGAGCCCGGCCATCACCTGCTGAATGCGCGGGTCGCGGCCGCGCGCCATCTGCTCGATGCGTTCGAGCAGCTTGACCTTGGCGGTGGCGTCGAGCGAATGCAGCGGATCGGACGGCAGGTACAGATCGCGCCCGGCAATGCCGGTCAGCGACGAGGCCACCTTGATCTTCTGCTTGCCGCCGCCCGCCTTGGCGATCGCGCGGGTGGCGATCGCGGCCTGGCGAATCGCTTCGGGCGACAGGTCGTCCGAGTACGCGAAAGCCGTGCGGTCGCCTGCCACGGCGCGCACGCCGACGCCCTGGTCGATGCTGAAGCTACCCGACTTCACGATGCCTTCTTCGAGGCTCCACGCTTCGCTGCGGGTTGCCTGGAAGTACAGGTCGGCGTAGTCGATGCGGTGCGTGAAGATTTCGGCAAGCGTGCGGGTGAGCAGAGATTCGTCGAGACCGTAGGGCGTGAGAAGGATGTCCTTGGCGGTGGCGAGATTACGGATACCGGGTTCGATGATGTTCATGCGAAGTATGTTCTGCTCGATACGAAGGATTCGGTTAGCGCCCAACTCACTCGGGGGATTGCGGGGCGCCGCAGTTTCAGTGCCGGCTTTAACTGAGCACACGATGGCGCCAGGCGGGCAGGCTCTGTCGCACTTCTTCGATGCGCGCACGCTCGAGATTGCCGGCCACCACGCCGGCGCCTTCGTCGCGCACCGCGACGATGTCGCCCCATGGGTCGATCAACATGCTGTGGCCCCACGTGCGGCGGCCGTTTTCGTGTTTGCCGCCTTGCGCGGCGGCCAGCACGTAACACTGGTTTTCGACCGCCCGGGCGCGCAATAGCATTTCCCAGTGCGCGCGGCCGGTGGTGTAGGTGAACGCGGACGGCACCACCATCAACGCGCAGTCGCCCAGGCGCCGGTACAGTTCCGGAAAGCGTAGATCGTAGCAGACCGACAGGCCGACACGGCCGAACGGCGCCTCGAAGCTGCGGACCTCGCCGCCGGGGCAGATGGTGCGTGCCTCGTCGAACGATTCTTCGCCTTTCTCGAAGTTGAACAGATGGATCTTGTCGTAGCGCGCGGCTTCGGTGCCTTGCGGGTCGAACACCAGCGTGGTGTTCAGCACGCGCGACACTTCGGGCGCGGTGATCGGCAGCGTGCCGCCGATCACCCAGATCTGATGGCGGCGCGCGGCGTCGCTGAGAAAACGCTGGATTGGCCCGTCGCGATAGGCTTCGCGCACGGCCAGCTTGTCCGTGTCCTTGAAGCCCATGAAGCAGAAGTATTCGGGCAGCAGCACGAGTTGCGCGCCGTCGGCGGCGGCTTCGGCGATCAGGCGCTGCGCCTCGGCCAGATTGCGTTCGGGCTCGGGCGTGCTCACCATCTGCAGCGCGGCCACCCGGAACGTCCTTGCCGAAGGACCGCTGGACGCCGCGGCGGACGGAGATGAGAAGGCGTGTGTTTCGCTCATGAGCGTTTCAGAAAACTCCCGGCAAGGCGACGGCTGGAACCGCTCGCGCCGCTGACGTCGTTCAGGGTTGGCTGGGGCCGTCGCTGTGGCGCTGGGCTGTTTCGGACGGGCAACGGGACAAAGGGCGCGGCCCGGAGAAAGCTCAGTGCGCTTCCACGGCCGAAGCCGGAACGTCCATCTTACCGCGATCGCCCGTCAGCCGCTCGATGTGCGGTTTCGTCCACGACCCGGTGATCGCATACTCGCGCGCGAACACGTGCGAGACCGAGTGGCTGAACGCCAGATCGGCCGCCAACGCACCCAGGCCCAGGAATGGATTGATGACCGCCGCGGCGATCACCGCGGCGCCGACGCTCAGGGTCGGCGTGACATGCAGATGTATGTCCTGGGTCTTCTGTGCGAGATCGACGGAGCCCGCCATGTCGACGCGCGCCGGCGCGGTCACCATCCTGAAGTTGTCCGTGTGGCCGATGCCGTCGTGGATCTGCGCAGTGCCCGTGACGCTCGAGAACGGCAGTCCTTCGCCCATCACGTCGCGGAAATCCAGCGTGGCAATGCGCGCGAGACTTTGCAGGCTGAGCACGCCCAGCAGCGTGGCGACGCCCGGGTCGATCTTGAGGATCTGGCCGTGCCGCAGGTCCATGGCCAAATTGCCGTTGAGCGTCGGATAGTCGATCGTGGCCGGGCCGCCACGCCACACCACTTTGCCTGCCAGCGAGCCGCTGCCGCCCTTGATCGTGCGCGGCTGGCCGAGCCGTTCGAGCAGCGCTCCGGCATCCTTCACGTCGAGCTTGAAATCGAACACGGTGCGGCGCGGCGTGGCTTCGTCGGTGGCGCCGCCCAGTGACGCCGAGGTGCGCCAGTTCCCGGTGGCGCTCAGCGTGGCGGCCGGGTTCGTGATGTCGAGCTTGTCGAGTTGCCACACCGGCACGCCGTCTTCCTCGAAGTTGTGCGCGTCGACTTCGACACGGCCGACGTTGCGATCCCGCACGATCAGCTCGTTGACCACCAGATCGATCGTCGGCATGTTCTGCACGGGCGCGGACATCGCCGGGCCGAGCAGATCCTTGTCGGCCACGGCCGGGATCACGACGCGCGCAAAGCGCGCCTGCAGCGTGCCGGGCGAGTTGCGGGCGGCGCCCGGCAGCCACGACACGTGGCCGGACACCTGGTTCGACGCTACGTTCGCCTGCCAATTGCCCTCCGTGTGCGACGCGCCGACGACCACGTCGTCCCAGTGGCGCTTGAGCAGGGTCAGCGTGTCGATATGGAGCGCGAAGCGGTTCGGCAGGAACTGGGTGACGGCGGGGTTCGGTGCGGGCGGCGGCGCGCTCGCCGCGAGCACTGCGCTTGCGGTGGCCGCGCCCTGGCTGCGCATCTGGGTGACGAGCGCGCGCCATGCGTCGGCGTCGAACGCGGGCACGTCGATAGCGGCGACCACGCCCTCGGACGGCAGGTCGGCGGGCCGGTTCACGCCGATCGCGCCGCGCACGACCGTCGGCACGGCTTTCGGCCGATAGCGCAGCAGATACGCGGCGGCAATCGGCCCGAAGGTGAGATCGGCGCGTTCGAGGCCCACTTCGCCCGGCGTCCCGGACGGGTTGACGGCGAAGTGCAGCGGCATAGGCGTGCCGGCCTGCTTGTGGAATGGCGCCGGGAAGTCGAGCGCAAGGCCGGTCAGATCGGAATTCGCACTCACTTCCGGCAAGCGCCCTTTCGCGCCTTGCACGTTCAGCGCGTAGGGTGCGCTGCCGCTCATGCGCGCCAGCACCTGCGCGGCCGGGCCATGCAGATCGAGGCCGCGCGCGGCATCGACGGCAATATGGCCACCGAGCGCCAGCGCATACGTCCCATCCTGGCGCAGACCGCCGTTCGCATGGACGTCGCCGCCCAGAAACCGCCCGGACAGCCGCTCGGCCTGTGCGGTGTGCTCGGTGAAGCGCACTCGGCCGTTCAGCTGCGACAGCGGCGGCGCCTGCGGGATGCTCAAGCGGTTGTTCAGGAAGCCGACCGCGCCTTCCACGCCGACATGTGGTTGCGGCGTGCGCGGCAACGTCAGCTTGAGCGCGAGCGAGGCCGGCCCCTCCGCGCGGATCTTCTCCGTCTGATGCCGGGTCATGATGCCGAGCGAGCTGCCGTTCACGTAGTCGAGCATGTCGGCGAGCGGCCCGCGCCCGTTGCCCTGGATCACGAGGTTCGAGCCCCGGTTGCCGAGGTCGTCTATCTTGCCGTTGACGCCGGTCAGCGCGACGCGCTTGTAGCGCCCGCGGTCGATATCGAAGCGCAGCACGTTCTGCTTGAGTTCGAACACACCGTCGATGCCGTCGAGCGGCGGCCACACGTTCGGCGTGCCGTTCCTCATATTGCGGGGCGGGTAGGGTGTAGGGTCGAACTTGCCGCCCTTGAACGGCGCGACGATATGGAACAGGCCCGCCTCCGGATCGCGCGAGTACGGGAATTTGGTCAGGTCGCCGTGCACTTCGATCGTCGCGCCGCGCGACATGCCGGCCTGCAGCCCGTGCGCCAGATAGATGCGCAGTTTTTCGCTGATGCTGGTCGGCAGGTAGCGGGCAATGCGCGCTACCTGCGCACGCTGGAAATCGGCTTTCAGGTCGAGCGAGCCGCGACCGTGGCCGGGGTTGCTGTAGTCGGCGCTGGCCGTGGCCGCGACATCCGCGTTGGACACGCCGAAATCGGCCAGCTTCACGGTGAAGCCCGGCCGGTTCTCGCCCGGCGTCTTCGGCTTCACTGTCCAGTCGGCGCGGCCGTGGAGGCGGTCGAGCTTCAACCGGGGGTCGTCGAACACGCCCGGCAACGTGATCGCCACGTTGGACGTGTCGAGAAGCGCGGTGCCGTGGTTTTCGTCGGCGTCGACGCGGCCCCACAGATTTTCGATGCCCGGTATGCCCGCGCGCGGGTGATTGCGCGCGGTCAACCCCGGCGGCGGTTCCTGGGCGGCCACGCTGATGCCTTGCAGATCGCCGTTGAAACGATAGTGCTCGATCGGCTCGGCGCCGGCCGAGCGGCGGTCGCTGCCTGCTTCGCCGGACTCCGGTTTGGCGCGCTCTACTTCGATCACATAGTTGGCGACGAGGCCGCGCGGATTGAAGCGCACGAGGCTGTTGAGGAGGCGCCGCGGCAGCGGCAGCGCGCGGCTGAATTCCGCGAGAATGCCGAGGTCGACCCGGTCGCCGTTGATGCTGATGAGCTGCCCGTACTGCTGTGAGGTGGTCCGGTAGCGGGCGTTGAGCACCGAGAACGTCAGCGTGCGGGTGAGCGGCGTGCCGTCCTCGAGGGGCGGCTGACCCAGTTCGGCGCGCATGTCGGTCAGCTGCAGCCGGTAGTCGCGCTGCCCGGCGTCGAGGCGCCACGAGAAATGGGCAATCGGCAGCAGCAGTTTCGGCTGCGTGGGACGCACGCGCAGCGCGACGTCCGTGCCGGCCAGCTGGCCGGTCGCGGTCTTCATCTGGCCGTCGGTGAAGTCGATCCAGATGGCGTTGTCGATGCGGCCGGCAAACGCCTCGATCGGGAAGTTGACGTAGCGCGCGAGCGCTGGCAGCTCGACCGGTCCCGTCGACACGTACGCCTGGCCGGTCCAGTTGATCGGCTTGCCGATCGCGGAGAGCGGCGCATGCCGGAAGTGCGTGCGGAAATCGATCGGGCCCAGCAGCACCTGGCCGTCGGGGGGCGCTTGCATGGCCAGACGGTGGTCGTAGCCGTCGTTGAGAATGGCGATGCGAATATCGCGCAGCGCGAGTTCCGGCGCAGGGTGCGTCGCATCGCGCCAGCGCAGCACGCCGCCGCGCACCACGATCGCCTGCTGGCGCAACAGCCAGGTGGACAAGGTGTCGTTACCGCTGTGGCGGGTCGGCACCGGCACGCCCGCGACGGCCAGCACGCCGTCGTTGCTGCGCGAAATCAGCACGTCGGGCTGCTCGACGATCAGGCTGGAGAGCGCCGGATGGAATTGCCACAGGGAGTGCCAGGAAACCGTGGCGGTGGCGCGCGGGATCGTCAGCGCGGCTTTGCCTTCGTGATCGCGAATGACCAGATTGGTGACGTCGACGCCCGGTTGAAAGCCGCTCCAATGCGGCGCCAGCTTGCCGATGGTGAACTGGGTGTGCAGCTTGTCGGAGACGGCGGCTTCTATGCGTGGACGAAACGAGTCGACGCGGGGCAGTACGACGTAGCGCAAGCCAAGAAAGAGACCCGTTGCAATGAAATAGACGACGAGCGCGAAGGTCAGAACCACACGCAGGATCCGACGCAGCACGATGTGGTCGTTTCCGCTCACAGGCCGGACCTGCCCGGTTTCGTGCGGGTCGGCGGATTCGTTTCGCTCGGACATGCTGCGGCGGGTGGGCGTATGGTAGTTTTGCGAGTTAACGACGAAATGTAACACACGCAATCGCGCCGGCGGACTTCCTGCAAACCCTGTCTGCATGCCGCCTCGCGCCCTGCGCGCGGCGCGGGGTCGGGGTGTTTCAGCGTACCGGACAACGCCATTCACGCAACGAGCGAGCCAGACCATTAATGACTGACGCCACTCCCCTGAGTTCCAGCTATTCAAACTACGCAGCGCGCGCCGTGGCGGCCCGTCCGCAACTGATGGCGCAGGTCGCCGCGCTTGCGTGCGCGCCGCTGACCCGCGAGCGTCTCGACGCGCGCCTCGACGCATTGTGCGCGCAAGCCGCCGGCGCGGCCGGCGCGCCATTGAACGAGGATGCGCTCAAACGGGCGTTGCGCCAACTGCGCACGGAGGTCTTTTGCGCGGTGATGGAGCGCGACCTGGCGGGCGAAGCGGACGTCGCCGAAGTCACCGGCGCAATGACCGATCTGGCGGAGGCGACTATCCAGCGGGCACTCGCGGTTCTGTCGGCCGAGTTCGAAGCGCTTTACGGCGAGCCGCGCGGTCCGCACGGCGAGCGGCTGGTGCTGGGCGTGGTCGGCATGGGCAAACTGGGCGGCCGGGAGCTCAACGTATCGTCGGACATCGACCTGATCTTCGTCTACGAAGACGATGGCGAGACCGCGGGCGGCCAGCGTTCGCCGATTGCGACGCAGGATTTCTTCACCCGCCTGGGCAAGCGCCTGATCGCCGCGCTCGCTGACCTGACCGCCGACGGCTACGTGTTCCGGGTCGACATGCGTCTGCGGCCGAACGGCGACTCGGGGCCGCTCGTATGCAGCCTCGGGATGCTCGAAGAGTATTTCTACGTGCAGGGCCGCGAGTGGGAGCGCTATGCGTGGATCAAGGGCCGCCTCGTGTCCGAAAGCGCGAGCGACGCTGCCCAACGGCTGCACAAGCAACTCGATGCGATCGTCACGCCGTTCGTCTACCGCCGCTATCTCGACTTCGGCGTCATCAGTGCGATTCGCGCGCTGCATCTGCAGATTCGCCAGGAGGCGCAGCGCCGTGCGTCCATGCGGCCCGACAAGGCCGACGACATCAAGCTCGGGCGCGGCGGCATCCGCGAAATAGAATTCAGCGCACAGGTGTTCCAACTGATCCGCGGCGGCCAGGACGCGGGCTTTCGCGTGCGGCCGACGCTCGCCGTGCTACGGCACGCGGCCACGCACGGGCTGCTGGACTCGTCGGTGTGCGTAAAGCTCTCGCAGGCCTACCGGTTCCTGCGCGAACTGGAGCACCGGCTGCAATACCGCAACGATGCGCAGACGCACGCAATGCCGGTCGATCCCGAAGAGCGCGCCGCGCTCGCTCAGGCAATGGGTTGCGAAAACTACGCTGCGCTGATGGAAAGGCTCGACGCGCATCGCGAATTCGTCGAACAGCAGTTCGACCAGATTTTCGCCGACAAGATGAACGGCCGCGACGGCTGTGGCGTGCCCGAAGACGGCGCGGCCGCGTGGGTGTGGAGCAGCGCGCTCGCCGACGACAGCGCCGGCGACGCGTTGCGCGCGCGCCTGATCGAGCTCGGTGTGTCCGAGCCTGGCGAGCTGCTCGCGCGTCTGCGCGCGGTGTGGCAATCGTCGCGCTACGCGGGGCTCGTCGAGCGCAGCCGGCAACGCTTCGACATCGTCGCGCAGCGCGCGCTGGAAGCCGCGCGCACGCTGGAGCCGCCCGAGCGACGCGGCGACACCCTTGCACGCTGCTTCGATCTGCTCGAAGCGGTGAGCCGGCGCGGCGCCTACCTCGCGCTGCTGACCGAATATCCGCAGGCGCTGCATCAGGTGCTGTCGGTGCTAGGCGGATCGCGCTGGGCGGCGGGCTATCTGATCCGCCATCCGCAATTGCTCGACGAACTGCTGGACGAAGAAGCGATCAACAGCCCGTTCGACTGGCCGGAGTTCAAGCGCACGCTGCGCTTGCGGCTTGCCGCCGCCGACGGCGTCGAGCAGCAGATGGACCTGCTGCGGCACGCGCACCAGGCGGAGGTATTCCGCATTCTGCTGATCGATCTCGCCGGCAAGCTGAGCGTCGAACATGTGAGCGACCGCTTGTCCGAACTCGCCGACGCGGTGCTCGACGTCGCGCTCGAGGCCGTCTGGAACCAGCTGCCGAAACGCCATCGCGAGGTGCCGCGTTTCGCGGTGATCGCGTACGGCAAGCTGGGGGGCAAGGAACTGGGCTACGCCTCCGACCTCGACGTGATCTTCCTGTACGACGATCCCGACGACGCCGCAGCCGACGTCTACGCGACCTACACGCGCCGCCTGATCACCTGGCTGACTACAGCGACGGGCGCCGGCACGTTGTTCGACGTCGATCTGCGCCTGCGGCCCAACGGCGAGTCGGGCCTGCTCGTCACCGACCTCGACGCGTTTCGCCGCTACCAGTTGCGCGAAGGCGACGCGGCCAACACCGCGTGGGTGTGGGAGCACCAGGCATTGACCCGCGCGCGTTACTGCGCGGGCGACGCCGAGATCGGCGCGAAGTTCGAGGCCATCCGCGAGCAGGTGTTGACCACGCCGCGCGAAGCGGCGCCGCTCGCCAGGGAGATCCTGGAGATGCGTGAGCGCGTCGAGGCGGGGCACCCGAACCGCACGCCCGCGTTGTTCGACCTGAAGCACGACCGCGGCGGCATGGTCGATATCGAATTCACCGTGCAGTACTGGGTGCTCCTGCACGCGGCCAGCGATCCCGAACTGATCCGCAATACCGGCAACATCGCGTTGCTGCGGGAAGTGTCGCGCTTTGGTCTGATGAGCGAGGCGGAAGCGGAGACGGTCGGCGCCGCGTATCGCCGGTATCGCAAATTGCAACACACGCTGCGACTGGACGGGATGGAGAAGGCGCGGGTCGATCCGGCGCTGGTCAGCACCGAGCGTGAAGCGGTGCTGGCGTTGTGGAAGCGGGTGTTCGGGTGAGCGGGCGTTGCTTGAATTTAGCTTAAGAGCGGGGGCAGGAGGCCCGCGTTGCCCGCTGTCATCCCCGCTGTCACCTCGTGCATCGACCAGTTCGCAAGGCCCCGAACGAGCGCTTGGCCAGCCACTTCACGCTAGGCGGCCAGCATTTCCTTCGCGTGCTTGCGGGTCGTCGCGGTGATTTCCAGGCCGCCCAGCATCCGCGCAACTTCCTCGACGCGGCTCGCCTTGTCGAGCGAAATCACGCTGCTCACCGTGCCGCCCTTGCCGTTGCCCGCTTTCGCCACCTGGAAATGGTGGTCGCCGCGCGCGGCGACTTGCGGCAAGTGGGTCACGCACAACACCTGGCGCGCTTGTCCCAGTTGATGCAGCAGCCGTCCAACGACTTCGGCCACGCCGCCGCCAATGCCCGTGTCGACTTCGTCGAAGATCAGCGTAGGGGTCGGACTCGCGGCGCTGGCGATGACCGCCAGCGCAAGGCTGATACGCGCGAGTTCGCCGCCGGAGGCGACCTTGGCGAGCGGCCGCAGCGGCACGCCAGCATGTCCCGCGACGCGGAATTCGACTTGTTCGAGCCCATGCGCGCCGCCTTCGGGCAGCGGCATCAGCGCGACTTCGAAGCTGCCGCCTTTCATCGACAGCTCCTGCATGCCGGTGGTGACCGCGGCGCCCAACGCGGTGCCGGCCCGGGCACGCGCCTTCGACAGTTGTTTCGCTTCGCTCAGGAAGGCTTCTTTGGCCTTGGCTTCGGCGGCGTGCAGGCTGTCGAGGTCGGTGGCGGCATCGAGCGCGGCCAGTTGCGCGCGACGCGCCGCGTGCTCGTCCGGCAGCGTTTCAGGTCGCAGGCGGAATTTGCGCGCGGCCGAGTGCAACGCGTCGAGGCGCTTTTCGACTTGCGCGAGCCGCTCCGGGTCGAGTTCGAGCTTTTGCGCGTAATGACTGAGCGAGTAGACCGCTTCCTGCAACTGGATTTCGGCCGGTTCGAGTGCGGCCAGCACGTCGCTCAACGCCGGGTCGATGTCCGCGAGGTCGCGCACCTTCGATACGATCGACGCAAGTTGCGTGATCATCGCTTCGTCCGACTCGGACAGCGCGCCGAGCGCGCCTTGCACGCCGTCGATCAGATTGGCCGAGTGCGATAGCCGCCGGTGCTCGCTATTGACCTCTTCCCATTCGCCCGGCTGCGGCGCGAGCTTGTCGAGTTCGGTAAGTTGCCACGCGAGGCGCTCGCGCTCGAGCTGCAGCTCGCGGTCGCGCGTCTGCGCATGCTCGAGCGCCTGCACTTTCTCGCGCCACGTGCGCCACGCCCGCGTGACGTTGGCCGCAAGGTCGGCAAGGCCGGCGTGGGTATCGAACAGCTCGCGTTGCGCGTCGGCGCGCATCAGCAACTGGTGCGCGTGCTGGCCGTGAATATCCACCAGCATCTGGCCGACCTCGCGCAACTGCGCGAGCGTCGCCGCCGTGCCGTTGATGAAAGCGCGCGAGCGGCCGTTCGCGTCCACCACGCGCCGCAGCATGACCGTGCCGCCGTGCTCGTCGCCGGTGCCGGCCGTCGCGCCGAGCGCCTGCTCGTCGAGCCATTGCTCGACGTCGGCATGCGTGTCGAATTCGGCAGTGATGTCGGCACGGCTCTCGCCGGTGCGCACGACGCTCGCATCGGCGCGGGCACCGAGCGCGAGCGCCAGCGCGTCGATGAGGATCGACTTGCCGGCGCCCGTTTCGCCGGAGAAAACAGTGAAGCCGCTGTCGAATTCGAGGTCGAGCGCGGCGACGATGACGAAGTCGCGTATCGAGAGGTGGCGAAGCATGAGGTCGTCTGATGAGCTTTGAGATTCGGGTCCGGCAGCGGCGGGCTTTGTCGCAAGCGTTCCAGCGTTGCTGTGCCGCTCAGGGGTTGGGGTCTTCTTCGTGCGACGGGTACTCGTTCCAGTGCAGCTTTTTGCGCAGCGTGGCGAAGTAGCTGTAGCCGACGGGATGCAGCATCGGCACAGTGTGACGCGAGCGCCGTACTTCTATGGTGTCGCTCAACTCGAGCGAGGTGAATGACTGCATGTCGAAATTGACGTTCACTTCGCGCCCGGAGACGATCTGGATGCTCACCTTCGAATCGTCGGGCAGCACGATAGGGCGGTTCGACAAAGCATGCGGCGCGATCGGCACCAATACGATGCCTTGCAATTGCGGATGCAAAATCGGCCCTTGCGACGACAGCGCGTAAGCGGTCGAGCCGGTCGGCGTAGCAACGATCAGACCGTCCGAGCGCTGGTTGTACATGAAGCGCCCATCCACACAGACGTGCAGTTCCGCCATCCCCGAAAAGCCGCTGCGGTTGACCACGACGTCGTTGAAGGCAAGCGCATTGTAGATGGGGGTGCCGCCGCGCATGATGCGCGCTTCGAGCAGCACGCGCTCTTCGCGCTCGAATTTGCCGGACAGCATTTGCGGCACGATCTCGCTCATGTCCGAGATCGGAATGTCGGTAATGAAGCCGAGCCGCCCATGGTTGATGCCGATGAGCGGCGTGCGGTACGGCGCGAGTTGGCGACCGATGCCGAGCATCGTGCCGTCGCCGCCCAGCACCACGGCGACGTCGGCGCGCGCGCCGATCTCGGCCGGACGCAGCGCCGGATAGCCGGTGACGCCGATTTCAGCCGCGGTGTCGGCTTCGAACACGACCTCGAAGCCGCGCTTCGCGATGCACGAAGCGAGCGCGGTCAGCGGCTCCCCGATGCCTGGCGTGTTGTTGCGCCCAACGAGCGCGACGGTCTTGAACTGGCTGGTCACTTGCATGCCGGCATTACACCATAGGTAGGGCCTGAAAAGAACCGCACACAGACCCGGTAGCGGGCCGCCGCGCGCAGGCCGTGAGCGCATGCGGCGATTGTCGTTAGAATGGTGAAGGCTTCATGATGTGTGCGCCGGCCAAAACATTGCGGCGATCTGCCGACCGACGTGCGGCGAGCGCGGCCTGAAGCGTGCCCCAGATGCCGTGGGTGAGCGCTGCTGACGCGACGGATCCAGTGCTGGGCGACTTTGCAGCGCCCAACCACCCAGCAGGTGGCGTCCCGGCGAGCAGTCGTGCGGTCGTGAGGGCCAGGCATCGTTAGCGCTCGCGGTCGTTCTGTCATTGAGCTAAAATTTTTCGTCATGCTAGATCCTCGCGCACAAACCCTCCTGAAAACGCTGATCGAGCGCTACATCGCCGAAGGTCAGCCGGTCGGCTCGCGCACGCTGTCACGTTATTCGGGCCTCGAACTGAGCCCGGCAACCATTCGCAACGTGATGTCCGATCTCGAGGATCTGGGGCTCGTGATCAGTCCGCATACCTCCGCAGGCCGGATCCCCACGCCGCGCGGCTACCGGCTGTTCGTCGATACGATGCTGACGGTGGAATCCGCCGCGGACGAGGAAGCGGTGATGCGCACCGTGAAGACCACGCTGCAGGCAGGCGAGCCGCAGAAAATCGTCGCCGCGGCGGCCAGCGTGCTGTCCAATCTGTCGCAGTTCGCCGGCGTGGTGCTCACGCCGCGGCGCAGCCACGTATTCAAGCAAATCGAGTTCATGCGTTTGTCCGACAAGCGCATCCTGCTGATCATCGTGACGCCCGAAGGCGACGTGCAGAATCGCATCATGGCCACGCAGCGCGATTTTTCGCCGTCGCAACTGGTCGAGGCGTCCAACTACATCAACGCGCATTTCGCCGGCCTGTCGTTCGACGAGGTGCGCCGCCGCCTGCGTGAGGAGATCGACGAGCTGCGCGGCGACATGACGACGCTGATGCACGCCGCCGTCACGGCCAGCACCGACGAGTCCGACACCGGCGAGACCGTGCTGATATCCGGCGAGCGCAATCTTCTGGAAGTCGCCGACCTGTCGTCGGACATGGCGCGCCTGCGCAAGCTGTTCGATGTGTTCGACCAAAAGACCAGTCTCCTTCAATTGCTCGACGTATCGAGTCACGCGGCGGGTGTGCAGATCTTCATCGGCGGCGAGTCGAATCTCGTTCCCATCGAAGAGATGAGCGTCGTCACCGCGCCGTACGAGGTGAATGGCAAGATTGTCGGCACCCTCGGCGTGATCGGACCCACTCGCATGGCCTACAACCGCGTGATTCCGATTGTCGACATCACTGCGCGTCTGCTTTCTCTGACCTTGAGCCAGCAATAGCTGCCGGTCGGCTCCATTGCCGCGAGCCGTGCCGAGCATGATGCGCGAGCGCGCGCGGCTTGCCAATCGGCCGAACGGCCAGGGGCGCGCGGCGGACCCGGCCATGGACCGCACCGCTATAATGAATTTCCATTCAATCCAATCTCCGCGTGAAGCGGTGACTCCCGCTGCCTATGCGCTTTGACCTCGAGCGGCCTTCGCAGAACGCCGCGTCACATCGCGTTGCCGTGCTGCTGATCAATCTCGGCACGCCGGACGCGCCGACGCCGCGCGCGGTGCGCCGTTATCTCGCCCAGTTCCTGTCCGATCCGCGGGTGGTCGAAATTCCGGCGCTGCTCTGGCAGATCATTCTGCGTCTGTTGATCCTGCCGTTTCGCGGCCGCAGTTCTGCAAAGAAGTACGCCGCGGTCTGGATGCCCGAAGGCTCGCCGCTGCGCGTCTATACGGAGAAGCAGACGGAGGCCCTGCGCCACCTGCTGCAATTGAACGACTACACGGTGCTGGTCGACTACGCGATGCGCTACGGCACGCCGGGCATTCCGGCCATGCTGAACCAGTTGAAGCTGGCGGGCGCCGAGCGTGTGCTGCTTATGCCCATGTACCCGCAATACTCATCGTCGACCACGGCGACCGCGTTCGACGACGCTTTTTCGGCGCTCAAGCGCATGCGCAACCAGCCGGAGATCCGCATGGTGCGCCAGTACGCGGATCATCCGGCGTACATTGCGGCGCTCGCCGCGCAGGTGCGTCACTATTGGCATCTCCATGGCCGTCCGGATTTCGCGGCGGGCGACAGGCTGGTGTTCAGTTTCCACGGCGTGCCCAAGCGCACGCTGGACCTGGGCGACCCGTACCACGAGCAATGCCAGCAGACCGGCGCCATGTTGATGCAGGCGCTGGAACTGACGCCGGTGGAATGCCGGATCACCTTCCAGTCGCGCTTCGGCAAGGCCGAGTGGCTGCAGCCGTACACGGCGCCTACGCTCAAGGAACTGGGCGCCGCGGGCGTGCGGCGTGCCGACGTGTTCTGTCCGGGCTTCACTGCCGACTGCCTCGAAACGATCGAGGAAATCGGCATGGAAGTGCGCGACGAATTCCTGCATGCGGGCGGCAAGGAGTTTCACCGCATTGCGTGCGTGAACGCGTCGCAGCCGTGGATTGCCGCGCTCGGCGAAATCGTCGCGCAGAATTTGCAGGGCTGGCCGGTGCAGGCGGTGCCTGTGCCGCACGCCACAGGAGGTTGAGCAGGCTCATGAACTACCGCATTTCAACCGAAGCGGGCGCGAAGCTGCGCATCGACAAATGGCTGTGGGCTGCGCGCTTCTTCAAGACGCGGTCGCTGGCGGCGGCCGCGGTCGACCAAGGGCATGTGCGCATCGGCGGAGCCAGCGTCAAGCCGGCCAAGGACGTGCATGTTGGCGACCTGGTCGAGATCGAGATCGAGCGGTTCGTGTGGCAGGTGCAAGTGCTCGGCGTATGCGACGTGCGCGGCCCGGCGAGCGTCGCGCAAACGCTCTATGCGGAGACCGCAGAGAGCAAGCTGAAGCGCCAGGCCGAGCAGGAGCGGCGCCGGACATATCGCGAACCGGCGGCCGAATTGCATGGGCGGCCGACCAAGCGCCAGCGGCGCGTCATCGACAGATTTTCGGGTGGGGACTAAACAGCTGTTCCATGGTCGCGTGCACACCGCCGTACTCGGTGGTGCGGTCGTTGACCGCACCGGACATGCAGATGGTCGTGGTGCCCGCAACAAGTACCAGTGCGACCACCCCGATTGCAAAGGTCAGTTTCACGGTACTCCCTTCAGGAAGATTCGGGACGAAACGGGCGAATCAGGTGGAATAGTTAAATCGGTAAGCGATACGTCAGATTAGGGTTAACGCGTCTTTCCCGATGCTTTATTGCAGCATAGGCCACTTGTTCGCCGCACTCAATCTCAATCTGATTGCGCGGCAAAAATCGTTGTTACGGGGCATTTCCGCCGCCCTGAAACGGTGCGAAAAGAACGCGGCGCATCGCTTGAAACGGGTCTGTCCGACCCCATCTGCGGCTCTGATATCCGGTTGCGCGCCAATGCGCAGGTCGCTCTCTGGCAACGCACAGAGCACGGCATGCTTCATGCGCCGTCGCCACCGTTGGTTTTTTACCTTTTAACGACTTTTCAGCGACATGGAAAACACGCAAGAGAACCCGACGAGCCAGAATCCCACGCCCGCGGACGAGCCCGCGCGCCAGGCCGTCGAGGCTGCGGCACCGCAGGACGCGGCTGCGAGCGCCACGACGCAAACGCCTGTCGCCGCCGACCAAGCCGCACTGGCCGAAGCTCAGGCGAAGATCGCCGAGTTGCAGGAAAGCTTCCTGCGCGCGAAGGCGGAAACGGAAAACGTGCGTCGTCGCGCTCAGGAGGACGTCGCCAAGGCGCACAAGTTTGCGATCGAGAGCTTTGCGGAGCATCTGTTGCCGGTGGTCGACAGCCTCGAAGCGGCCGTCGCCCATTCGTCCGACGACCTGCAAAAGGTGCGCGAAGGGGTCGAACTAACGCTGCGGCAGTTGACCGGCGCGCTCGAGAAGGGCCGCGTCGTCGCCCTGAACCCGGTCGGCGAGAAGTTCGATCCGCATCGCCATCAGGCTATTTCGGTGGTGCCGGCCGACCAGGAACCGAACACGGTCGTGTCCGTCCTGCAAAAGGGCTTCGTGATTGCGGATCGCGTGCTGCGTCCCGCGCTCGTGACCGTCGCCGCGCCGAAGTAACGCGCCACGACGCTTCGTAAGCCGTTCCTTCGGGCGCGCACAGCGGCATTGCTATGGCCAACATCCCCGTCGGCGCAACCGCGTTTGCAGTGTTCGAGATGCAGGAGTTGAGCGCCGATTCGTTCGACGCGGGCTTGGCCGAAGCGGGAGACGAGCTGGCCGTGGTCTTTTTCTGGGGTCTCGACTGCTTCAACTGCGAGGTCGCCAAGAAGGCCATGCTGGCGCAGCCCGATTCGATCCGTGCGCTCGGCTTGCGCTGGTTTCACAGCAACGTTTACGAGCACCGCGAATTAGGTCGGCGGTTCGTGCTGCACGGCGTGCCCACGTGGTTCTTCTTTCACCGCGGCAAGCGGCTTGGCCGGGCGACCGGCTGGCATGGCCTCGGGCAGTTCGAGGCGGCAGTCAGAGCCGCACGTGAAAAGATCCGGGCCACCGCTGCAAGTGGCGCGCAAGCAGATGGATCGGATGCAGGCAAAAGTTCGGCCGATTGAAAAAAATTAAAGACCGCATCGCAAAAGAGGTCTTGAAAACGATGCGGACGCACTTATGTTGAGTGCAGGTGTGAATTGAGAGCGGATCGACCGAGCGCGGCGTGCGCAAACAGGGCGATTCTCGCAGCGATCAAAGTCAGGAGATCAGTGAAAATGGGCAAAATTATCGGTATCGACCTCGGCACGACCAACTCGTGCGTGGCGATCATGGAAGGCAATTCGGTCAAGGTGATCGAGAACTCGGAAGGTGCGCGCACCACGCCGTCAATCATCGCTTACATGGAAGACGGGGAGATCCTCGTCGGTGCGCCTGCGAAGCGTCAGTCGGTCACGAACCCGAAGAACACGTTGTATGCGGTCAAGCGCCTGATCGGCCGTCGCTTCGAAGAAAAAGAAGTGCAGAAAGACATCGGCCTGATGCCGTACAAGATCATCAAGGCCGATAACGGCGACGCGTGGGTCGAAGTGCGCACGCAGAAGCTGGCGCCGCCGCAAATCTCCGCGGAAGTGCTGCGCAAGATGAAGAAGACCGCTGAGGACTACCTCGGCGAGCCGGTCACTGAAGCCGTGATCACGGTCCCCGCGTACTTCAACGACAGCCAGCGCCAGGCAACCAAGGACGCCGGCCGCATCGCCGGCCTGGAAGTGAAGCGGATCATCAACGAGCCGACCGCTGCTGCTCTGGCATTCGGTCTGGACAAGGCTGAAAAGGGCGACCGCAAGATCGCCGTGTTCGACCTCGGCGGCGGCACCTTCGACATCTCGATCATCGAAATCGCCGACGTCGACGGTGAAATGCAGTTCGAAGTGCTGTCCACGAACGGCGATACGTTCCTTGGCGGTGAAGACTTCGACCAGCGCATCATCGACTACATCATCGGCGAGTTCAAGAAGGAGCAGGGCGTCGATCTGTCGAAAGACGTGCTCGCGCTGCAGCGCCTGAAGGAATCGGCTGAAAAGGCGAAGATCGAGCTGTCGTCGAGCCAGCAGACCGAAATCAACCTGCCGTACATCACGGCGGACGCATCCGGTCCGAAGCATTTGAACCTGAAGATCACGCGTGCGAAGCTCGAAGCGCTGGTTGAGGAGCTGATCGAACGTACGATCGAGCCGTGCCGCGTGGCCATCAAGGACGCGGGCGTGAAGGTCGGCGAAATCGACGACGTGATTCTGGTCGGCGGTATGACCCGCATGCCGAAGGTGCAGGAAAAGGTCAAGGAGTTCTTCGGCAAGGATCCGCGCCGTGACGTGAACCCGGACGAGGCCGTCGCCGTTGGCGCCGCGATTCAAGGCCAGGTTCTGTCGGGCGACCGCAAGGACGTTCTGCTGCTCGACGTGACGCCGTTGTCGCTCGGCATCGAAACGCTCGGCGGCGTGATGACGAAGATGATCAACAAGAACACCACGATCCCGACCAAGCACGCACAGGTCTATTCGACGGCCGACGACAATCAGAGCGCCGTGACCATCAAGGTGTATCAGGGCGAACGCGAAATGGCAGCGGGCAACAAGCTGCTCGGCGAGTTCAACCTGGAAGGCATTCCGCCGGCACCGCGCGGCACGCCGCAAATCGAGGTGAGCTTCGACATCGACGCGAACGGCATCCTGCACGTCGGTGCGAAAGACAAGGCGACCGGCAAGGAAAACCGCATCACGATCAAGGCGAACTCGGGTCTGTCCGAAGCCGAAATCGAGAAGATGGTGAAGGACGCGGAAGCGAACGCGGAAGAAGACCACAAGCTGCGTGAGCTGGCCGACGCCCGTAACCAGGGCGACGCGCTGGTCCACAGCACGAAGAAGGCGCTCACCGAATACGGCGACAAGCTGGACGCCGGCGAGAAGGAAAAGATCGAAGCCGCGCTGAAAGACCTCGAAGAAACGCTGAAGAGCGGATCGAGCGACAAGGCCGCGATCGAAGCCAAGATCGAAGTGGTGGCAACGGCGTCGCAGAAGATGGGCGAGAAGATGTACGCCGACATGCAGGCCGCGCAAGGTGCCGAAGCAGCGGCAGCGGGTGCGGCAGGCGCGACGGGCGCGGGCGCGGGTGCGTCACCGGCAGGCGCGAGCCAGCAGCAGGACGACGTGGTCGACGCCGAGTTCAAGGAAGTGAAGAAGGACTAAAGCCAGGTCGCATTTCGACCGTAAAGCCGCGCACAGAGCAATGTGCGCGGCCCGGCTGCACAAGGAACCGCAAGGAACCGCGCCTCTTCGGGCGAACAATGTGCAAGAGCGGTTATCACGCCTGGCGAGCCTTTTGGGGTTCTCCGGGCACATTTGTTTTATGGAGGGCGTTGTTTTGAACCGTGTCGAAACGGGTGAAAACAGCGGCCGGACGAGTCGCGAGACTCCAGCATTCAAGAGGAGCCACCGCGTCGCATTGCGCGAGTGGCGTTGAACCGATATGGCGAAACGGGATTACTACGAGGTTCTGGGCGTCGCAAAGAACGCGAGCGACGACGAAATCAAGAAGGCTTATCGCAAGCTCGCGATGAAGCACCACCCAGACCGCAATCCGGGCAACAAGGATGCGGAAGGGCATTTCAAAGAGGTGAAGGAAGCCTATGAAATGCTGTCGGACTCGCAAAAGCGTGCCGCGTACGACCAGTACGGCCACGCGGGCGTCGATCCGAACATGGGCGGTGCCGGTGCGCAAGGCTTCGGCGGTTTCGCCGATGCATTCGGCGATATTTTCGGCGACATCTTCGGCCAGGCGGCTGGCGGCGCGGCGCGCGGCGGTGGCCGTGCCGGTCCGCAGGTATATCGCGGCGCCGATCTGCGCTACAGCATGGAAATCACACTGGAGCAGGCCGCGCACGGCTACGACACGCAAATTCGCGTGCCGAGTTGGGTCTCGTGCGAAGTCTGCCACGGTTCGGGCGCGAAACCCGGCACCAAGCCGGAAACCTGCCCGACCTGTAGCGGCTCTGGCGCGGTGCGGATGTCGCAAGGCTTCTTCAGCATTCAGCAGACCTGCCCGAAGTGCCACGGCACCGGCACCTACATTCCCGAACCGTGCGGCCATTGCCACGGCGCGGGCAAGGTAAAGGAAACCAAGACGCTGGAAGTGAAGATTCCCGCGGGTATCGACGACGGCATGCGCATTCGCTCTGCCGGCAACGGTGAGCCGGGCATCAACGGCGGTCCAGCGGGCGATCTGTACGTCGAGATTCATATCAAGCAGCACTCGGTGTTCGAACGCGACGGCGACGACCTGCATTGCCAGATGCCGATTCCCTTCACCACGGCGGCACTCGGCGGCGAAATCGAAGTGCCGACGCTCGCGGGCCGCGCCAGCTTCACCGTGCCGGAAGGCACGCAGTCCGGCAAGACGTTCCGTCTGCGCGGCAAGGGCATCAAGGGGTTGCGTTCGAGTATCGCCGGCGATCTGTACGTGCATGTGCAAGTCGAAACGCCGGTCAAGCTCACCGAGTCGCAACGCGATCTGCTCAAGCAATTCGAAAAGGCGCTGACGGAAGGCGGCGCCCGGCATAGCCCGCAAAGCAAGAGCTGGTTCGATCGCGTAAAGAGCTTCTTCGATTAGTAGCAGTTGGAAGTTGGCGGTGGGCATGACGACTGACAGGCGCGGCACGGTATTCGCGTTGCTCGACGATTGCGATGCGACGCCGGCGCGCCGTTCCAGTCGTCTGTACACGGGTTTCGTGCGTGAGCGGGTCTGCGCGGACGCCGCGCAACTGGAGGCTGTATGCGACTGCGTCGCGGCGGACATCCGGGGCGGCTTGCACGCCGTCATGCTTGCCGACTATGAATTTGGCCGGGCACTCCTCGATATCAGGGCGGTGTCTCCGAAAACGCAGCGTGGCAATGCCACGCTGCGTTTTTTATTGTTCGAGCGCTGCGTCAAACATTCGCGTGAAGAGGTCGACGCGTGGCTCGCGGATGGCGACGAGGGCGCGGCCGAGCCCTCGGTGGCGGGCGTGGCCGACGTGCGCGCGAGCGTCGATGCCGCGCAATTCGACGCGGCCATCGATGCGATTCATGCCGCGTTGCGTGCGGGCGATTCGTATCAGGTCAACTACACGTACCGGCTCGATTTCGACGTGTTCGGCTCACCGATTGCGTTGTATCGGCGCCTGAGAGCTCGTCAGCCGGTTCCCTTTGGCGCGCTGATCGCGTTGCCCGGCGATCAGTGGGTGTTGTCGTGTTCGCCCGAGCTCTTCGTCGAAAAGCACGGCGAGAAGTTGCGCGCGCGGCCGATGAAAGGCACGGCGCCCCGCTCGGACGATCCGGTCGCCGATCGTCGCACTGCCGAATTTCTCGGCAGCGACCCGAAAAACCGCGCTGAGAATGTGATGATCGTCGATATGTTGCGCAACGATCTATCGCGCGTCGCGCAGACGGGGTCGGTCGAGGTGCCGGCGCTGTTCGCGGTCGAACCGTATGCGTCGGTCTGGCAGATGACGTCGACGGTGGAAGCCGCCCTGCGGCCCGGCACGTCGTTCGCCGGCATTCTGCGCGCGCTCTTTCCATGCGGCTCGATCACTGGCGCGCCGAAGCATCGCACGATGCAATTGATCGACGAACTTGAGAGCACGCCGCGCGGACTCTATACAGGGGCGATCGGCTGGCTCGACGGGCCTTCCGCCACGACGCATGTTCGCGCCGCAGGCCGGTCGGCAGATGCAGCTGCCGCGCCAGCGGCCCCGGCTCCAGCCATCGTCTCCAACGAATCCCCATGCGGAGACTTTTGCCTCTCCGTAGCGATCCGGACATTGACGTTGAACAGGTCGGGGAAAACCGGCGGGTTGAAGGGCGAGATGGGCATCGGCGCGGGCATCGTGCTCGACAGCGTGGCCGCCGACGAATATGCGGAGTGCAAATTAAAAGCGCATTTCCTGACTGGCGCCGAGCCGGGTTTCGACCTCTTCGAAACGATGTACGCGACGCGGGAAGAAGGCGTGCGGCATCTGGCGCGTCATCTGCAACGACTTTCGTCGAGCGCCGCGACGCTCGGCTTCAGGCTCGATGATGTCCATACACTCGGTGCCCAGATTGCCGCGAGGTGCGCGACGCTACCTGCGCAGACTCCGCATCGCATGCGGCTCGCGCTGAGCAAGGACGGCACCGTGCACATCCTCGCCGCAGTCCTGACACCGCTGGCGGACTCGATCGTCGGCGTGCTGCTCGGTCCCGATCAGGGCTTTTCCGCAACCCAGGCCGCCGACCCGCTGCTGCGTCACAAGACCACCCGCCGCGCGGACTACGATCGCGGCTGGCGCGAAGCCGAAGCGAAGGGCGCATTCGATACGCTGTTCTTCAACGAGCGAGGTGAGTTGACCGAAGGCGGCCGGTCGAACGTGTTTGTGAAGTTGGCGGGGCGATGGTGGACGCCGCCCCTCGCATCGGGCGTGCTGCCCGGTGTGATGCGCAGTGTGCTGCTCGAAGAAGCGTCGGACCTGCAAGCGGCTGAAAGAGTCCTCACGCGAATGGACGTGCTGAACGCCGAAGCGCTGCTGATCTGCAACGCGTTGCGCGGCGCATTGCCGGCGCGGATCGTGCGCTAGAACCGTACAGCGAGCCGCACGTCCGGATCAGCAAAAATGAACCGCCTGCGCCCGCATGCAATCAGCGCCGGGCTCAACATCCAAGCGGTGCAAGCGCATCAGAACGTGTGCTCCGGCCCAGGGAACGAACCATCCTTGACCGCGCCCACATACGCTTGCACGGCGGCCAGAATGCTTGGCTGCCCTTGCATGAAATCCTTCACGAAGCGCGGTCGCTTGCCGGGGAAAATCCCCAGCATGTCGTGCAGCACCAGCACCTGACCTGAGCAGTCCACACCCGCGCCGATGCCGATCGTCGGAATGGACAACTGCTTCGTGACTTCACTGGCGAGCTGCGACGGAATCGCTTCCATCACGATCAGTTGCGCGCCTGCCGCCTGCATTGCCAGCGAGTCGCGCAGCAGTTGATTCGCGCCCGCCTCGGTCTTGCCTTGCACCTTGAAGCCGCCGAACGCATGCACCGACTGCGGCGTGAGGCCGACGTGCGCACACACCGGAATCGAGCGGTCGACCAGAAAGCGTACGGTCTGCGCGAGCCATTCGCCGCCTTCGAGCTTGACCATCTGCGCACCCGCGCGCATCAGTTCGACAGAGCTTCTGTACGCGTCCTCCGGCGTGCCGTAGGTGCCAAACGGCAAATCGGCCACCACCAGCGCCGAGGTCCGGGCGCGCGCCACGCTGGCCGTGTGATACGCGATGTCGGCCAGCGACACCTGCAGCGTGGTGCTCTGGCCTTGCAGCACGTTGCCCAGCGAATCGCCGATCAGCAGCACGTCGACGCCCGCGCGATCCAGCAGCGCGGCGAAGCTCGCGTCGTAACACGTGAGCATGGCGATTCTTTCGCCGGCGTCGCGCATTGTCTGCAGTTTCGGCACGGTGATCGCGCTCCGGCTCGCTTCCTGCAAATAAGTCATGGGTCAATCCATCGAAAAGACGTCGGCGCGCCGCTCAGAGCGACGTGCCTTTGACAAAGAATTCCTTGCGGCCGCGCATCGTTTCGATGCGTTCGGCGAGCAGCGCAAGGTCCGCGTCGGAGTCGAGCGGATTCAGGTGTTCGGCGTTGACCGTCAGCACGGGCGTGCGGTCGTAGTGATAAAAGAAGTCGTTGTACGCGTCGCACAGCGCGCGCAGATACGCGTCGGAGATCTGCAGCTCCATCGGCACGGCGCGCTTCTGAATGCGCGCGAACAGCACCTCGGGACTGGCCTGCAGATAGACGACGAAATCCGGCGCGGGCGCGCTGGTTTCAAGCCGCGCGGCGAGCGCGCGATACAGTTGCCACTCGTCTTCCTCCAGGGTCAGACGGGCGAAGATGTCGTTCTTCTGCGTCATGAAATCGGCGATGAGTGGCGTGCCGGAGTCATATGCGGCGCTCACGTCCTGCGCCTGCTGCGCGCGCTGCAATGTGAAGTGCAACTGCGTGGGCAACGCGTAACGCGCGGTGTCGCGATAAAAACGTTCGAGAAAGGGATTGTCCTGCGGCCGCTCGAATAGCTCGTGCATCGACCAGCGCTGCGCGAGGCGGCGTGCGAGCGAAGTCTTGCCGACGCCGATCGGCCCTTCGATCGCCAGATAGCCGAATGGCGGGCGCAGTTGCGGCGCGGTGACGGTGAGGGGCGGTGCGCTCATTCGCAGCGGCCTTTATCGGCGCTGCCGGCCGTCAACGCACTGAGTATGGGGCACTGACAGGGCGACTTCACTTTCTCGACGCGTTGATGGCTGACCGCGGCGAGCAGTGCATCGGCGCGGCCGTGTTGCGGGATGACGAGCGCCGCGTCGATCTCGACGAGCGGCACGAGCGCGAACGCGCGCTCGATCAAACGGGGATGCGGCACGCTCAGGTCGGCTTCGTCGATCGACTGATTGCCGTATAGCAGGATATCCAGGTCGAGCGTGCGCGGAGCGTTGCGAAACGGGCGTTCGCGGCCGAACTGATGTTCGATCTTGTGGCACAGCGCCAGTAGATGCCGCACGGGAAGCGTCGTCTCGACCTTCACGACGCAGTTGAAATAGTCGTCACCGCCCGCGTCGATCGGGGCAGTGCGATACAGGCTCGATTTCGCGAGCACGGAGATGGTGTGCTGTTGCGCCAGGCACACCACTGCGTCTTTCAGGGTCTGGCGCGCGTCCCCGAGATTCGCGCCGAGGCCAAGATAAGCAACGGTCATGGCATCACTTCCTGCAACTATCGTTCGACGGCGTCAGCGAACGCCGCGTCAGTCGTCGTGCGCGCCTTCGCGGCCCGCGTCGTTGTCTGTGCGTTCGGCTGGCGTGCCGCCCTCCATTCCGTCGCCCGCTTTGCGTTTTCTGGCGCCACTGCTGCGCCGCCGGCGTTTTCTGGGGCTTCGGTCCGTCCCGCCCTGCGTGAGCAATGCCTCGCGCGCGGCGATGTCTCCTTCGATGAACTCCGTCCACCACGCACCGACCGACTCGTCGAGTTCGCCCGATTCGCAGCGCAACAGGAGGAAATCATACCCCGCTCTAAATCTTTGGTGTTCGAGCAGCTTCAGCGCGCTTCTTCCCGAACGTTTTTCGAGGCGCAACTGCAGGCCCCAGATCTCGCGCATGTCCGACGAGAAGCGCTTGTGGATCGCGAGTTTCTCGGTTTGCGTGTCGAGGACTTCGTCCATCGCGCGATGCAGTGCGGGGACCGGATATTCACCGTCGGCTTCGAATTTCTGCCAGCGCTGCTGCACGTCGTGCCACAACAGGGTGGCGAACAGGAAGCCCGGCGACACCGGTTTGCCGGCGCGCACCCGGGCATCCGTGTTGGTCAGCGCCAAGGTGATGAATTTTTCGCCGGTGGGCTGCTCCAGCACGACGTCGAGCAGCGGCAGCAGGCCATGATGCAGGCCCTCGTGGCGCAAGCGCTTGAGGCAGGCGAGCGCGTGACCCGACAGCATCAGCTTGAGCATCTCGTCGAACAGACGCGCGGCCGGCACGTTGTTGATCAGATCGCCCATGCTGGCGATCGGCGCGCGAGTGTGGTCTTCGATCTCGAAGCCGAGCTTCGCGGCAAAACGCACAACGCGCAGCATGCGCACCGGGTCCTCGCGGTACCGCGTGGCCGGGTCGCCGATCATGCGCAGCAGACGCGCGCGCATGTCGGCCATGCCGTTGTGATAGTCCAGTACCGTTTGCGTGGCCGGATCGTAGTACATCGCGTTGACCGTGAAGTCGCGGCGCGTGGCGTCTTCGTGCTGCTCGCCCCACACGTTGTCGCGCAGCACGCGGCCGCTCGCGTCCACCGCGTGCGTGCGCCGGTCGAGCTCGTCGCGCTTGAGGCGCCGTGCGGGCGGGGCGTCGGCGGCGGGCGGATCGACCAGCGCGCGGAACGTCGAGGTTTCGATGATTTCCTGGCCGAACTGCACGTGCACGATCTGAAACCGCCGGCCGATGATGCGCGCGCGGCGGAACAGCTTCTGCACTTCGTCGGGGGTGGCGTCGGTGGCGACGTCGAAGTCTTTCGGCTTGATGCCGAGCAGCAGATCGCGCACCGCCCCGCCGACGATGAACGCGCGATGCCCCGCCTGCTGCAACCCTTCGGTTACGCGAATCGCGTTGCGCGAGATCAGCGTGGGATCGATGCCGTGCACGTCGTGCGGAATGATGACCGGCACATCCGGCTCCGGCACGGCCGGGGCGGCTGCGCCGCTGGCCTTGCGGCGCGGTCTGGCGGTGCCCGCGGTGGTGGACCTGGTGCGCGTGCGGGCGCTGCCGGTTGAGTCCGAGTCGGCTTCGGCGGGCTGGGTGTCGTCGGCGGGCGCCGGGTCCTGGCCGAATAGCTTGCGAATGAGTTTTTTGATCACGAGGGTTGGAAGAGTTCGAGGATGCGCCAGCCTTTGGCGTGCGCATGGGCGCGCAATGTGTCGTCCGGATTGGTCGCGATGGGGTCGGTGACTTTCTCGAGCAACGGAATGTCGTTGTGCGAATCGCTGTAGAAATAGCTGTGCTCGAAGTCGCTCCAGGTCTTGCCGAGCGACGCGAGCCACGCTTCGGTGCGGACGATCTTGCCTTCCTTGTAGCTCGGCGTGCCGGTGGGGCGGCCGGTGTAGGGCCCGTGCGGATCGCCGTCGACGGTTTCCACTTCGCACGCGATCAGCATCTCGACACCGAAAGCCTGGGCGATCGGGCGGGTGATGAATTCGTTGGTAGCGGTAACCACGCAGCACAGGTCGCCGGCCTCGCGGTGCTGCTTGACCAGCTCCAGCGCGACCGGGGAGATGGCCGGCGTGATCACTTCGTGCATGTACTGTGCGTGGAACTCTGCCAGTTGCGCGCGGGTGTACCGGGCAAGCGGCGTGAGCATCGCGATCAGATAGGCGTGAATGTCGAGCTGGCCGGCTTTGTAGTCGGCGAAAAAGCGGTCGTTTTCACGAGCGAAATTTTCGGCGTCGACCATGCCGTGTTTCACCATGAAGCGGCCCCATTCGTGGTCGCTGTCGGTGGGGATGAGCGTGTGGTCGAGATCGAAGAGTGCAAGGTTAGCCATGGGGGCCTATTTTACTTGAAGCGGATGAAGCGGCGTGCGAACCCGCCGCCGCGCCTGACGCGCCGGCCCCCATGCGCCGTTCGTCGGCGCCGGGCGAAGCCAGCATCGTGCGCAACAGTGGCAGCGTAACCGCGCGCTTCTGTTCGAGCGAAAAGCGGTCGAGCGCGTCGAGTAGCGCCATCAGGCTCGGCATGTCGCGGCGAAAGTGCGTGAGCAGGTAGGCGGGCACATCGTCGGCGAGCATCAGGCCGCGCTCGCGCGCCGCGTGCCTGAGTACCGCCGCCTTGGCTTCGTCGGGTAGCGGCGCGAGATGGAACACGAGGCCCCAGCCGAGGCGGGTGCGCAAGTCCTCGCGCACCGTCATGCCGATCGGCGCCGCATTACCGGCGGCGACCAGCGCGCTGGTGGGATGCGCGCGCACTTCGTTGAAGAGGTTGAATACGGCGATCTGCTGCGCGGCCGACAGCGCGTCGCAGTCGTCGATCGCATACAGCCCGACGCGCCGGTCGAAGCTGAATGCGGCGAGGCTGCTCTGCGGGCCGGCAAAGCGCGCGTGACCCGGCGGCGCTTCGTGCACGAGCGCCTGCAACAGGTGCGTGCGACCGCTGCCGGAGTCGCCCCAAATGTAGAAGGTGCGGTCGGCGACCGGTCCGGCGGCGAGCGCGTTGTCGAGCTCACGCAGCCGCGTGACCAGTTCCGCGTTGGCGCCGGGGAAGAAATTGTCGAATGTCGATGGCGGCGGAGTGCCGAGATCGAGCGTCAGTTGACGAAGCACAGTAGGTGAATGCCGGAAATGAGGCTCAGGCCGCAAGTGGCCCGGATTTCGGGCCCTGAAACGTCAGTAAGCAGTTAGTTGTTGTAGAGCATGCTGGTCAGATAGCTTTGCCGCAACTCGCGGATCGCCACCGACAGGATCGCGCTGACGGGCAACGCTAGCAACACGCCGAAAAAGCCGAACAGCTGGCCGAACGCGAGCAGCGCGAAGATCACCGCGAGCGGGTGCAGCCCAATGCGTTCGCCGACCAGACGCGGCGTCAGATAAAAGCTCTCGACGATCTGCGCAACGCCGTAGATCAGTGCGACCGCGCCGAAGCCGTACCAGTCGCCGAACTGCAGCAGCGCCGCCAGCAGCGCCAGCACCAGACCGGTTGCGAAACCGAGGTACGGGATGAACACGGCGAGCCCCGTGAAGATGCCGACCGGCAGCGCGATCTCGAACCCGGCCAGGCTCAGCGCGACAGAGTAATACACGGCCAGCACCGCCATCACCAGCAACTGGCCGCGCAGGTATTGCGACAGCATCTGGTCCATGTCGCGCGCCAGTTGCAGCGTCTTGTCGAGCCAGCGGCGCGGCACCACGACCTGCAGGCGCGCGAGCATGCGGTTCCAGTCGAACAGCAGATAGAAGAGCACGAGCGGCACCAGCACCAGGTTGCCGACCACCGTCATCATCACGTTGCTGCTCGTGCGCAGCGAGGTCCACGCGTACAGCGCGACGGTTTGCGCGCTGCCTTCCAGCTCGCCCATCACGAGGTCGCGGATGCTGGCGAAATCGAGCGAGTCGGCGAGACCCAGTAGCGCCAGTTTGGGTTGCAGCCACACGCTGACATGCGCGAAGAACACCGGCACCTGCTGCCGCAATTGCGGCGCTTCCTTCTGGATCACCGCAAGCACCAACAGCACGAGCAGGGCCATCAGCAGCGCGAAAAACAGCATCATCAGCAACGCGGCGAGGCCGCGCGGCACGCGCCGGCGCACCATCCACGCGACGCCCGGCTGCAGAATGTACGCGAGAATCGCCCCGAGCAGAAACGGCGTGAGCACCGGACTCAGTAGCCACAGCAGGATGCCGATCCCCAGCGCGATAGCCAGCCAGATGAGCGCGCGGCGCTGAACCGGCGTCGGAATCGATGAGTTTTGTTGCAAAGTGCGTTTCCCCAGGTGTTGTCGGAACCGGATGATTCAATTCCAGCCAGTCGGCCAGCATCGGGTAAAATCGCATTTTACCGACCTTCTCGCTCTTCCCCATGAATCAACCGAAATCCGCCCCTGACGCCCAAGGTTTGTCGTATCGCGACGCCGGCGTGGACATCGACGCGGGCGACGCCCTGGTCGACGCGATCAAGCCCTTTGCCAAAAAGACGATGCGCGACGGCGTGCTGGGCGGTATCGGCGGATTCGGCGCGCTCTTCGAAGTGCCGAAGAAATACAAGGAGCCGGTGCTCGTGTCCGGCACCGACGGTGTCGGCACCAAGCTGCGCCTCGCGTTCCAACTGAACAAGCATGACACCGTCGGCCAGGATCTGGTGGCGATGAGCGTGAACGACATTCTCGTGCAAGGCGCCGAGCCGCTCTTCTTCCTCGACTACTTTGCATGCGGCAAGCTGGATGTCGGCACGGCGGCCACGGTCGTCAAGGGCATCGCGCATGGCTGCGAACTGTCGGGTTGCGCGCTGATCGGCGGTGAAACGGCGGAAATGCCGGGCATGTACCCGGACGGCGAGTATGACCTGGCCGGTTTCGCCGTGGGCGCGGTGGAAAAGAGCAAGATCATCGACGGCAGTACCATCGCGCCCGGCGACGTGGTGCTGGGCCTCGCGTCGAGCGGCATCCATTCGAACGGTTTTTCGCTGGTGCGCAAGATCATCGAGCGCGCGCAGCCCGATCTGAATGCCGACTTCGACGGCCGAACGCTTGCCGACGCGCTGATGGCGCCGACACACATCTATGTCAAGCCATTGCTCGCGCTGATGCAGCAGATCACCGTGAAGGGCATGGCGCACATCACGGGCGGCGGGCTGGTGGAAAACATTCCGCGCGTGCTGCGTGAAGGCCTGACGGCGGCGTTGGATCACCGCGCATGGCCCATGCCGCCGTTGTTCTCCTGGCTGCAGAAACACGGCGGCGTCGCCGACGCGGAAATGCACCGCGTGTTCAATTGCGGGATCGGCATGGCGGTCGTGGTTTCCGCGGCCGATGCCGAGGCGGCAATCGGCCTGTTGTCGGCGGCTGGCGAACTGATCTGGAAAATCGGCGAGATTCGCGAGAGCGCGGCGGGTGAAGCGCAGACCGTCGTGATCTAATAGCTGGTTTTCCGCGCGGCGTGTGAATTGCACAAGCGCTGCGCGGGGTTATCGCATCAACCCATCAACGCACTGCGCCAAAGCTCGACCTCGACGCTTCAAATCATCGACTCGATCTGATCGAGCACCCGTGCGGTAGCGTGTGGATCGCAGCAGTCCACCACCACCCGCTCCGTCATGCTCCGCAGCCACGTCAGCTGCCGCTTGCACAACTGCCGCGTCGCAAAGATCCCCTTGTCGCGCATGGTCGGGTAGTCGACCGCGCCATCCAGGTACTCCCACACCTGCCGATAGCCGACGCATCGCATGGACGGCAAGTCGGGCGTCAGATCACCGCGTTCGCGGAGCTTCACGACTTCATCGACGAAACCCTGCGCCAGCATTGCATCGAAGCGCCGCTCGATGCGTGCGTGCAATACGCCGCGATCGGACGGCTCCAGTGCGAACGGCACGAAGCGCCACGCGGCGGCGGCGTCGTCGGTGCGTGCGGGTGCGGCCAGCAACGTGGACATCGCTTGCCCGGTCAGCAGGAAAACTTCGAGCGCGCGCTGAATTCGCTGGGAATCGTTTGGCGCAAGCCGCGCCGCAGTCACCGGATCGAGTTCCGCGAGCCGCGCATGCAGCGCCGGCCAGCCTTCGCGCGCGGCGTCGGCATCCAGCGTGGCCCGCACGTCCGGGTCGGCGGGGGGCAGGTCGTTGAGCCCCTGCGTGAGCGCCTTGAAGTACAGCATGGTGCCGCCGACCAGCACCGGTAGCCGCCCGCGCGCGTGGATTTCGCCGATCAGCCGCAGCGTGTCGGCGCGAAACTGCGCGGCCGAATAAGCGTCGGTGGGCTCGACGATATCGATCAGATGATGGGGGGCCGCCGCTCGTTCTTCCGCGGTCGGCTTCGCTGTGCCGATATCCATCTCGCGATACACGAGCGCTGAATCGACGCTGATGATCTCGACCGGCCGCCGTGCGGCCAGCGCCAGCGCGGCCGCGGTTTTTCCGGAAGCCGTTGGGCCAAGCAGGCAGGGGATTGGCGTGGAGAAAGCGCGTGGCGTCATGGGTGAGCCGGCGCGCGTCGACACAACGTGATGGCGCGCACCGTTACTGCCCGCGCATGAAGAGCCGATCCAGATCGGACAGCGACAGTTGATACCAAGTCGGACGCCCGTGGTTGCATTGATCGGCGCGCTCCGTCGCTTCCATCTGACGCAGCAGCGCGTTCATCTCGTCGAGCGTCAAACGACGGTTCGCGCGCACCGCGTGATGGCACGCGAGTGTGCCGAGCAGTTCGTGTTGACGCTCGGTCAGCACCCGCGAGCCGCCGAACGCGTGCAGGTCGGACAGAACCGCACGCGCCAGCGCCTGCAGATCGGCGTCTTTGAGCAAGGCGGGCACCGCGCGGATCGCGAGCGTGGTCGGTGAGAGCACGGCGAGGTCGAAGCCGAGCGCGTCGAGCGTGTCGCGCTCTTCTTCCACTGTGCCGATTTCGATCGGATCGGCCTGCATCGTTTGCGGGATCAGCAGCGGCTGCACGGCGATTGCGCGATCGGCCAGCGCGTTCTTGAACTGCTCGTACAGGATGCGCTCGTGCGCGGCGTGCATGTCCACGATCACCAGTCCCTGCGCATTTTGTGCGAGCACGTAGATGCCGTGAATCTGACCGAGCGCGAAGCCGAGCGGTTGCTCGTCGGCGGCGCTGAAGGCGGGCGAGCCATACGGCGCGGATGCGTGATACGGCGTGGGCGTTTCGGCGGCCGAGTCGCGCGCTTCGAAAAGCGTGGCGCCTTCGGCGGTGCCGGCGTTGGTGTCTTTGCGGCCGAACAACGCGTCGTAGAACCCGAGCGGCTGCGCGACCGGCAGCGTGCCTTGCGTCATGCGCGCCTGGCGCATCCAGCTCGTGCCGGAATGCGAGGAGCCGAATCCATCGCTCGAGCCGCGATTCAGGCTGCCTCCATTGCCGGCTGCGAAGCCGCCCGAGCCGATGCCCGAGCCGATGCCCGAGCCCGAGCCCGAAGCACCGCCGCCCACGCCCGAACTTGCACCCGCGCCGCCCAACGGCGTCGCACCGAACGAAGCCGGCCCGCCGGCCACGGGCGCCAGCTGTGCCGCGTGCCCGCCCGCCGTCGTTTCCGGCGATGCACCCGCATGCCGCGCCAGAGTGCGCTGCACCGCGTGAAACACGAACTGGTGAATCGAGCGGGAGTCGCGAAAGCGAACCTCGATCTTCGACGGATGTACGTTCACATCGACCCCTTCGGGCGGCAGATCGAGGAACAGCACGTACGATGGATAACGCTCGCCATGCAGCACGTCTTCGTAGGCGGCGCGCACTGCGTGCGTGAGCAGCTTGTCACGCACGAAGCGGCCGTTCACGAAGAAGTACTGCTGATCGGCGCGGCCTCGGCTTGCGGTCGGCAGCCCGGCGCAGCCGTAGATGGCCAGCGGTCCGGCGGATTCATCGAGCGGCAGATGGGCCGTTGCAAAGGTGTCGCCGAGAATCTTCGCGACCCGCAGCGGCGGCTCGCTCGCGTTCCAGTGTTCGACCGCCTTGCCGTTGTGCAGCACCGAAATCGCGACGTCCGGCCGCGCTAACGCTGCGCGGCGGATCTGTTCCAGGCAATGGCCGAGTTCGGTCTGCTCGCTTTTCAGGAATTTGCGGCGCGCGGGCGTGTTGAAGTACAGCTCGCGGACTTCGATCGTCGTGCCCTGAGTGCCGGCCGCGGGACTCAGCACCCCGGTTTGCGCGTCGACGCGCACGGCATGCGGCGCGTCGGCGGTGCGGCTCGTGATGGTCATTTGCGCGACGGAGGCGATCGACGCCAACGCCTCGCCACGGAACCCGAGTGTAACGACCGCCTCCAGTTCGGCGAGCGAGCGGATCTTGCTGGTCGCGTGGCGCATCAGCGCGAGCACCAGTTCCCTCTCGGGGATGCCGCAGCCGTCGTCGGTGACCGAGATACGCTTGACGCCGCCTTCGTCGAGCAGAATGCGCAGCGTTTGCGCGCCCGCATCGAGCGCGTTTTCCAGCAACTCTTTGACCACCGACGCCGGCCGTTCCACCACTTCGCCGGCGGCGATCTGGCTGACGAGCTGATCTGGAAGGGGCTGGATCGCGCGCAACGGACGTGGCGTGCTCGCGTGCGCGGCGGCTGGGCTCGTGGCGGCCGTGCCGGAGCCGTCAGGCGTTTCGGAGATTTCGGACATGGCGAAATTATAGCGATTCGGCACGCGGCGTCCGCCGCCGCATACGAGCAAGGCAGATTTCCAGGCGCGGTGAGACACTTTCGGTATCATGACGCGGTCAATTTCGGCTGCCAGGCTGTGCTTGCGTATACTCGCCGCTGCATTCGCCGGTTGGCCGGCCAGCCGTTTCGCCACGCTGTCAATCGTTTAACAGAGGACGCTCCTTGGATACGCTGCTACATTTCGTCAACCTGGTTCTGCACATCGACAAGTTCCTCGGAGACTTCATTCACGTCTACGGTGCCTGGGTCTACGCGGTGCTGTTTCTGATCGTGTTCTGCGAAACCGGGCTGGTGATTCTGCCGTTTTTGCCAGGGGACTCGCTGCTGTTCATCGGCGGTGCTTTCTGCGCGACGGGCGAGTTGAACCTGGGTCTGCTGATCGTGCTCCTCCTCGTTGCGGCGGCCACGGGCAACACGGTGAACTACATGATCGGGCGGGCCATCGGGCCACGTGTGTTCAATTCGCACATTCCTTTCCTCGAACGCTTCCTGGATCGCCGCGCGCTGCAGAAGACCCACGACTTCTATGAGAAGCACGGCGGAAAGACCATCGTGCTCGCGCGTTTCATTCCGGTGGTCCGGACCTTCGCGCCATTCGTGGCCGGCGCATCGTCGATGACGGTGAGCCGCTTTCAGCTGTTCAATATCATCGGCGCGTTGCTGTGGGTATTGCTGCTCGTGTTGCTCGGCTACTTCTTCGGCAATATTCCGTTTATCCGCCAGTACCTGAATGTGATCGTGCTGGTGGGTATCGGCGCGGCCATCGTGCCGATCCTGCTCGGCGCATTGTGGAAGATGTTCCGCAAGGATGGCGCGAAGGCCGGTAGCCGCTGAAGTGTCGGCGCGGCCGCGTGGCCGCTGACGCGGTAGAAACGTGAACGCGCCGTGGATTTTCGCGGCGCTTTTTTCTTGCGTGAAGCGTGAGGCTGCCGGTGCCGCGGCGGCCGGCTCTGGCTTGACGCCGGGGCGCAAATCTTGTGATACGCCATCAACCCCTTCGCGTTCAGTGGACCGCGCGTGGCGCGAGTGGCGTTTCCGGCGTGGGATAGCCCGCGTCCTTGAACGTCTGAACGATCGCGCGATTCGTGTCGAAATAGACCTGCCAATAGTGGTCGTTGGCCGTATAGGGCCGCACGCATAGCAGTGGTCCCTCGGGCGTGAAGCTCAACACTTCGATGTCGGGCGCGGGGCTCGCGGCGACGTTGGGAATCTGCACGACGGCCGCCCTCAACCGGTTCATCGCATCGGTCGGATCGACGCCGTTGGCGATCTTGGCGGTCAGCTCGACGCGCCGCACCGGCAACACGCTGAAGTTCGAGATCGTATCGGAGAATATCTTGTTGTTGCCGACGATCGTCGTCACGTTGTCCGGCGTGATGATGGTGGTGCCGAACAGGCCCAGCTCGGAAACCGTGCCGGTGACACCGCCCGCGGTGACGAAATCGCCTACCTTGAAGGGCCGCAGCACCTGCATGAAGACGCCAGCCGCGAAATGGGCGAGCAGACCGCCCCACGCGGTGCCGATCGCGAGGCCCAGGCCGGCGAGCAGCGCGGCAAACGAAGTCGTCTGCACACCGAACACCTGGAGGATCGCGAGGATCAGCAGCAGGTTCAGCAAGGCGCCGAGAATCGAGCCGAGATAGTGAGCGAGCGTGGGATCGACCCGGCCGTTGCGCGCCAGCACCTTGCGCAGCAAGCCGGTGATCAGCCCGATGATCCAGCGGCCGACGATCCACAGGACGATTGCCCCGAGGACCCTGGTGCCGAGATCGACGCCTCGGGTCATGACGAACACGCGTACGGTATCGATATCCACGATGTCCCTCGCTGGATAAGTGCCTTCTACTGATTGAACGACGGTGGCGCAATACAGCGGCAAATGCCCGACGACGGACGCGATGGTCACACTCGGCTTCGGGAGTTATAGACGACGGCGCGCGCATGGGCAAGGACCGTTCCCGGTGATCGAAGGCCCGGCCTGGCGGGAACGACTGGGCGCTTGGGTGGCAGCGAGCAAGGATGGGGCACTCGCTGAGTTCGCAATGCGCGGGACAGTGCGATCGTGGCTTGCTCGTGCGTTTTGCGGCGCGGCTTGGCGGGCTTCCGTTGCGCTTACACGCGCATTGACGCGCAGTGGCTCACATGTGCAGATGCGATTCGGAGTAGGGCGACGTGCGAATGACGAGCGCCTTGTCGGCGCGCACCCGCGCGGCGTTTTTGCGGCGTGCGATGGACTGCCATGCGAAACCGGCAACGATAGAGAACAGGTACGCGGCGGCACGCTGGCAAAACGCGACTGGCCTGCTGAATTGCCCGTAACGGTTTTGCGCGTCGGCAAACACCAGGAAGGTCAGCGCCGCGTCTAGCGCCAGCGCGGCAATTGCCAGCGCCGCGAACACGTATGCGCCGTTCACCGCAGGGCCGGCGGTGAGCCGGTTATACAGGCTGCACACAAGCAAAGCGGCCGCGAGCAACGCGAGGTTCGAGACGACGTCGAACAGAAAATTGGACATATTGGTTCAATGAAAGCGCAAGGCGCCGCAGTGTGGCCGAAGCGTCTGATGACGCGCGGTCCCGGTAGGTGGTCATCGGGCGGCGGCGATCATTGCACATCTTTTCGTCTCGATAAACTTGCTGGTTTTGACGAAGCGGGAGCGGCTGCCGTCACCGCCCAGTGGCTGTGTGGAAATGTTGGCTTGGCCGCTGCGGTGTTGCGAAGTGCGGTATGGGAATGTGTCGATCGAATTGTGAGGAATGCGTATAAAACGCACTTGCGCCAGGACGGTTTTTTTGCGCTCTTCACCGCGAGCCAAATGAAGTTTGTGCGGCCAATGCCGAGGGAAGATGACGCGCCCGCGCGTCAAAGAATCCCGGTCGGATGCGCGTGCCTCTAACCACGCTGCTTCTGCACGGACGCCGGCTTTCTGCCGGGCTTTATGGTGTTTGCCATCGCCGCTGTCTGCGGTTTCCGTGGCGGGCGCTTCATGCTGCTGTGTGGCCCTGCGCCGGCTTGCTCCGTTCGATCGTGCTACTCGACCAGGACCCATTGAAGCACTCATGGGCACCTCATTGGAAACCGCGTGGAATGAGAGCATCCGTGCGGCGTTAAAGCGCAAACGGGCGCCACAAAAGAAAAAGGGCTTGCACGCAAACGCGTGCAAGCCCTTAAATCTTTTGGTAGGCCGTACGGGATTCGAACCTGTGACCAACGGATTAAAAGTCCGCTGCTCTACCAGCTGAGCTAACGACCCAAAAGAGAAGCGAAATTATATCGACGGCCTCCGGACCTGTCAAGAATGGGCCCGCTGCTGCCATCGACACTTCAGATAATGAAAAGCCCGGGCATCACTACCCGGGCTTTCCAGCGAGAGGCGCGCGTGGCTATGACCTCGGACACGGCGCGTTACTGCGAACAGAACAACTCAAGCGGATCAGGCTACTTGATTTGCGACAGCTTGCTTTGAGCCGACTGCGCCACATCCGAACCGGCATATTGCGCGACGATCTGCTCGAGCGTCTTTTTGGCCGCAGCCTTCTGCCCTTGTTCAAGCTGATTGTTGGCGATAGCCAGCAGCGCTTCCGGCGCACGCGGATGCTGCGGGTAGTTCTTCACCACACCTTGCCAGACAGCCGTCGAACCCTTGTAATCGCGCAGCGCATACAGCGCATTGCCCAGCCAGTACTGCGCGGTCGGCTGGTAAGGGCTGTTCGGATACTTCGAGATGAAGGCGCGGAACGACGCCGCCGCGTTCTTGAAGTCGCCGCTGCGGAACTGCTGCGAAGCCGCATTGAAGGAATCGGTTTCGCCCGGCTGCACCTCGCCCTGGACGCCGTCCACCGTCTGTTGCTGCGGCTCGAATTTCTTCAGGCGCGTATCCAGATCGGTGTAGTAGTCCTTCTGCTGCTTTTGCAGCGTGGAGAGCTGATTGGCCATGTCCTCGTTCTGTCCGCGCAGCGTCGCGACCTGCTGATTGAGCTGGTCGAGGCGGTTGGACTGATCGAGGATCGTGCGTTGTGCGGCCGACAGCTGGCTCGACAAACTATCGGTCTTCGAGCGCAGATCGAGAATGGCCTGGCGGGCCTGATCGTCGTCGAAGATACCCGCGTGCGCAGGCACAGCCGTAAAGGCCGTCCCCGCGATGCAGGCCGCTGCGGCAAACCGCAGCCAGGAGAAACGATGCGTCATGCGGCTCATCACCTGTTGACTTACTGTTGATACACGAGGTCGGCGCGGCGGTTCTGTGCCCACGACGCTTCGTCATGACCCGTGGCTTGCGGCTTTTCCTTGCCGAGGCTCACGGCTTCCATTTGCGAGTCGGTCACGCCCATCAGCGCGAGCGAACGACGCACGGCTTCAGCACGCTTCTGGCCGAGTGCCAGATTGTATTCGCTGGTGCCGCGCTCGTCGGTGTTGCCCTGGATCAGGACGTGACGCTGCGGATGGCCCTTCAGGTATTGCGCGTGTTGTTGCAGCAGCGGCTGGTAGTCGTCCTTGACCGAGTAGCTGTCGAAATCGAAATAGATGCTGCGCTTGGCAAGCGGGCTGTTCGGATCGTTCAGCGGGTCGACGTTGACCTGCGCGACATCGTTAGGGTTCGGCTGGGTCGAGACCGCGCCGCCCTTGTTGGCGTTTTCGTCGAGCTTGACGCCCGAATGACACGCGGCCAGCGCGCCGACCATCAGTACAGCAAATGCGATACGGAACTTAGACATCATTTGGTTACTCTCCTTGTGTTATTGCATCAACGTTATTGCATAAACGGGCCCCAGGACGGCTCGCGTACGCTGCCGCCCTGAACGGACAGGACCTGCCGAGTGCGACCATCGGTCGATACTGCGGCCAACACGCCACGGCCGTTCACCTGTGTGGCGTAAAGAATGTACTGACCGTTCGCCGCGAAGCTCGGCGATTCGTCATGTGTCGTGTCCGTCAGGCCCGTGGCGGTTCCGCTTTGCAGGTCCTGGATATAAAGCTTGAACGCGCCGCCGACGCGGGAGATATAAGCGAGCTCCTTGCCATCCGGGCTCACGCGCGGGCTGGTGTTGTAGTTGCCCGTGAACGTGACGCGTTGTGCGGCGCCTGCGCTTTCGCCCTGGGCCGGCATTTTGTAGATTTGCGGTGCGCCGCCACGGTCGCTGGTGAAATAGATCGACTGGCCGTCAGGAGAGTAGGTCGGCTCGGTGTCGATCGAGCTGCCTTGCGTGAGACGACGCAGGCCGCTGCCGTCGGCATTGACGGCGAAGATCTGGGTATTGCCGGTGCGCGAGAGAGCGACGGCGAGCGTGCGACCGTCGGGCGACCACGCAGGCGCACTGTTGTTGCCCTTCTGATCCGACACGATCACGCGACGGCCCGTGGGCAGATCGTGGATGTAGACGATCGGCTTTTTCCTCTCGAACGACACGTAGGCGACCTTCGTGCCGTCAGGCGACCACGCGGGCGAGATGATCGGCTCCGGGCTCGACAGCGCGATGTGCGCGTCCTGGCCGTCCGAGTCGGAAATCTGCAACTGGTAGCGCCCGCCCGTCTTGATGACGTACGACAGGCGTGTGGCGAACACGCCGCGGCCGCCCATCAGTTTCGCGTAGATGTAGTCCGCTACCTTGTGCGCGCTCATGCGCAGGCCGCTTTCGGGGCTCACCAGTACCAGACCGCCGAGGCTTTCACCCTTGACGGTGTCGTACAGCTTGAAGCGCACCTCGTAACGTCCGTTCGGCAGGCGATTGACGCTGCCCGCCACGAATGCATTCGCACCCTTGGCCTTCCAACTGCCGAGGTCGACGGAATCCGTTTCCGACACTGGCGTTGAGCCCGCGTCGATGTTCGTGAATTTGCCGCTGCGTTGCAGATCCTGACGCACGATCGTGCTGACCTGCTGCGGCGAGTTCGCCTCATTGGCGAAGTTGGCCGTGGCGATTGGAAACTGGGTGGACCCGACGCCCGTCACGAGGACGTTCAGTTGTGCGTTGGCGGCGCCGCCAACGGCGATCAGGCACGATGCTACGAGCGTCCGCAGGCCTGGCTTGGTCATCAAACTCATGCTGTATGGATTCCCCAAAAACGGTTTTACTAACACTTCGCGACAGCAGAGAGACCGGAAAACGCCTAATTCGTTCCCGAGCATGCCACGCGGAATCCGGCGCGGCGTCTGCCGTCAGCGGACTGTCAAACTGCTGCAATCAACCTGCAGGACGCAACGTAATCAGGAAGCTTTCCGGTGCCTTGCCGTTCGTGTCCAGAGGCATCGGATCGGAGCGCTGAACGGCGCGCAGCGCGGCGGCGTCCCACGCGGCGTTGCCGCTGCTACGGGAGATCGACGCGCTCAGCAACGTGCCGGTCGGCGAACAACGCACTGCGATCACGGTTTCCAGACCTTCCGTTTCGCCACCCCAGGAAATGTTCGGGCGCACCGCGCGACGCACCTTGTCCGCGTAACCGGGTGATGCGGCCGTGCCGCCCGAGCCGCTTCCCGTGCCGCTCTTGCCGAGTCCGTTGCTGGACGAGCCGGTGCCGCCAGCCATCCCCTGCATTTGCGCGAGCCGCGCACGACGCTCCGCATCGAGCTTCTTCGCTTGCGCCGCAGCGTCGGCTTGCGCCTTGGCCTTCGCGGCTTTCTGCGCCTCGGCCTTTTTCTGCGCTTCGGCTTCGGCCTGCTTCTGTTGCTGCTGTTCTTTCAGCTGCTGCTTCTGCTGTTCCTGCTGCTGTTCCTTCAACTGCTGCTTTTGCTGTTCAGCCAGTTGCTGTTGCTTCAGCTTCTCGGCCTGCTGTTGCTGCTGTTGTTTGAGCTTGGCTGCCGCGGCTTTCTGCGCCGCCTGGTCCGCCGCGAGTTGCTGCTCACGTTTGGCCTCGGCTTCCTGCTGTGCCTGCAGCTTCTGCTGACGCTGTTGCTCGGCCAGTTGCGCTTCGCGAGCCGCTTGCTGCTGCTGGCGCTTTTTCTCCTGCAGCGCGATGTCGGCCTGCTCGTCGCGCAGCCGCGGGGCAGGGGCGACGGGCGCGGGCGGGGATGGCGCGACCGGATGCGGGATCGCCGTGTCGGGCACCTCGGTCCACAGTTCGGCTTCGGCGCCTTCGGGCGTACTGTTTTGCCACTGAATGCCGTGATACAGGAAGAACCCGAGCAGCGCATGCATCACCAGCGCGAACGCAAACGCTCGCCCGGTGCCGCGTTCACGCGGTGGCTGGAGCGGGTAGTCGGAGTGCTTGCGGATCATTGCGATTTGACGAGCAATCCAACACGCTTGACGCCCTCGGCTTTCAACTCGGACATCACGTTCATCACGACTTCGTACTTCACGGTTTTGTCGGCTGCGATCACGACGGGCTGGTCAGGGTGCGATTGCGCCCGGTCGGCGATGAACCCGGCAAGGCCCGCCTTGGACATATTTTCTTGCTGCTGTGCGCCGGAATCGTCCTTGTACTTGACGCTCATGTTGCCGTCGGCCCGAATGTTCACGATGACCGGCGGGGTTTGCTGCTGAGGCGCGGCGCCGCCGACGGTCGGCAGATTGACGATCGACGGAGCAACCAGAGGCGCGGTCACCATGAAGATCACGAGCAGCACGAGCATCACGTCGATGTACGGTACGACGTTGATGTCGGCCATCGCGCGGCGCGAGCGCGAGCCGCGCATGCTGGAGGAGCGAGAGCCTGCCATCGTGGACTCCTTACTGTGCCTGGCGCTGCAGGATGTTCGAAAACTCTTCGATGAAGGTTTCGAAGCGGATCGCCAGACGGTCGATGTCGTGTGCGTAGCGGTTGTAGGCGACCACCGCCGGAATCGCGGCGAACAGACCGATTGCCGTGGCCGTCAGTGCTTCGGCGATGCCCGGCGCGACGTTCGCAAGCGTAGCCTGCTGAACGTTGGCGAGACCGCGGAACGCATTCATGATGCCCCACACCGTGCCGAACAAACCGATATAAGGACTGACCGAACCGACCGACGCGAGAAATGCCAGATTGGCTTCGAGCACATCCATTTCACGCTGGAACGCGGCTCGCATGGCGCGCCGTGCGCCGTCGAGAATTGCACCCGAATCGTTCAGGCGTTTTTCCTTGCCCTTGAGGAACTCGCGCATGCCGGACTCGAAAATCCGCTCGAGCGCGCCGATCGTGTGGCGGTTGTTGGCCGCGCTTTGATAGAGCGCCTGCAGATCGCCGCCCGACCAGAAATCGCGTTCGAAGCGCTCAGTTTGCGCGCGCGCGCGGCGGATCGCAAACCACTTGCGGAAAATGAAAGTCCACGACAGCAGCGACAGCAACAGCAGAAGGGCCATGACGGCCTGTGCCAGCAGGCTCGCATTGAGTACTAATGAAACGATCGACAGATCTTGTGTAGTGTTCATAAAGATTCGTTTTAACGTCCCGGGACGGGGGCGTCCGGCTGCAAGACCGTTCGAAGCTTACCGTTGGCAAAACGGAAGCATCGGCGAGTGTCGCAAGCCGAACGATGCTTTGTGCTGCTTGATCGGTATCAGTTCACTGGCCCCGTAACAACGGGGTTCACACTTCGTTCGTTGACATGCCGCTGCGATTCACCTGGGGGCCGTCCCGCAAGGCGGCGATCACCGGTGGCGGAATCGCAGTCGGCCGCAGCCTGATGCGCTCGACGCAGCCAATCCGGATTGCACCGGTTGCGAGCAGCGTACCGTCACGCCACGCTTCCTGGGCGAAGTCTACCGAAGCCCTGCCAAGACGCTCGATCCGGCTGACGATCTTGATGACGTCGTCAAGCCGCGCCGGCGCCCGGTAGTCGAGTGCGGTGCTGCGCACGATGAAAATCGCCCCCGTTTCGTCCGCGAGGCGGCGCTGGTCGATGCCGCACGCGCGCAGCCATTCGGTGCGTGCCCGCTCGAAAAATTTCAGGTAGTTGGCGTAAAACACGATGCCCCCGGCATCCGTGTCTTCGTAGTACACGCGGATCGGCCACATGTAGCCGATTTCCGTGCCAGGCTGGCTGGTCGACATATTCATGCGGCGCATTTTACCGGAACGCACACTCCGGGGTCTGTTTCAAAGTGTGCGCCTTGTCTGGCGGGTGTGCGGCGGGCGTCAGCCACGATGAATCGACAATCCGGCGAACGATTGTGCGATAGGCATCAGCTCGATCGTGTTGATGTTCACGTGCGCCGGGCGGTTAGAAATCCAGTAGATCGAATCCGCGATGTCTTCGGGCGTCAGCGGCTGGACGTTTTCGTACACCTTGTCGGCTTTTTCATGGTCGCCGCGAAAGCGCACGTTGGAGAATTCGGTGCCGCCGCACAGGCCAGGCTCGATGTCGGTGACGCGCAGCGCCGTGCCGGCGAGATCGGCCCGCAGGTTCAGGGTGAACTGGCGCACGAATGCCTTGGTGGCGCCGTACACGTTGCCGCCGGCGTAAGGCCACCGGCCGGCCGCGGAGCCCAGGTTGAAGATATGCCCGCGATTGCGTTCGAGCATCCCCGGCAGCAGCGCATGCGTGACCTGCACGAGTCCGGTGCAGTTGGTCTCGATCATCGTGTTCCAGTCGTCGAGGCTCGCCTTGTGGGCCGGCTCGATACCGAGCGCGAGGCCGGCGTTGTTGACCAGCACGTCGATCGCCGCGAATGCGGCCGGCAGTGCGGCGGGCGCCGCGGCGACGGCGGCACTGTCGCGCACGTCGAGTTCGTACGGCAGCAGCGCGTCGCCGAGTTCGTCGGCGAGTGCGTGCAGGCGGTCTTTGCGGCGCGCCGTGGCGACGACGCGATGGCCGCCTTTGACGAAGGCGCGAGCGATGGCGGCGCCGAATCCCGCGGACGCTCCGGTGACGAACACGATCATTGCAATTCCCTGGCTGGTAAGAGAGAAAGGCCCGAAGCCTACTTGCAATGCGGCGCTGCGGCAAGGATGAGCCAGCCGGATCCGCCGCGGCTGCAGCGGCGCGCCACGAATGCCGGGCCCATTGGCGGGCGCTCGCGCGCTGTGCGGGGCGGCGTCGCGGCAGGCCCCGCCGCCGTAGCCGCCGCGCGCCGGGGCCCCGGCAAGCCGGTTGCCTATTCGACCCTCTTCCAATAAACTAACGCGCTCGACCCTGTGTGACTGGCGATAGACCCGATTCGTGCAATCGGGTCCAAGGTGGAACAACCCACCGTGAAGCACAGGGTGCCGTTTTGCCGTTCGCCTGGGCAGCCGTGATCCGCGCGCATTGATTTGCGCTGACGGTGGCTGTCCTGCCTCGCGTGTGCGGTGACTCTCCGTTCGCCACGTCAAGGCTGGCCCAGCCGCCAGCAGCGCTGCGTACCCTCTACGCAAGATTCGGCGCATGATCCGGTTAACCTGAACACTCTCAACGGAATCCGTATGTTTGACAGAGCCCAAAGTACCATCGCCAATGTCGATCCTGAACTCTGGAAGGTCATCGAGCAGGAGAACCGCCGTCAGGAAGAGCACATCGAACTGATCGCGTCGGAAAACTACACGAGCCCCGCTGTGATGGCTGCACAAGGCTCCCAACTCACCAACAAGTACGCCGAAGGGTATCCGGGCAAGCGCTACTACGGCGGCTGCGAATACGTCGACGTGGCCGAGCAGCTGGCCATCGACCGTGTGAAGCAACTGTTCGGCGCCGAAGCCGCCAACGTGCAGCCGAATTCCGGCTCGCAGGCGAACCAGGGCGTGTTCTTCGCGATGCTCAAGCCGGGCGACACGATCATGGGCATGAGCCTCGCGCACGGCGGCCACCTCACCCACGGCTCGCCGGTCAACATGTCTGGCAAGTGGTTCAAGGTGGTGAGCTACGGGCTGGACGAAGCCGAAGACATCGACTACGAAGCCGCTCAGAAGCTGGCGCAGGAACACAAGCCGAAGCTGATCGTGGCTGGCGCGTCCGCATTCGCGTTGCGCATCGACTTTGAACGCCTTTCGAAGATTGCCAAGTCGGTTGGCGCGTACTTCATGGTCGACATGGCGCACTACGCTGGCCTGATCGCCGCGGGCGTGTACCCCAACCCGGTGCCGCACGCCGACTTCGTCACCACCACGACGCACAAGAGCCTGCGTGGCCCGCGCGGCGGCGTGATCCTGATGAAAGCCGAGTTCGAAAAGCAGATCAACTCGGCCATCTTCCCGGGCATTCAGGGCGGTCCGCTGATGCACGTGATCGCCGGGAAGGCCGTCGCGTTCAAGGAAGCGCTCTCGCCGGAATTCAAGGCATATCAGCAGCAAGTCGTCGAGAACGCGCGGGTGCTGGCTGAAACGCTGGTCAAGCGCGGTCTGCGCATCGTCTCGGGCCGCACGGAAAGCCACGTAATGCTGGTCGACCTGCGCGCGAAAAAGATTACCGGCAAGGCTGCCGAAGCGGCGCTCGGCGCGGCGCACATCACGGTGAACAAGAACGCGATCCCGAACGATCCGGAAAAGCCCTTCGTGACGAGCGGCGTGCGGCTCGGCTCGCCGGCCATGACCACGCGCGGCTTTGGCGTGAAGGAAGCCGAGTTGGTCGGTAACCTGATTGCCGACGTGCTGGACAACCCGGAAGACGCCGCGACGATCGACCGGGTGCGCGGGCAGGTTGCCGAGCTGACCCAACGCTTCCCGGTCTACCGCTAAGCCGTCATGCATTGCCCCTTCTGCCGCCACGCCGATACGCAAGTCGTCGACTCGCGCGTATCCGAAGACGGCGCGACGATTCGCCGGCGCCGCCGCTGCCCGGCCTGCGACAAACGTTTCACGACGTATGAGCGGGTCGAGCTGGCGTTGCCGTCGGTCGTCAAGAAGGATGGCAGCCGCACCGAATTCGACCGCCGCAAGATCGTCGCGAGTATGCAACTGGCGCTGCGCAAGCGCCCGGTGGCTGCGGACGCGATCGAGGCGGCGGTTGCCCGCATCGAGTATCAGTTGCTTGGCAGCGGCGAGCGCGAGGTCCGCAGCGACCGGCTCGGCGAACTCGTCATGAACGAGTTGCGCGCGCTCGACACCATTGCCTACGTTCGTTTCGCATCCGTCTACCGGCGCTTTGAAGACGTCTCCGAATTCGAAGACGTGATCGAAGAATTTCGCCGCGCTTCTTCTCCGCCCAAGCCCCCACGCAAGCGTTGACCGCAGTCGCGCCGCGGGTTGCTGTTCTGCCTGCGCTGCTGCACGCGTTGTTTGTCGCATCCGTATCTCCCGCTCGATGATGGTTCGTCGCGTGCATTCTTACGCCCGATAGCACCCGAGTGCCACCTGGCCATTCGGCCGATTGTCGAGTCGCGCTCAGGTCGTTAGATTGACTGCATTCTTCGAAAGCTTAGGGATGCAGATGAAATGCGATGTGGTCTTGGGCTCGCCGCGGGGCGGCTTTACGCTTGTCGAAACGCTGACCGTGGTCGCGCTGCTAGCGGTGATCGCGCTCATGGCGACACCGTCGTTCGTGGCGTGGCACGTGCGCGATCAGGTCGACGCGCGGGCGAAGGCGCTGATCTCGACGCTCGCCTATGCGCGCAGCGAGGCATTGCGACGCGGCGCGCGCGTCACAGTGTGCAGGACCGATGCGGCGCGAGCGTGCCTCGCCGCGGGACAGCCGTGCGCGAATGGCGTCACCGACTGGTCCTGCGGCTGGGCCGTGCTGGCGGAGCAGGGCGGCGCGCTGTCGCTGCTTCGAGCACAGCCGCCGCTTGCCGCGGTAAGCGTCACTGGCGTGCAGACGAATCTCACCTTCACGCCACCGGCGGGGCAACTGATCGGCGCCTTTCGCAGTTTCGACGTCGCGCCGAAAACGCCGACCCGCGCGACGCAAGGGAGCAATTGGCGACGTTGCATCAGCATTGCAGCGGGGGGACGCGCGCGGCTTTCCGAGGGTGCGTGTGGAGCGGCGTCGTGACCCGTAATTCACCGATGCGGCGCGGGCGTCGCTGCGCACTGAGGTGTCGCGGCAGTTCGCTGCTCGAAGTCATGCTTGCGGTCGCGTTGATGGCGGTGACAGCGCTCGGCTTGATTGCCGCTCAGCTATGGATCGTGCGCGAAGCCCGTGCCGTATCGATGCGCGAACACGCAACCTGGATCGCGGACTCGATCGCCGAAGCCACGTATGCCGCCGCCGACGACGCCGCAACGAGGCAGTGGAATGCCCGTGCAGGCATTCTCTTGCCGCACGGCGAAGCCTCCGTGACGGCAAGCGCCGGCGTAGCCGCGGCGCTTGTGACATGGACTTCCGTGCGCGACATGCCGCCCGCCGCCGACGTGATCGACAAACCGGAGTTTTGTGGCACAGCGAATGTTCCCGCCGGCTCTTCGTGCGTCGCGCTGGCCTTCGCACCATGACGCGGCGCCGGCAGTGCGCCCGTGGTCATACGCTACTCGAACTCGTGATCGCGATGGCGCTGGGACTGGTCGTGACGGCGGCCGCCGTATCGCTCTACACGACGCAGCGACGCGCGTTCGAATACGCGAGCAATGCGATGCGAATCCGCGAGGCGGGTTTGACCGCGCTCACGCTGATCGGTCAGCAACTGCAAATGGCCGGCTTTACGCCCGCGGACACCGTGCGCTACGACGGTCCACCGCCATTGTTCGGCTGTTCGGGCGGCCGGCCCACGGGCGCCGACGACAGCCTTGCTTGCACGAAGTTGTCGAATGGCTCCGACGGTGTCGTGGTGCGCTACGTCGGAGATAGTGTGTCCACGTGGCAATCGACGAGCGGGCAGGCAACCGATTGTCTTGGACAATCCGTGACAGCCACCACCGCCGTGCCCGCCGACCAAGGCGTGCTGATCGTCAACCGGTACTTCGCGAACCTCAGCGGATCGACTGGCGAGCCGGAGCTTTACTGCCAGGGCAATGGCAACGGGGCGTCCGCGCAACCGCTCGTCGAAGGTGTCGAGAGCTTGCGGGTCAAGTACTGGTTGGCCGGCGCGCAGGATCCGATAGCCGCGTCGGCGCTGTCCGCTGATCAATGGGCGGCGGTAGTTGCTGTCGATCTGTGCGTGCTCGTGCGCGGCGCGCCACAGGGGCAGCGCTCGCGTTATGTCGATTGCGACGGCTTGAGCGTGCTCGGCGCCGACCTGCGGCCGCGGCAAACCTTTTCGCGGCGCGTGGCGTTGCGCAATCAGACGGCGCTTAGCTCGTGACGACGCACACCCAAATGGCCGGGCGTCGTCGCACGGATGCGCGGCATCGTCGACTTCACGACGTACCGCGGCACTCGCCGCGCGTCGATCGCCGGTGTCATTCGTCACGTGCTCGTCATCGCGGCGTGGTTCTGCCAATCGTGCTGCTGATGTCGGCCATGATGCTGACGACGTCGGCGGTCTGGTTCGAAACGTCGCTCGCGGCGACGCGTGCGGCGGCCAACGTCCGCGACTATTTGCAAGCTTTCCACGCCGCGGATTCGGCGCTGACTTCGTGCGCGCGCCGCGCCGTCTCGGCAGCGGCCGACGCTGACGCGTCTGCGCCGCCCCAGGCTGCGTCCGGCGAGCCGGTTCAATGGAAACTCCAAAGCGCATTTGAAGCGGGCGCAGTCACGCCATTCGCCCAATGGCCCGGGTCGGTCCGTGCTCCGCAATGCCTGACCGAAGCCTGGCGCTTATCGAACCGTGCGGATGCTCAGGCCTACTTGCTGACGGCGCGCGGCTTCGGCCGGACCAGCGACTCGCAGGTCTGGCTGCAACTGGAACTTGTCATCGACGGCGAGACGGTTGAACGGCACTGGCGGCGGGTCGTCGCCAGGCCATTTTGATGGGGGGGCCATGAGGACGTCATACACATCCGCGTTCACGCTGCTTGAACTGATGATCGCGTTGGCGATAGCGGCCATCCTGGCCGTATTTGCCGTGCCGTCCTATCGCAATCACGTAGCGCGAACGCATCGCATCGACGCGGCATCCGCGCTGTATCGCGCGGCGCAATTTGTCGAGGGAGCCGCAAGCGATGGTGTGCCGGCGTTGCCGCCGGGACTCGACCAGGCGCCGCAATTCGGCAGCGCGATATATCGTTTGCGGGTGCTGCCTGCTGACGACGCAAACGGCGGCTATTCGATCGAGGCGGCGCCGGGTAACTCCGGCCCAATGCGCGATGACCCGTGCGGCACATTTACACTCGATGCGACAGGGCAGCGGGGCAACAAAAGCGAGGTGGGCGGTGCGACGCCGGCCAGCAATGAATGCTGGAACGCGACTTAGCGACCTGGCGATTTAGCAACTCGGAGATTCGGAGACACCTTGCGACTGAGCGACCCGGCGCGACCAGCCCGCCGCACGTCCCCAACCGCCCCGCCGCCGCCTCAAAACCCGCGATCCGTCATTCACCCTGCGCGCGAGTAGCCGCATCCACAGCGGAATCGCGCTTGATCTGCTGCCAGATCCGATATGCTTCCCAGGCGGCTAGCCCAATGCTGCCCCACTTGAGGACTGGCTTTGCACCCGCTACGACGGTGGTGCGCAACGGCTTGGCGAGCAGAATGGAAGCGATCGAACTGATCACCGGGTACTGTTTGAGTAGCGCGCCGATGGTGCCTGCGTTAATGATGCCCGCCTTCGACCCCTTGCCCACGCGCAACCCGCCGAAGCCCGGCAAGATGAATTTAAGCCAGCTGAAGTGCGTGACTGCCTGTCGCAATTCGACAGTCGCCTGAACCAGTTCCATGCGCTCGACGTCTGCTCGCACCATCAGCAGTTCCTTGCGTAGCGCTCGCAAATGCGGCGCGCTCAGTTGTTTGCCCGGATGGCGCTGGTTACGGAATGCGGTATCGGAGTGGGTCTGGCTCATGGCATGTCGGCGGCGATGAAGGTGGGACGGCTAATGAGGCTGCAAACGGACACTGCAAACACAGACACTGCGATAGGACTCAGCACAATGCCTGAGACTCTCTCTTGATCGAGCCCAAGCCCAAGCCGAAGCAAAAAAACGCGCCAAATACCTACCCCTCACATCCGCTGTGTCAAGGCTTCCGAAACGCGTCGCGGTCTTTTTCGAACTCGGCGATGGTCGCCTCGAACACCATTGGCGCATTGCGCAAACCGCTGCGCGCCTTCAGCGCACAGGCGAGCCCCGCTATCGCGTACACCGCGGTGATGCCGGCGAGTGCTTGCCATCGGTAGGTGTCCCAGAACGCGATGGCGATCAGCGCGGTGAGGGCGATCAGCGCCATGGTGGCAAGCATCATCGCGGCCAGGCCCAGAAACAGCACACCGAGCAGACGGTCTTTCTCTTCAGCGATTTCGATGCCGACCAATTCAAGCCGCGTTTGGAGAATGGCAAACACGGAACCAACGATGCGGCGCAATGGACTCTGTTCTGCGCGCTGCGATTGTGTTTCGATCGTCATGGCTGTGGGCATTGCGCGTAGAGGGGCGCGTGCGAACATGCACGCCGAGAGAAGTGGACCGGCCAGGCATGCGCCGGTCAACTCGATTCGCTGATGCGCCGGACATCAATCACCCGGCAACCACATCAGCGTTACTTGCGGTTGATCAGCAGGCCCAGCAGCACGCCGGCGCCCGCGGCAATTCCGATGGATGCCCATGGATGCTCGTGGACGTAATCGTCGGTGGCGCGCGCAGCCTTCTTGCCTTTTTCGACCACCACCACCTGTACGTCGGCCGCCTTTTCCCTTGCCTGCTTAAGACGCGTAAGCGCCGTTTCGCGCAGTTCCGAGGCGCGCTCGCCGGTGGCGCTCGCGGCCTGTTTCAGCAGATCTTCAGCGTCTGCGAGGACGGTTTTGATATCCGACATCAATCTCTCCTTGTTGACTTCCGACATTGACAGATCCCCTTCATCTCACGACACGCGTGAATCGTAACAAAGAAACGGCCGCTGGCGAGCGCACTGCCCGGTTGACTGCGACGAACGCACGAATCGTTCCCGCTTGGACCCAGCATGCGATCTTCCTGCGCCCGACCGTCGAGCCAAAGTTCGCTTACGATGGAGTTGATCTGTCCCGCAAAGTTTCCTCTAAATTCGAGAAAATTACAAAGCCGAATAAGCTAGTGGCGCGATGTTCGCTCGCGAATACCGCGCTTGCCGTATGCTTCGAATTTTTCAAGCCGTGAGCAAACGCCCGCGGAAGACCATAAGGAGATACACCGATGAGTTTGCGACTGGGCGATACCGCGCCGGATTTCGAGCAGGAGTCGAGTGTCGGCAGGATCAGGTTTCATGAATGGCTGGGCGACAGTTGGGGCGTGCTGTTCTCGCATCCCGCCGACTTCACGCCGGTCTGCACGACCGAACTGGGGTTGACGGCCAAGCTCGCCGGCGAGTTCGAAAAGCGCAACGTCAAGACAATCGCGTTGTCGGTCGACAGCGCACAGTCGCACAACGAGTGGATCAAGGACATCAACGCGACGCAAGCGACCCATGTCGGCTTTCCGATTCTCGCCGACGCCGATCGCAAGGTGGCCCAGTTGTACGACATGATCCACCCGAACGCGAACGAGACGCTCACGGTCCGCTCGCTGTTCGTCATCGATCCGAAGAAGAAGGTGCGTCTGATCATCACGTACCCGGCCAGCACCGGCCGCAACTTCGACGAAGTGCTGCGCGTGATCGACTCGCTGCAACTCACCGACAATTACTCGGTCGCCACGCCGGGCAACTGGAAGCAGGGCGATGACGTGGTGATCGTCCCGTCGCTGAAGGACGAGGAAGTCATCAGGCAGAAGTTCCCGAAGGGCTATAAGGCGCTGCGTCCTTACCTGCGCATGACGCCGCAGCCGAACAAATAAGCGGCTGGGAGCGCGCACAGCGGGTCTGACTGCAACGCGCACCGCGCGGCTCAAGCGAGAAAGGCCGGTCGAAAAACGAACCGGCCTTTCTCTTAAAGCGTGCCGACGAGCAGCGAGCGTGCGCCTCGCATCGCGCAACCCGCGCATCAGCAATGCGTCAGCCCGGCATCAGAAGAACGCCTGAATCCCCGTTTGCGCGCGCCCGAGAATCAGCGCGTGAATATCGTGCGTGCCTTCATACGTATTCACCACTTCCAGGTTCACCAGGTGACGCGCGATCCCGAACTCGTCCGAGATGCCGTTGCCGCCGAGCATGTCGCGTGCAAGCCTGGCGATATCCAATGCCTTGCCGCATGAGTTGCGCTTCATGATCGACGTGATTTCGACGGCCGCCGTGCCTTCGTCCTTCATGCGGCCGAGGCGCAGCACGCCTTGCAGGCCAAGGGTGATTTCGGTCTGCATGTCCGCGAGTTTTTTCTGGATCAACTGGTTCGCGGCGAGCGGCCGGCCGAACTGCTTGCGATCTAGCACGTACTGACGCGCGGTATGCCAGCACGCTTCGGCCGCACCGAGCGCGCCCCAGGCGATCCCGTAGCGCGCCGAGTTCAGACACGTAAACGGCCCGCGCAGCCCGCCGACGTTCGGCAAGCGGTTTTCTTCAGGCACGAACACTTCGTCGAGCACGATCTCGCCGGTGATCGAAGCGCGCAGACCGACCTTGCTATGGATGGTCGGCGCCGACAGTCCCTTCCAGCCCTTCTCGAGAATGAAGCCGCGAATCGAATCCTTGCCGTCTTCCTCGAGCTTCGCCCACACGACGAATACGTCGGCGATCGGCGAATTGGTGATCCACATCTTCGAGCCCGACAGCGAATAGCCGCCGTCGACTTTGTTTGCGCGCGTGACCATGCTGCCCGGATCGGAACCGTGATTCGGTTCCGTGAGGCCGAAGCAGCCGATCCATTCGCCGGTGGCAAGCTTGGGCAGGTATTTCTGCTTCTGCGCGTCGGAGCCGAATTCGTTGATCGGCACCATTACCAGCGACGACTGCACCGACATCATCGACCGGTAGCCCGAGTCGACGCGCTCCACTTCACGCGCGATCAGCCCGTAGGCCACGTAATTCAGACCGGGACCGCCGTACTGCTCCGGAATGGTCGGGCCGAGCAGGCCGAGTTCGCCCATCTCGCGAAAAATTTCGATGTCGGTTTTCTCGTGACGGAACGCTTCGAGCACACGCGGCTGCAGCTTGTCCTGCGCGTAGGCCGCGGCGGCGTCGCGCACCATGCGTTCATCTTCGGTGAGCTGCTGATCCAGCAGCAACGGGTCTTCCCAGTGAAACTGCGCGGCCTCGGCCATGACGTATCTCCTGATTTCTTGCTCGATCAAGCTTGACTTAAGTTCCGCTCTGCGAAACAATGTTTTGCAAACGACACCCGAGTGTATCACCCGATGACGCCCATATCCACTTTCTCGGAACCGGTCGACGAGCGCAAATTCGTCGCCGCTCTGGCGCGCGGGCTGGATTTGCTGCGCGCGTTCAGGCCGGGCGAAACCATGCTCGGCAATCGGGACTTCGTCGAGCGCACGGGTTTGCCCAAGGCGACCGTGAACCGGCTGGCCTACACGCTGACCGTGCTCGGCTATCTGCGGCTCGACGAATCGCTAGGCAAATATGCGCTCGACGCCGGCGTGCTGTCACTCGGTTTCGCGCTGCTGTCGGGCACCGACACGCTGGAACTCGCGCGTCCCCATATGCGCGCGTTCGCACGCGAGGTGGGCGCGGCGGTCTCGCTGGGTTGCCGCGACGGGCTCGATATGATCTATCTGGACACGATCCGCAGCGAGACCGCGCTGACGCTCGGGCTCGCACCGGGTTCGAAACTGTCGATGCTGACGAGCTCCATGGGGCGGGCCTACCTGGCGGTGCAGGCCGCCGACGCGCGCGCCGCGCTGCTCGCCGAACTCAGGAAGGCAGCGGGGAAAGTGGGCGCGGCGCTGGTGGCCGACGCCGAAGCGGAGATCGACGCGTTCACCGCCGAGCGCTGCTGCTATTCGTTTCGCGCGTGGCACGACGACGTGAACGCGGTCGCGGTGCCGTTTCGCGAGCCGCGCGAGGGGCGCTGGCTGGTGCTCAGCTGCAGCGGGCCGGCGTCGTCGATGGGAGAAGATGTGTTTCGCGAGAAGGTCGCGCCGCGTCTGAAGGCGCTCGCGCGGCGCCTGGGGGAGCCGGGGTGAAACGGGACGCGTGCGTCGTCAAACCGCCCGGTCGTGATAATGCGCGTTGAACAGCGGCCCTTGCACGAAGCGCACATCGTACTGTTGCAGCGCGACGAACTGCGGTTCATCCATCACGCGATTGAAGATCAGCGGAATGCTCAGCCGGCTCGCATAGCCGACTAGCGGCTTGACCATCGATTCGCGCAGCGCCACCGCGGCATCCATCTTGATGAAGTCGAGCCGCGCCGTTTCCGACACCGACAGAATCTGCCCCGCGTTGGACAGGTTGCCCGCCACCTTGAAGCCGTAGTGCTGATAGCTCTTGGTCAGATAGCCGAGAAACGTCTTGTGGGCCACCGCCGCCGCCGGCAACTCGATCACCACCCGCGACGGGTTCAAGCCAAACGACAGCAACACGGTCGAGAAGTGCCGGCCGTGGTCGTACTTCACGCTCTTGAGCAGACGCTCGTGCACGCGCAGAAACAGGAGCCCATGCCGCTGCGCGCCGAAGAAATTGATCGCGTGCAGCGCGCGCGACATGCGGTCCAACGCAACGAGTTCCTGATCCTCGCCGATCCGGTCGAACGGGTCGAATACTTCGAACGGCGCCGAGCCCAGTTGATGGGTAACGGCCTGAAACCCCAGTTCATCGCCGAACCGGTCCACGCCCTCGGCCCCGGATGACAGCGACTGCGCGAGCGCATGCACGCTGATGTCGAAGATCGGCTCATAGGCGCTGGCGAGTTCCATGCCGTCGAATCGCGCGAGCGCGATCTCGCTGTGCACGCCCTGTCCCATCGCCAGATGTTCGCTCAGAAACGGATGCGCGGCGGCGCGGGCAATCAGGTCGGAGATGGTCGGCGGAATCATGAAGGCGAATGGATGGCGACTGGGAGGGCGCACCCGGCGCCCGGCAACGCGACTGGATGCCGCATGCATGGATGGTAGCAGTCCGCGATCCGCGCACATCAAGAAAATGCTCCTAACCTTATGTCCGAAAGCGCTGGGGCGGCGCGCAGGGCGGTTTTGCCGCTCGCAGGCAGGGTATACGTTAATTTCACTAACCGTAATTAGTTTTACCATACGTAAATCATCGCGGGGCTGTCGCGCGCAGCGGCGCCGGGAACGCGCCCGCGAGCAGACGCGAACGCACAGGCGCTGATCCACAGGGTCACGCGCCATCGACAGACACAGAAGCACCACTTTCGGAGAACCTTTGCATGGATATCCCCACCCGCACGCCGCCCGCTGCAAGCTCGCGGCTCGAAATCGAGCCCGGCTATCAATCGGGCTTCGCGAACGAATTCGCGACTGAGGCGTTGCCAGGCGCGCTGCCGCAAGGCCGCAATTCGCCGCAACGCGCGGCCTACGGTCTGTACGCCGAGCAGTTGTCGGGCACCGCATTCACCGCGCCGCGCGGCCACAATCGTCGTTCGTGGCTGTACCGGATCCGTCCGGCTGCGGTACACAAGCCGTTCGAGCCGCTGCCTTGCACGCGGCTCGTGGCCAATTTCGCCGAGGTGCCGCCGACCCCGCCGAATCAGTTGCGCTGGGACGCGCTGCCGATGCCGGCCGAGCCGACCGATTTCATCGACGGCTGGATGACGATGGCCGGCAATGGCGCGGCAGAAGCGATGAACGGCTGCGCGATTCATCTGTACGCGGCGAACCGCTCGATGCAAGACCGCTTCTTCTATAACGCCGACGGCGAATTGCTGATCGTGCCGCAGGAAGGGCGCCTCTTCATCGCGACCGAAATGGGGCGCCTCGAAGTCGGGCCGTTCGAGATCGCGGTGATCCCGCGCGGGGTGCGCTTTGCGGTGAGCCTGCCGGACGGCGCGGCGCGCGGCTACATCTGCGAGAACTTCGGTGCGCTGCTGCGTTTGCCGGATCTCGGGCCGATCGGCTCGAACGGTCTGGCCAATCCGCGCGACTTCCTCACGCCGCACGCCGCCTATGAAGACCGCGAGGGCGACTTCGAACTCGTCGCGAAACTGAACGGCCTGTTGTGGCGTGCGGACATAGGCCATTCGCCGCTCGACGTGGTTGCATGGCACGGCAACTACGCGCCGTACAAGTACGACCTGCGGCGCTTCAACACGATCGGCTCGATCAGCTTCGACCATCCCGACCCGTCGATCTTTCTGGTGCTGCAATCGCAAAGCGACACGCCGGGCGTCGATGCGATCGACTTCGTGATCTTCCCGCCGCGCTGGCTCGCCGCCGAAGATACGTTCCGTCCGCCCTGGTTCCATCGCAATGTCGCGAGCGAGTTCATGGGGCTCGTGCACGGCGTGTACGACGCAAAGGCCGAAGGCTTCGTGCCGGGCGGCGCGAGTCTGCATAACTGCATGTCGGGGCACGGTCCGGACGCCGACACGTTCGAGAAAGCCTCGCACAGCGATACGTCGACGCCGAACAAAGTCGGCGACACGATGGCCTTCATGTTCGAGACGCGCACGCTGATCAAGCCCACCCGTTACGCGCTCGAAACCGCGCAATTGCAGGCGCATTACTACGAGTGCTGGCAAGGTCTCAAGAAACACTTCAACCCGGAGCAACGATGAACGCATTGCGCGATCTACAGGCGACGCTCGATCCGTCGCGCAAGAGCTGGCTCGAGTCGGCCAACGATCCGACCAACGATTTTTCGATCCAGAATCTGCCGTTCGGCATTTTTAGCGACCGGCATCGCGACGCGCGCCGCGTGGGCGTCGCGATCGGCGACCAGATAGTCGACCTCGCCGCATTGCAGGCGGCGGGTTTGCTGAACGTGTCCTCGCCGGTCGACGTTTTCTCGCGCGACACGCTGAACGATTTCATCGCGCTCGGGCGCGATGTCTGGCGCAGCGTGCGGATCCAGTTGAGCGAGCTGCTTTCGCGCGACACCGCGACATTGCGCGACGATGCCGCTTTGCGCGCGACCGCGCTGGTGCGCCAGGCCGACGCGCAATTGCATCTGCCGGTGCAGATTCCCGGCTACACGGACTTCTATTCGTCGAAGGAACACGCGACCAACGTCGGCGCGATGTTTCGAGATCCGAAAAATGCGTTGCTGCCGAACTGGCTGGAGATTCCGATCGGTTACAACGGACGGGCGTCGTCGGTGGTGGTGAGCGGCACGCCGGTGCGCCGTCCCAATGGTCAGTTGAAGCTGCCGGATCAGGACCGTCCGGTCTTCGGCGCATGCCGCAAGCTCGACATCGAACTGGAAACCGGCTTCGTGATCGGCGCGGGCAATGCGCTGGGCGAGCCGATTGCGTGTGAGCAGGCCGAAGCGCACATCTTCGGCATGGTGCTGCTGAACGACTGGAGCGCGCGCGACATCCAGCAATGGGAATACGTGCCGCTCGGCCCCTTCAATTCAAAGGGTTTCGCGACCACGATCTCGCCGTGGATCGTCACCCTCGACGCGCTCGAACCGTTTCGCGTCGCACAGCCGGTGCAGGCGCCGCAGCCGCTCGCGTACCTGCGCCACGACGGCAAGCATGCGTTCGACATCCACCTCGAAGTCACATTGCGCCCGCAGCAGGCCAGGCACGCGAGCACGATCTCGCGGACCAACTTCAGGCACATGTACTGGACGATGGCGCAGCAACTCGCGCATCACACGGCATCAGGCTGCAATACGAGGGTGGGCGACCTGATGGGATCGGGCACGATCAGCGGTCCCACCGAGGATTCGTACGGCAGCCTGCTCGAATTGACGTGGAACGGCACGAAGCCGCTGCAGTTGAACGAAGGCGGCACACGCGCGTTTATCGAGGACGGCGACGAACTGACGCTTGCGGGCTGGTGCCAGGGCGACGGGTATCGCGTGGGCTTCGGCACATGCGTGGGCGAGGTTCTGCCGGCGCAGCCTTAAGCCGGAAATGAGCACAACGGGCCGTCACATGTGCTGGTCATTTTTCTCGATGGGGCCTGAGCCGGTGTTCACCCCCGGCGTTCACCCCCGGCGTTCATCCCTTCAGCAATCCAAACACCGCGACGCCGTTCGTCGTCCCGACATACACCTTGCCGTTCGTGATCATCGGCGTGATGAACTTGTTGCCTGCGCCGAACTGATCGCGGGTGCCCATCTGGTTGCTGTTGTATAGCTCGGCGAGCGTGGCCGGATCGAACGCGTGCAGCGCCGCCATGTTGCCGTTTTCCGCCGCCCACACGATGCCGTTCGCCGAGCCGTTCGCTGAAATGCTGGGCGTCGTGCCGGGGTACGCGAAGGCCATCCTGGTCTGCGCGGTGGGCGCCGTCGACAGCAGCGCATTGGTCAGCGTGAACGCCTTGAGATTGTCATTCACCGAGCCGAAGTAGACCCGGCCGTTGAAATAGGCGGGCATGCCGAACTCTCCGCCGCGCAACTGCTCCTGAATCTCCTGATAGATCTGGTCGCCCGCGGCATTGAATTTGCCCATCGAGTCGCGGTTAACCACATAGACGATGTCGTCCTTGCCCGTGCCGAGTGCGAGGTGCTGGACGACCCCGTTCGCATCGGTGACGTCAGGGAGCACGAGGGCGCCGCCGGAGCCGAGGTCTTCGTCGGCTTTCGACTCCTGCACCGTGCTCGACATCGCGAAGTAATCCGCCACAGCAAGACCGCCTGCCGTGCCGAGTTTCAGAAACGCGTTGCCGAAATTGCCCTGAGCGGGCATGCCGCCGCTGTTCAGGGTGGTGTCGAAGGTGCCGTTGGCGTCGAGCAGATAGATCGAGGCGCCATCCGAGGCCGGCCCGGCGCCGCTCATCCAGATGGCGCCGCCCGAACCGTTCGGCGTGACGTTGAGCACGGCGGTCTGCTGCAAGCTGTCGGCGCTATAGCCCATGATCCAGCCGGTATAGGCGCCTTCGTCGCAATGCGAGGTCCAGGTCGTATAGACCACCCCGCCGAGGAGCAGCAAGCCCGCCCGCTCGGCGTAAGCCGCGGGCGCGAACACGACGCGGCCGTTGGAGCTGTTCGCGCCGTTGCCGGGGTAGCTGGCGGCCACCTCCGTCGGCCCGTTCAGCACCTCCGTGCCGCTCGCGAGGTCGAGCGCATGCACGCGCTGATGGTAGCCGCCGCTTGCGTCTTTCGACATCGCGACCAGAAAGATCGTGCCGTGCGCGCCGCGCGAGCGGTCGATGACTGGCGTCGACGTGATGCCGATCTCCCGCGTGATCTGGCCGCAACCGAGGTCGTCGCTCGGCGTTTCGCCGGCGCCGAGCATGCTGACCTGCCATAACGGCGTGCCGCTGTCGGCGTCGAGCGCGTACACGCTGTCGTGTTCGGTTACGACGTACAGCACGTTATGGGTGCCGCCGGCGATCGCCAGCGATTCGACAAAGAGCGGTTGTGCGTCGACCTTGCCGTCGACGGCGAAAAAGCCGACTTTGCCGAACGTCGTCGTGTTCACGTTGGCGGGCGTCAGAACGGTCTCATTGAGGTTCTGGCCGGTGCGGGCGATGTCGTTGTGATAGGTCAGGACGTCATGCGTGGCGGCCATGGCCGTGCCGCCGGACGACATGCCCGTGCCGGCACTGCCCGATCCCGTTGCGCCGCCGCCGCCGGCGCCGCTCGCCGGACCGCTGCCTGTTGTCGTCCCCCCCGCGCCCGATGCACCCGACGCACCGGATGCGCCGCCGCTGCTCGTCGTGCCGTTCGTGTCTCCGCCTCCGCCACCACCGCAATGTGTGAACAACATCGCGCTCAGCAGGATCAATACGCTCAGCAGGTAAAAGCGCCGCGGGGTGTGCAGAGTGGGCATGGAGAACTCCCCATTGCATAAGGCGGCGCCACGACGCATGGGGCGTTCGGCGAAGCGCCGTGCAATGTGGATTCAAGATTAGCACCGGGCGCGCCGACCACAAGACAGCATCGAGCGCGCAACCGTCAGCCGACGACGTGCAGCGCTGTGCCACCGGAAAGCGGGCAGAAACCAAGGCGTCGCCCGCAGCATCCCGGCGACCATCGCGCCGTTGCCCATGCGCTTCTCCAGCGTGCCGGCCACAGCTGAGGTTCGGCGGATCCGCTAGCGGATGCCGCGCAAAAGGAGCGAAGCCAGTTCCCGATGTGACGATTTCACCCCGCCACGGCCATGCGCTGTGCGCGCCGATCGATCGACACCGACCACAGCGTCAGCATCAACGCGCCGATGGAAGTCGCCACGCCGACCCACGGCAGCGTGGTGAGCGGCGCGCCCGCGCCGATCGCCATCCCGCCGAGCCACGCGCCGGTTGCATTGCCGAGATTGAACGCGCCCTGATTCAACGTCGACGCCAGATTCGGCGCACGGCTCGCGCGATCGACGATCAGCATTTGCAGCGGCGGCACGATCGCGAAGGCGAGGATGCCCCACACGAAAATCGTGATCATCGCGGGAATCTGCGCGTGCATCGTGCCGGCGAAGACGGTCAGGATCACGGCGATCGCCAGCAGAAACGCCAGCAGCGACGGCATCAGCCGCCAGTCGGCGAGCTTGCCGCCGAGCGTGCTGCCGACCGTCAGTCCGAGGCCGAACAGCAGCAGCACCAGCGTAACGGCGTGCGGGGTGAAGCCGGTCACGTCCTCGAGAATCGGCGTGATGTACGTGAAGGTGGAAAAGAGGCTGGCGGACGCCAGCACGCTGATGCCGAGCACCATCAGCACCTGCCGGTTCTTGAGAACGCTGAATTCGTGCACGAGGCTCGCCTTGTGCATCTCGATCTTGGCCGGCAGGCATACGGCGAGGGCTGCCGCCGCGACGATGCCGATGCCCGTCACGGCCCAGAAGGTCGCGCGCCAGCCCACCGCCTGCCCGAGCGCCGTGCCGAGCGGCACGCCCAACACGTTGGCGAGCGTGAGGCCGGTGAACATCAGCGCGATGGCCTGCGCGCGGCGGTTCGGAGCGACCAGCCCCGCGGCCACTACGGAGCCGATTCCGAAGAACGCCCCGTGGCAGAACGCCGTGACGATGCGCGCGGCCATCAGCACCGCGTAGCCCGGCGCGATCGCGCACAGCAGATTGCCGACGATGAACACGCCGATCAGACTCATCAATGCCTTCTTGCGCGGCAGGTTGGCGACCGCGACGGCGACGATCGGCGCGCCGATCGTGACGCCCAGCGCATAGGCCGACACCAGCATGCCGGCAGCGGGGATCGACACGGACAGATCGCGCGCGACATCGGGCAGCAGCCCCATGATGACGAACTCAGTGGTACCGATTCCAAACGCGGCGACGGCAAGGGCGAGCAAGGGCAAAGGCATGGTGTTGGAGCGTGGATCGGCGCGGCGGGGAACGCCGCGCGGCAGGCGCGCGTTTTCGGGACGAGAACGCCGGCGCGATGCGAGGGCAAATCAGTAGGGGATTCTACCTAAGTCGAAACCATGCTGCCGGGTGTCGATGGAGCTGTTGTTTTTTGCATAGCCGACGCCGCGCGAGTCCGCCGATCAGCGGTGTGGTCGGCCGCGCGCGTAGGCGGCTGACGCGGCAGCCGTGGGCTGCCTCGAGGGGGTTCGACGTTCAGGCTGGATCGCCCGGGTCCAACGGCTCGCCATGCCGGCCCGTGCCGGCGGCAAACCGGGCGGCGCCGGTCACGCCCTCTTCGAACACTGCCCGATAGCCACCAGCACCTTCACGCTGCAACGCGAGTGCGAGATCGTCGAGCATGCTGTTTTCAAGTGCCGAGCGGCGGTCGGCCAGCAGCGCCGCTTGAGGAAAGGCGGCGAGTTGGGCGGCCAGTCGTTCGGCGGCCTCGCGCGCTTTGCCCTTCGCGACGACGCGGTTCGCGAGACCCATCGCGAGCGCTTCGTCGGCGTTGACCGCCCGCCCGGTGAGGATCAGGTCGAGCGCTTTTGAGAGCCCGATCAAACGCGGCAGCCGGATCGTGCCGCCGTCGATCAGCGGAATCCCGACGCGCCGGCAGAATACGCCGAGCACCGCATCTTCCTCGACGACGCGCAGGTCGCACAGCGCCGCCAGCTCGAGACCGCCCGCCACCGCGTAGCCGGCGATCGCCGCGATCACCGGCTTGCTGAACGCCATGCGTGTCGGTCCCATTGGACCGGGGCCGCTGCCGTCGGCGTGCAGTTCGTTGCGGCGGGTGTCGTCGGCGAGCGCGCTCAGGTCCGCGCCGGCGCAGAAGGTGCCGCCCGCGCCGAACAGCACCGCCGCGCGCCATGCCGGCTGCGCTTCGAAGCGGCTGAACGCGGCGCGTAACGCATCGGCGACCGGCCGGTCGACGGCATTGCGCCGCTCCGGACGCTCCAGCACGATCGTGGCGACGCCGGTGTGCGCGTCGGCTTCGATGCGTACGTGCTCGTTGAAGTTCTGGATGGCTATCATCGTCTTCGTTCCTCGAAAACCCGCCCCGCAAACCCCGTCTGGAAAGGTGGCCTGGAAACCTGGCCTGGAAAGTTCGCCTGAAATACGCGCAACGCAGTGCGAGAAGCCGCGGGCCGCCCGCATGTAGCAGCGCCAGCACGTCGGCGTCGACGTTGTCGTTGACGAACGGGCACACCACTTCACAGCGCTGGGCGAGGACCGCGGTATCGGCACCCAGATGCGACTCCTGGAAGTGCAGTTCATAGCCGTGCGCGGCGTTGGCTTGGGTAAAGGTATCCCTGTCGTACTGGCGGCGGCTGAAGAGGATCATGCGCATGTCGGCCTCCCAGAAACGTGCGGGGCCGACGACACCGATCGTCGCGCGGGGGCGGCCGGACCAGTATAGGTGACGCATTGGCGGCAATGGCCCCGTCGCGCCATGCATCGTCGGATACGCGCGGTCGAGCGGCTCGCCGACAACCGGGCGAAGTCACGGCCTGGCTCCTCGCTCATGCGCATGAGGCACGCAGCGGGTATGCGGCGTCGCCCCAACGTCGGCGCACCTGCAAGCACAGCCAAAAACTTGCGCAATCGCGCGGATCAGTGAATGATCGGATGAGTGGCCTCTCCGGCGTCATCGCCGGCGAGGCCACGCGTTTCCTGGTGTCCTGCCATTCACATACCGATCATGCCGACTTCATCCATCCCGACCGTTGCATCCACCGTACCCTGTCCAGTTGTCGAATCGCTCGACGCCATCCTCCCCGAAGAGCCGCTTCTGATGATGGGCGCCGGCCCCGTGCCGATTCCCGCCGCCGTCGCCAAAGCCAACACGGTCGTGATCAATCACCTGGGCGGCACGATGGTGAAGGTCATCACGCAGGTGAAGACGATGGCGCGCTATGTGTTCCAGACGCAATCGAAGTGGGTGCTGGGCGTTGCGGGGCCGGGATCGGCGGCCATGGAAATGGCTATCTGCAATCTCGCGTGGGACGGCACGCGAGTGCTGTGCATCAAGAACGGCTTTTTCAGCGACCGGATGGGCGAAATGGGCCGGCGCGTCGGCGCGCGGGTCAGCACGCTCGAAGTCGCCGACCGCACGGTCGCGAGCCTCGAACAGATCGCCGAGGCGATCCGCCGCGAGCGTCCGGAGATCGTGACGGTGGTGCAGGGCGAGACCTCGAACACCGTGTGGAACTACCACCTGAAGGACATCGCGGCGCTCGCCAAGGCAGCCGGCGCGCTGGTGATCGTCGACGCCGTGTGCACGTTGAGCACGATGCCGCTGGAAATGGACACGTGGGGTATCGACGCGGTGATCACCGGCGGACAGAAGGGCTTGTCGTCGATCCCGGGCGTATCGTTGATCGCGTTCTCCGACGCGGCCTGGGCGCGCGTGAAGGGGCGTACGGCGCCCAACGCCCATTGGTGTCTCGATGCGTCGCTGGCGGAAAACTTCTGGCATAACGCCGGCTATCACTACACCGCGCCGGTGTCCGGCGTGCTCGCATTGCATGAGGCGTTGCGCCTCGTGTGCGCCGAAACGCTGGAAAAACGCTTCGCCCGGCATCTGAAGTGTTCGCTGGCTTTGCAGGATGCGGTGACGGCGTTGGGCTTGCAACTGTATGCGCCCACGGCCTGCCGGTTGAATTCGGTGGTGGGCATCGAAGTCCCCGCCGGTCTGACTCCTGCCGACGTCTGCTCGCATATTTCGCGGCAGCATCAGGTGGAAATCTCGGGCTCGTTTGGATTGCCGATCGTTCGAATCGGCCAGATGGGCGAGCAGTGCCGTGAGCACAATCTTTTTCGCACCGTGCACGCGCTCGGCAGGACCATGGTGGATCTCGGCGTGAAAGTCGATTTGCCGGCCGGCGTAGCCGCGCTGGAACGCGGTTTCTCCGAAGGCCGGTAGCGATCTTTTGTCCGATGGCGCATCGCCCATCGTCCATGCGATTCGCGCGCGCCGACCGAGCCTGTAGACCGCCGAGGCCTCGCTGAGCGCGGTTTCGGGCGCCGGCTGTCGCCCCGCTGCAACGCCCGCCAGGCGGTCTCGGGCGCGCTGCAGCGGTGGTCGGCCCCGCGCGGCAGGTCGAAGTTACCTTCATATCATCTTTTGCCGGGCACTGTGCGCCGCCGCACGTATTGCAAGTCCCCAGGCCCGTACAGTGATTCACGACGCGAGCCGAGCAAGGCTCGCGCCGCGGTACGAAATACACATCGTTCGAAACTCGGCGCGTGCCATGACGCGTCAACGTGCGCGCGCATGCGGCATTTCCGTTCCACATCGAAGAGATGAACAGCGGACCTTCCCAACGAGGCAGCACATGAGAGTCATGTTCGGCTTGATTCGATCGCCGGTGGGGCGATTGTTTGCGCGCGCTTCCAGGGCCCACGCACCAATAAGGAAAGAAGGATTCGATACTATGGCGAGCGCATACGGTTCTGATCAAATGCTGGGCGTGGTCGTCGGTGCGGAACTCAACGGACTTGGTGTCGCGCGATCTCTTGCGCGCGCGGATGTGCCGGTCATAGCGGTTGATACGAAAACCGTCAGCGCAGGCATGTGGTGTCGCCATGTGCGTGGACACTTCATCAAGAGCTTTGTCGGCAAGGTGTTTGCCGATGAAATGATCGAGCTGGCCAAGACGTTCAGCAAACCCGCGGTTCTGATTCTGACCGACGAGGATGCGGTGCATGCGGTATCGGAAAACCGGCAGGCGCTGTCGAGCTGGTTTCGGTTTCGCCTGCCGGCGGACGACACCGTGAAGATGCTGTCCAGCAAATCGAGGTTTCACGAATTCGCGCAGAAGCACCAGTTTCCGGTGCCGCGCTCGGTGGTCCTCGAAAGCCCGGCCGATGTTCAGCGGCTGGCGGAACTGCGCTACCCGTGCGTGATGAAACCGGACGACAAGCGCCAGGTGCTGCGCGGCGAGAAGGAGCGTGCGGTGCGCGTGGACACGCTGCGCGAGGCGCGTGAACGGGCGATCATGATGCTGGCTTCGCCGGGCGGAGTCATCGTGCAGGAGTGGATCGAAGGGCCCGACAGCAACATCCATTTCACGCTGTTTTATCGCGGCGAAGGCGGCAAGGTGGTCAGCATGTTTACCGGCCGCAAGGTGCTTAGTTCGCCGCCGGGCGTCGGCAATACGGCCATCTGCGTGGCCGCGCCCGAAGCGCGCGGCGCGCTTGAACCGCTGACCCGCGCGTTCGTCGAGCGGGCCGGCTTCGACGGGATGGGCAGCATCGAATACAAGTGGGACGACAACCACAAGCAGTTCCTGATGGTCGAGCCGACGGTCGGCCGCACCGACTGGCAGGAAGAGATCGCCACGCTGTCCGGCGTCAATATTCCGCTGGCCGCTTACCGGCACGAAGCCGGATTGCCGCCCATCCCCGATCGCGCGACCAAGGTGCCGGTCGCGTGGCGCGCGTCGTTCTCGGACCGCGCGCCACCCGGTTTGCTGAGCGCGCGGACGAAGATCGTCGATGGTTACTTTCGCTGGACCGATCCGTTTCCCGCGCTGCAGTTTTATTGCGTGATGGGACCGCTGCGACGCTTGAAGCGCCGTTGGAAAGCGATGAAGGCCCCCGCCTCGCGCCAGGCGAAAGCCTGACACGAAGGAGTCCTGATCAAGAGCCGCGCCGCCCGGATGCATGGAGCGCTGCGGCGCAGGCGTGAATGCCATCCCTGGAGGGAGATGACCCAATGTCCTTTACCGACACCGCAATCATTGGCGCAGGCCCGTATGGGTTGTCTCTGGCGGCTCACCTGAAAGCCGCCGGTGTGGACCATCAGCTTCTCGGCCAGCCGATGCTGACCTGGAAAAACTACATGCCGCCGGGCATGCTGCTGCGCTCGGAGGCCTTTGCTTCGAGTCTTCATGCGCCGCGTGCCGGCTTTACCGTCGAGGATTATTGCCGGCTCAAGCGCCTGCCTTATGAGCCGATGGGCATCGCGCTGCCGCTCGAAACTTTCGTGGACTACGCGCTCTGGTTTCACGCCAATCTGGTCGGTGCGAGCCAGCCGGTCGACGTCGCCAGTCTGCGGCGCGTCGATGGACATTTTCACCTCGCGTTGAGCGACGGCCGTTCGCTGAGCGCGCGCAAGGTGGTGATCGCGCTGGGCCTGAAGGCGTTCGCGCAAACGCCCGCGGTGTTGCGCGGACTGCCTGAGCGCTATGCGACGCATTCGGAGCGCTACGGCGACCTCACGTGGGCGCGCGGCCAGGACATTGCGATCGTCGGCGGCGGACAGTCGGCGCTCGGCCTTTCGGCGCTGCTGCATGAACTGGGCGCGCGGCCTCACGTGCTGATGCGCGAATCGCACGTGGTCTGGCACACCCGGCCGGAGGCGACGCGCAGCATCGCCTCGAAGCTCAAGGGGCCCGACGCGGGTCTCGGGCGCGGCTGGCGCTCGCTGTTTCTGTCCGAATGCCCGGGCATTTTTCATTTGCTCGACGACGCCCGGCGCAAGCTGATCATGGAGAAGTCATACGGCGCGTCCGGTGCCTGGTGGCTGCATGATCGCGTGGTGGACAAGGTGAAGCTGTCGTTTCGCACGGAGGTGCGCGCCGCATCCGTCGACAACGGACGGGTCGTGCTGCGCGTGTCGACCGACGGCCGGGACGCCGCCGTCGGCGCCGATCACGTGATCGCGGCAACCGGCTTCAAAACCGACATGAGGCAGCACGCGTTTCTGTCGAAAGACATCGCGGACACGCTCGCGGGCAGCGCGGGGTTGCCCGAGCTCACGTCCAACTATGAAACCCAGGTGCGCGGTCTCTATGTTATCGGGCCGGCCTGCGCACATAGCTTCGGTCCCGTGATGCGGTTCGTCTACGGCACCAAGCACGCGTCGCCTTGCGTGGCAAGGCACATCAAGGGTTCGTTGGGAGCGGGCGAGAGACAGCGCGGCTGGTCCGCTGGCGAGGCTCCGCTGCCTGGCAGAACGGGCGAGTCGCGCTGAGCATTGGCCAGTGAGGCGGCGCGTTCGAGGACTGCTGTTGAACCGCACAGATGGCAACACTGGGGAACCCGGGCAACCCCAGGCAACACCGGGCGCAAGCCACGCGACGCGAGTCAGTGGTTCAGGGCGGCCGGGGAAGAGCAGGAGAGGCAATATGAAACGGGGCAAGGCAATCATCAAGGAGTTGCTGGCGGCGCTCGTCGTGCTGACCGGCCTCGCCCGCGCGACGCGCGCGTTGTTGTGGCGCGACCGTGTGGCGGTCCTGCTTTATCACGACCCCGACCCGGTCACGCTCGACAGCCATCTGACCTATCTGCGCAAGTTCTGCGATCTGGTGCCGCTGACCGATGTCAGTGCGCCCGGCAACGGCCGTGCGCGCGCGGCCATCACACTCGACGACGGGCACGCCGGCAACGCCGCGCTGCTGCCCATCTTCATCAAGCACAACGTGCGGCCGACCATCTTCCTGTGCAGCCGCATCGTGGGCCGTCGGCGCGCGCATTGGTGGCTGCATCCCGGTTCGCTGCAGGTCGGTCACGAGCGGCTCAAACGGATGACCAACGAAGAGCGTCTCGCGCACCTGGCGGCCAACGGCTACCACCAGGACGGCGAGAACCGGCCGACCGGCCTGAGCGTCGAGCAGATGGAAGCGATGCGCGCGCACGTGGATTTTCAGGCGCACACGCGCTTCCACCCGGTGCTGACCCGCTGCAACGACAGCGAATGCGCGGCCGAGATCGGCGAAAGCAAGCGCGAGATCGAAGCGCTCTTGAGCCACCCCTGCGAACACTTCGCGTATCCGAACGGCAACTATGGCGAGCGTGAGGTCGACTTCGTGAGAGCGGCGGGATTCAAGAGCGCGCGCACCTGCGACATTGGCTGGAACGACCAGCATAGCGACCCGTACCGGCTGCGCACGATCATCATCGACGACGCCGCCTCGACCATTCGCTTCGCCGCGCAATTGACCGGCATCCCGCACTTCCTGCGCTATCTGAGAGAAGGTGGCGGCTGGAATGGCAGGTTCCCGCAGTTCTGACGATGCAACAGGCTATGTGCCTTTAGTGTGCTGCCACACATAGCCCGCGACGGCCAGCCGTTAAAGTCCTTACACATTCTTACACGGCCGACATCGACGCCGGCGCGGGACAGGTCTTTGCGCGGTTGCATTCGTGCATTCATAACGGAGGGCAGTATGCATCGCTGCAGGGTACTGGTGATCAACGACTTTGCGGAAAAGGGCGGCGCGGAGATTGTTTATCAACAGTCGGCGCAACTGTTGGCGACATTGCCCGATGTCGATGTCGAGCGCTTTGACGATACGCACTTTTGCGCGCGCTCCACGATGTTGTCGCGATCATGGAATGTGCCCGCCGCCCGCGCGTTCGAAGCGGCGCTGCACAAGTTCCAGCCGCATCGCTTGATGGTGCACAACTATCACAACCTTCTTTCGCCTTCGATCCTCAACGTGATCGCGCGCAATCAGCGCCGGTACGGCTACCGTGCGTACCATACCTGCCACGACTACCATCTGGTCTACTACAACCCGTCGCTGCAATACTTCGAGAACGGCCGTCCGGCGATCCTGCCGCTCCACGCGCTGCGTACCGCCGCCGCATTCAAGCTGCGCCCGACGCCCAAAGGCTTCGTGCACGACCTGATGACCAAGACGTACTGGCATGCGATACGTGCGGCATATCGGCCCTCGCGCGTGTTCGACCGGATCCTGTGTCCCAGTGACTTCATGCAGGAGGCACTGCGCCGCGCGGGGATCGACAACACCGTGATCCTGCACAATCCGTCCGCTGTGCCGGTTGCGCGGCCACCCATCACCGTGCGCGGCAAGGAGCGCTTGAACCTCGCGTTCGTCGGGCGGATATCGCCGGAAAAGGGCCTCGCACATTTTCTCGAACTGGCGCACGCAGCCGGACTCGAGCGCATCGGATGCATTGGCGTTTATGGCGAAGGCCCGGACCGCGCGGCGATCGAGAAACGCTTCGCGTCGCTTGTCGAGAGCCGCCGGCTGATCTTTTTCGGCAGCCTTCCCCAAGCGCAGCTATTCGAGGAAATGACCCGTTTCGCGGATGCGGTCGTGGTGCCGTCGGTGGGCGCGGAAAATGCGCCGCTCGTGATCATCGAGGCCGCGATGCTCGGCATGCCCGCGCTCGTGCACGACGGCGGCAGCATGGCGACGACCGCCGATTCCGTCGGCAACAAGATCAAGTTCCGCCCCGACCCGCAGAGTCTGAAGCGTGCCCTCGACGAGCTGGCCACGCACCTCGCCAATCCGGACAGACGCTACGACGTGAGCGGGTATCTGCCCGAGCATTACGCCGAGCGTCTGGCGGAAATCATGCGCATCCATGAAAGTCCGGCGCCTGTCACCCGTCGCGAATCAGCCGCGCAGTTCGCCGACAATCCGCGTCACGCGCGCTGACGCGGCCGCCCCTCCCGCCACCCCCCAGAGCAGGCTTGCGTGCGACGGAAAACCGTTGTGCGCAAGCCTTTTTGCGCTGCGCAGTGCCGGCATCGCACGGCTTCACCCTCCGCTTTTATGTGTGCTGCCGTACGGTATCCGGGGGGCCTGCCTGAATACTATGGAGTCAAAGGAAAGCGCGAAGAGCTGGACGGCGCGAGGCTAACGACGGCTGCCAGGAGAGGGCCGCGTCGGGCCATGAATTGCGCGTCGCTGAACTTAAAACAACCAGGGTGTGCGCAGGTCGTGAGCGTTTGCGTAAAGCAGCAGCAGACAGGACTCGGCTACGGGGAAGCATTGCCGCTGTGCCGGAATACCCGGCGACAGCGTGGCCGCAAGCGGCCACCTTTCAATAGAAGGGCTAATCCGAAACGCTCCGCGCTTATGCAACTACTTACGCGCGCTGTACGGGTCGGACGTCTCCGGAGACGCGTAGGTCTGGCCTGCATTCCATAGATCACTGCTGTAAGCGTCGCCTGCGGCCGCCGAAGAGGCGGAACGAGCCGACTGCGGAAGATGCGCACGCCTTGCGTGACTTTGCGTTCCGGAGTTCACCGGAGCCTGCACACGACGGCCATCGGCACGAGGCGTCAAGTCCGAATTCGTGCCATAGGCGGTGGGGGCGCTGGCGGGGCGGGAAAGATTCATCGCGTCCAGCTGCGAGCGCTTCTTGACGTAGGGCGACACGTAGTTGGACGAGGTGGCTGACGGAATGGCTTGAGCGAATGCCAGTTCAGCCCATGTCGAAAAAGAGAGAACGGATACCAAAGCGGTTGCCAGGAACGTTTTCATTTGAGGTCTCCGTGACGGAATCGGGTACTGCGATGTTAAAAAATTGAAGCGAATAAGCATAGGTGTTTTTGCACAAAGCAAGTGAAGTGGCGCATTTCGTCTATCTCGCTGTGATCGGGTCGGCACCTCGATGAGATGGACATGCAGGGAGTTGTTGCGCGAACAGGCTGGCGGGGTACGGCCGGGCGCATCAACAACGTTGCCCTTTGGGCCGATGGCCGCAGACGTGTTTCATATCGTTGGGGACGCGCGTGATTCCGAAGTTCGGACCCCAAAACGACTGGCCGATGACGTGACCCGACGTGTTCGATCGGGCAGGGGCGTCGAGGCAAACGCGCCGTCATTGGACGGCAACGTTCGGTGGCAACGGCGGCGCGCTGATTCCGGCGCTTGTGTCAAATGGCAATCCGTCGACAATTGGAGAACGCGCAATGAACCGAAGCAGTGCACCAATAAATAATAGAGATGTTGACGAATATCCACCGGCACGGTTCGGCAATTATCTCGACGCGCTCTACGACAACCGCAAGCTGATCGCGCTGACCACGGCAGTCACATTGGCCATCGGGGCCGGCTACGCATTTTTGTCGCCGCCGGTTTATCGCGCCGACGTGCTCGTGCAGGTCGAGGAAAACACCCCTACCCAGACCAAGAACGTGCTGGGCGACGTGTCCGGGATGTTCGACGTCAAGACGGCGGCCTCCGGCGAAGCGCAGGTGCTCGGTTCGCGCATGGTCGTGGGTCCGGCGGTCGACAAGCTCAACTTGTTCATCGAGGCGACGCCGCGCTATTTTCCGCTGATCGGCCGCGTGCTGAGCCGCTATGCGCAGCAGTGGTCGACGCCGGGTCCGCGCGGCTATGTATGGGGCAACGAACGTATCGACGTGTCGAAGTTCGACGTGCCGCCCGAGCTGTATGACCACCCGTTCGTGCTGACCAAGGGCGAAGGGTCGGACTATCAGATCCGGCTCGGCAAGATCAGGCTGGAGGGCACGGTCGGTCAGGTGCTGAACGCGACCACGCCCTATGGCCCACTCACGCTGCTGGTCGACAAGGTCGAAGCGAAACCGGGCGCGACCTTCGAACTGCGCCGCTTCTCCGCGCTCGCGACCACCGAGAAACTGCGCAGCGAATTGACGATTGCCGAAAAAGGCAAGGAGTCCGACATCATCGGCGTGTCGTTGGAGGGACCCGATCCGAAAAAGGCCAGCGCGATTCTTGGCGCGATCGCCAACGAGTATGTGGACCAGAACACCAAGCGCAAGTCGGAAGAGGCCGAGCGCTCGATCCGGTTCCTGGAAATGCAGTTGCCGGAAATGCGGCAGCAGCTCACCGATTCCGAAACGCGCTTTAATCAGTTCCGCGCGAAGCACGGCACCATCGACCTCGGCGAAGAAGCGACGAGCCTGCTGCAGCTCTCGGTCGCTGCGCAGACGCGGCGCGCCGAACTCGAACAGAAGCGCAAGGAATTGCTGTCGCGCTTCACCGAACAGCATCCGGCCGTCCAGTCGATCGACGCTCAGCTGGCGGCGTCGCGGCAAGAAACCAGTCAGATCGCGAACCGCACGGAATTGCTGCCGCCGCTCGAGCAAAACGTCTTGCGCCTGCAACGCGACGTGCAGGTTGGCTCCGAGCTGGACACGACGCTGCGCAACACGCTCGAACAGCTCAAGCTGATCAAGGCCGGCAAGGTGGGCAATGTGCGCCTCGTCGACGTGGCGGCCGCGCCCGATACGCCGGTGCGGCCCAAGCGCGCGCTGGTGATGCTCGCCTCGCTGATGATGGGCCTGTTCGTCGGTGTCGTCGCGGCCCTCGTGCGCCAGCGTTTATTCGATGCGATCGACGATCCGTACGAGATCGAATTGCGCACCGCGCTGCCCGTCTACGCAAGCGTGCCGTACAGCCGTCAGGAAGCGAAGCTCGAACAAAGTCGCCGCCGGCCGCGCGCGCAGGGGCTCGTGCTGGCGAGCGAATCGGTGGTCGATCCGGCGATCGAAAGCCTGCGCGGTTTCCATACCGCGCTCGAGTTCACGATGTCGGCGGCGCGCAATCGCGCGGTGCTCATCACCGGACCGACGCCCGGAATCGGCAAGTCGTTTGTCGCCCTGAATCTGGCGGCGGTGGTGGGCGCGGCAGGCAAACGCGTGCTGCTGATCGATTCCGATTTGCGCAGAGGCTTCTTGCATCGCCACCTGGGCGGCGATCGCGGTCCCGGTCTCGCCGATTTGATCCAGGGCACGATGCGCCCCGAAGAAGTGATCCGCGCGACCCGCTTTCCTGGCGTCGACTTCATCGCGTGCGGCCGCGCGCCGGGCAACCCGAACGATCTGCTGTCGAACGCGAAGATGGAAGTGCTGATGAATCGTCTCGCTGCCGGCTACGACGTGGTGCTGCTCGACGGGCCGCCGGTTCTCTCGACTGCGGATGCATTGCGCCTCGCGAGCGTCGCGGGCACGACGTTCCTCGTCGCCCGGCAAGGCGTTACGGGAATCGGCGAGCTGCGCGAGTCGTCGCGGCAGCTCGAGAAGATCGGGCTGCCGGTGCGCGGGGTGATCGTCAACGCGCTGCGTTTGCGGCCCGGACGCTTCAGCTACGGATATGGGCGGTATCGGTACGCCAGCTACGTCTACAAACCGTACGAAAGATAAAACAGCACGTCTCTCGCATTGTGTGACCGGCATGAAGTCGCGAAGCAGGTGGACCGCCTGCTTCGAACGAGCAGCAAGGCATGGTTTGGCGGCAGCGCCGACTGTCCGTCAAAGAGTGAAGGGGTTACTCGGATGAAACAGCTATTTGTCACGTCTTTTCTGCCTCAGAAAAACGCGCCGCAAGCTGGCCACCGCCTGGCTTTCGACTATCTGACCGAGTTGAGTGCGCAAAACGATGTCGACGTGGTGCTCATTTCACGCGTGCCGGTGCGGGAAAACGATATCGAATTCCGCGCGAGCGTCGGGCAGGTCTACGTGAAGTATGTGAATACGCTGGACCTGATCCCATCGTTTCTCGCGGACCCGCTGCATTTCGCGCCGCGCTTTTTCACGCGCTATACGAAGCCGATCAGCCGCTTCCTGTGCGAGCTGATCGACAAGAACCGCTATGACGCGGTGCGGCTCGAGTTCTCGCAGTGCTTTTCGTATGCAGTGGATCTGAAGCGCCGATTCGGCGACAGCATCGAACTCGTGCTGGGCGTGCACGACGTGCAGATCCTGGTCGTGCTGCGGATTCAGAGCCTGGAGGGGCGCTTGTTCGCCAAGCAGACGTTCGAGTTCGAACAACGCGTGATGAAGCTTGCGGACACGGTGCGGGTGTTGTCGGCCAAGGATGCCCAGCTAATTCAGGCGCTCTATCCCGGCGTCGGCTCGCTGCACGTCGTGCCGATTGCGCTACCGGCTTTCGTGAAAGGCATCCGCCGCTCGAAGGATACGGTGCAGAAGGGCAACATCCTGTTCTGGGGCGCAATGCAGCGCAGGGAAAACGAAGAGGCGCTGTTCAATTTCGTCGAGTCGACGTTTTTGCCGCTGCGCCGGCGCGGCCTCGCGCTGAAACTGTTCGTGGTGGGCTCGGACCCGAGTGAGCGCGTCAAGCGTCTGAGTAGCGACGATATCTGCGTGACCGGTTTCGTGGCCGATCCGACCCGATACTTCGAATCCGCCCATATCGGCGTGGTGCCGCTGCTTTCGGGTGCGGGCGTCAAGCTCAAGACTCTGGAAATGCTGGCGGCCAGGCTGCCGGTCGTGTCGACCCCATTGGGCGCGGAAGGTGTGGATCGCGACAGCGCTTTGCTCAACGTCTGCGAGATCGACGAGTTCGCGGCTGTCATCGAGCGTATCTATCTCGGAGGCACGCGCAATGTCGATGCCTCCGAGGCATGCCAGGCGTAGCGGAACATGATCGCGACCCTCGCTTTTTTACTCGCTGCAGTGCTCTGCTCGATCCGCGGCGTACTGGAGCTCGAAGTGGGCAAGAGCGCGGCTTACGTCGTGCAGGTAGGCGGTATTGTCGTCCTGCTCATGGGGTACGTCTCGCCTGCCGCGCTGGGCTCCTATTTCCGGCGCGAGGGGCGCTGGTCTTTGGGGCTCACGTTGGGCGTGCTGTTTACCGTCGCCGTGTCGATGGTGGTCACGCTGGCCCAAACCGGCCAGATCGAACTGTCCTACCTGTTCGTGTTCGCGTTCACGATCTTCATCTATTTCTATTCGATTTCAAACTACAAGCGGCGCTTCATCCGGCCGCGCGTTGCCTTCTGGGGACTGGTGGTGATCGGAGCGATCCAGGCCGCCGTCGCCGTGGCCCAGCAGCAAGGCAGCTTCCCGATTGCGTTGCCCGGCGCTACGTATGGATTCGACAACCTGCGCGCGCCATCGCTGACCGGCAGCTATCTGCACTACCCACTTTTCGTCGGGATCGTCGCTGCCCTGTGCGGGGCCGATTACCTGATGCGCAAGAAAGCAATGTCGGCCATCGCCTGCGCGGCGCTGACGGTGTGCATCTTTTCGTCGCTGTCGCGAAGCGGGATGCTGATCATCCTGGGCACGTTCGTGCTCGCGTTCGTCAGGGAGCCGCTCGGATTTCTGAGCCGGAACGCGAAATTGATCATCGCCGGGTTGATGGCCTGCATGGCGATCGTCGTGTGGGGCGGCGCGCGAGGCGGCTCGAGCGACAGCGTGATCGACGCCGGTACGCAACGCATCATGGGCGCGGCCAACCTCCAGTCGGACGGCAACGATGGCCGCACGGAAGCATGGGACAAGGCCGCGGCGCTGGCGCTGCCCATCAACGTGGTGGCCGGCTCCTACTTCGGACTGGTCACGAACTCCGCGCCGGACCCCGTGCGAAACCAGTTCGGCATTGTCGAATCGAGTCTGCTCCAACAGGTTCTGAATGTCGGATTGCTCGGAACGATCTTTTACTACGGTTTGCTTGTCTCCATGACGCGGCTGATGTGCCGCGGCAGCGCGCTGAGGCTGTGTGTGTGGGCCGCACTGTTTCAGTCGCTGTTTTATCAATCGATCGAAGTGATTCCTTTCGTCTTCCTCTTGATGACGCTGCCGGTGTTCGACACGTCCGAGGATTCAGTTCAAACCGAGGGGTGATCAATGACGGTTCTTTTGACTTGAGAAGCCCAGCTGTCTGGTGGCGAGGTCCGCCTCGCTCGAAGAAAGATTAGATTAGTCGGGTTTTCGAAGTGCTGCGCGAATGCCTGATGCCTTGCAGGAGATGGGGATGAGTCTGGTCGGAACGTTTAGCGTCGTCATCGTGAACTACAACACGCCGAAGCTGGTGCGAAATTGTTTGCAGTCCGTGCTCGACGAGTTCATTGCCGCTCAGGAGGATATTGTCGTGGTGGACAATGCCTCGACGGATAATTCGTTTGCCTATCTGAAGGAGACCTTGCCGCCCGGTGTGCGGCTCGTCAGGACGTCGATCAATCGCGGCTTTGCGGCCGGCGTCAATTTCGGCGTGGTGGGGTGCATGCGGGAACTGGTCCTCGTGCTCAATCCCGATACGTATTTCGTCGACGCGTCGCTCGAGAACGTCGTGGCGCTGATGAAGAACGAGCCCGACGTCGGACTCATCGGTCTCGATCTGACCTATCCGGACGGCGAACGCCAGTTCTCGGCGCGCCGCTTCTATTCGCTGCTCGACATTCTCGGCCGGCGTTCGCCGCTCGGCCGGCTGCAGGCGTTCCGGCAGCGCATCGACAACCATCTGATGCGCGAAGCGTGGCACGCGGGCACGCCGTTCGAGGCCGAGTGGGTGCTGGGCACGGGGTTCATCGTGCGTCGCTCGCTGTTCGGCGACCTGGGCGGAATGGACGAGCATTTCTTCCTCTACATGGAAGACGTCGATTTCTGCGCGCGCATCTGGCAAGCGGGTTACCGCGTGCTGTGCGTGCCGGGCGCGCGGCTGACCCACGAACACCAGCGGGCGTCCGCGGCGGGCTTTCTGAGCAAGGCAGGGCGGCGTCATATGAACAGCCTCTGGCGGTTCAGCCGCAAGTACCACCTGCCGCTGTTCACGCCGCCCGGCGTACAGGGACTGATGCGCGGCTCCAGACCGCAGCCGATTCGCATCGAAGCGCGCCCCAGCGTCAAGCAGCCGCAAACCGCGGAGTGACGCCGGATTTCCAGTCGCACAGGAGAACTAACTTTATGGTGGGCAAGACCCGGCGGCAAGCGATCAAGACGTTTGTGCTCGGCGGCCTGGCCGGGGCCGGCGCAACGGCAGCCGAGATTCGCCTCGCGGGCGCTTCGACGAGCGCGCCGCGCGGGCCGGACTCGCTCGCGAGCGCCGGCACCGCCGACCGTGTACTCGGCAACGACGGGCTGATGATCGCCCGCGACGGTATCGCGCACGACGTGAAGATCAGGCAGGTCGCCGCGTATGTGCAGAACCATCCGTTTCCGGACCCGGTTGCGCCCAGCTATCTGAAGACGCTCAGCGACATCGTGGCGGGGCAGGAAGTGAGCGTGGCGCGCTTTATCGATCCACGCAAGCTGGCCGCGATCCAGCGGGGCACGTCCAGTGACGATTGCGGCGCCGACCTGAACGCCGCGTTCCAGAGCGGCGCGCGCGGCTTCTATATGCCGCGCGGCATCTGGCGCTTTACCGGCGACCTGAAGACGCCACCCGGCTCGAAATTGCGCGGCGACGGCGGCGGCGAATACACGGTGATCACCGAAGGTCAACTGGCCGCGACGGTGCTCGAGAGACAGGACACCGGCGGCCCGAAGTCGGCCGTGCTGACGCTGGGGGAG
>NZ_JBFOAH010000009.1:0-235551 GCF_040812055.1 Paraburkholderia suaedae | reverse complement strand
GACGAAGTCCGTGATCTTTACGGAAGAAGGACTGCGCGAGTCCGAGCGACTCTTTAATCAGCACTTTGTCATTCCGGACAGAACAGGGAATTGATTCAACGAACTTTTAACTCACGACACTAGTATTGCGCGCCTTCCTGCCTTCCCTATACTCGATTGCAAGAGCCCACAGGCAAGCAGGGAGGCCGGCATGAACGTTCATCTTCACAACGCGGACATCGTGATGATCATCGCGCTCGCGCTGCTCGGCGCATTGCTGCTGGCGTTGCGCTTTCGTCCCGGCAGCTGGAAGGGCATCTTGCTCGAAGCGCTGGCGGCGAACGCGGCTGCCATTGCCGCGGTGGTCGCGTTCGAGAGGCTGGTGGCCTGACGGCCTTGCGCCGGTCCTAGCGGTAGTAATAGCCGCCATGATGGTAATAGCCGCCGCCGTAATAACCAGGCGCCGGAGCGACGATGCAGCCGCCGAGTGCGGTGGCGAGCAGGGTGCCGGCGGCGAGAGTCAGAATCAAGCGTTTCATTTTGTTCTCCATCGAGTCAGATTCATTCGAGCCAACCCCGAATGACCCGATTGAACACGACAAGCCCGCGTGCAAGCGTTGCGATTTGTAAGTGAAGATCACCAACGCGTTACATCGCCGCCCCACGGAAATGGCCGGACCTGCAGGCTTTGGGCGATGCGTTCACATCAGCGGAAAACACCGCCTATTCTGCGTTGAAGGCGAGCATGCGGCGCAAGCGGTGGTGGCGCGGCGTGCATGGCTCGCGCGTCGCGCGGTAGTCGAGGATTCGAGCGGTGCCAAGGCCCCTACTCCGACTTCGAGACAGGCCGCAAATGTAACGGGGCACTCGACCGAAGCGACAGATTTAACAGGCGTGTAATGCGCGCAGCGGACTGCGCACCGGCGATTCCCGCGCATGTCGTCGCGGCACGAAACCGCGTGATCCAGCATGAGCGCTTGCGGCTTGTGGGATGAACAACCGTTGAACCCGTCGAGCCCAAGCGGCCGGCGGCTTCGACACGGAACCGGCATCCGATTCACGCAGCGTCGCGGGTCAGACGATGTCTGCGGTCCACCGTTGTTCGCATCAGCCGATCTACTCTGCGCCCGCTGGTCCCCGACACGGGCGTTTTCCGAGGCGTTACGTGGCGGCGCCCGTTGATCGGGCAATCCGCACGTCACGCCTCTTTGAGCAAACGATTGCGCGACAGCGCGCAAAGCAGCGCTTAGCCAAAGGCCGAGCGCTGTCGGCCGGCGCGCTCCTCCTGCTGGCCGCACACGTAGTCGATCGCCGCAAGCGTGGCGCTGACAGGCGGAACTGACTGGCCGTCTCCTACCGAAACGGAACGGTACGGCGACTGGACGCCGGAATGCGATGGCGATGTCGCCACGAAGATCATCACCGTGCGCTTTTGCAACGCGTGAGCAAGATGGACGAAGCCGGTATCGGTGCCGACCACCAGCGAGCATGCGTCGATCATCTGCGCGATCTCGGTAACGCTCATCGTCGGCAGCACGGTGGAGTTCGGCACCTGCGCGGCGATCTGCTCGGCCTCGGCACGCTCACCCGCTGAACCCCACGGCAAGGCCACGCAAAAGCCCCGCTCTGCCAGTTCACGGCCCACCGCCACCCAATGCGTCAGCGGCCACTTCTTGTCATTCTTGGAGGTGGCGTGAAAGAACGCCGCGACCGGCGCGCTGCCGGGCTCGAATGCCGGGCGTACCGGCTGCGGCAGACGCAAATTGTAAAGAGGCGGCCCTTCGACCCGGTAGCCCAGCGCCTCGCCCGCGCTGATCCGCATGCCATGCCACGCATTGCCTCGCGGACGCGGGCCGAAGCGCCCGGTGTACGCGAATGCGGCGCCCCGTTCTCCCAGATCCTGGGACTGGTAGCCGATGCGCCGCGAGGATCGCGCGAGGAACGCGATGATCGCACTCTTGTAGACGCCGTGAAGGTCGATGATGAAGTCGTAGCGATACGCCCGCAGTTGCGCGATGGACGCGAGGATCGCCTTCAGATCGGCCCAGCGGCGCGCCTTCTTGAAGCGCCGCAACGGCGCGCACAGCACGCGGTCGACGCTGTCGTTCCACTGCACGAGCTCGGCGAACGCTTCGTCGGCCGCCCAATCTACCTGCACGCCGGGAAACGCGCGCTTGATATCCGCGGCGACCGGCAGCGCCTGCACGATGTCGCCGAGCGAAGTGACCTTGACGATAAGGACACGCTTCATCAATGACCTGTTAGTTGTTCGAAAACGACAGTATTTTAGCCCCCGGTTCCGCTTTTTCCTGTTGAATTGGGCAGCGGGCGCCGTGTGTTCTCAATACGGCGCATTACATGCCGCGACTCGTTCCCATTCATTCTGCCGAATCCCAAAGTCGTTTGGCATCCGTTGGCAGACACAACGCGCCTTATACTTCATCCTTTGCGTCAGTACACGCCTATGTCCCGGCCCTTCTCCCTGCATTCCTCCACGATCACGCGTCGCGCCAGACGCCTTTGGCGGCAATACGGCATTTTCTGGCTCGGCGCGATCGCCGTCGGCCTGACCGCAGTGCTGTACGCGCGCTTGATCGACTGGGGCTACGCCGAATTTCAGACGCTGCAGCACCGGTTCGTATGGGCACCGTTGTTCGTCACGCCCGCGGTCGCGGCGCTTGCCGTGTGGCTCACGCGCAGCTTCTTTCGCGGCGCCGAAGGCAGCGGCATTCCGCAGGTGATCGCGACGCTCCATTCGAAGCCTGGCGAATACGGCGCGCGGCTACTGTCGTTGCGTATTCTGCTCGGCAAAATCGCGGTGTCGTTCCTCGGCATTCTGGGCGGCTTCACAATCGGCCGGGAAGGGCCGACCGTGCAGGTCGGCGCGGCGCTGATGTTCAATCTTCGCAGGCTCTATCCCCGCTCGAATTCACTGATCGAGCGGCAGCTCGTGCTGGCCGGCGCGGCCGCAGGCCTGTCCGCTGCATTCAATACGCCGCTCGCCGGCATCGTGTTCGCGATCGAAGAACTGACGCGCAGCTTCGAAGCGCGCGCAAGCGGCGTGCTGATCACCGCGATCATCATCGCCGGCGTGATCGCGCTGGGGCTGAACGGCAACTACACGTACTTCGGCACCATCCAGATCGGCGCGCACTTTCCCGACCTGCTCGCGCTTGCGGTGCTGCTCACCGCGATCGTCACCGGCATCGCGGGCGGCGTGTTCGGCTGGCTGCTGCTCAACACCGGGCGCTGGATTCCGGCGCCGCTGCGTCAACTGCATGGCGAGCGGCCGGTCGTGTTTGCCGCGTTGTGCGGTTTCGCAATCGCGGTGGTCGGACTGATTTCCGGCGGCGCGACGTTCGGCAGTGGCTATGCCGAAGCACGCGGACTGCTCGACGGCCATGAGCAGTTGTCGATGTTCTATCCGTTCCTGAAGATGATCGCGATGGTCGGCTCATACCTCCCCGGCATTCCGGGCGGCATCTTCGCGCCGTCACTATCGATCGGCGCGGGCTTCGGCAATCTGCTGCACACGGTGTTCGATTCGATGCAATTGCCGATGCTGATCGCGCTCGCGATGGTCGGCTATCTGGCGGCCGTCACGCAGTCGCCGATCACGTCGTTCGTGATCGTGATGGAGATGATCGACGGCCATGCGCTGGTGATTTCGCTGATGGCCACCGCATTGATCGCGAGCCGCGTGTCGCGCTTGTTCGCGCCGCCGCTGTACGAGTCGCTGGCGCAGCGCTATATGGCGCCGCTGCTGCAACCGGCGCCCGCGCCGGTGCCCGAAGTGCCCGAAGTGGAGGTGCCCGACGTGTCCGACGTGTCCGACGTGTCCGACGTCGCCGCATCGGCAACCGCGGCGCCGCACATGCACGGCGAAACGCTCGCCGATGACGACGCCCAGGCGCCGCGTCAATAGACGACCACGCGCGGCACATGCACGTACATCGGCCGTGCCGGCACGACCACGCAGCCGGCCAGCATGAGCGCGAGCGCGGCGAGCAGTAGCAGATTTTTTTTCATCGACGGGTTTCCTGGGATGGCGGGTGAGCGCTACGCTGCGCACACGTGCGAAGCTTGGCTGGAGAACCGCGAGCGGCGATGGCCATGGCCATGGCAATGACAAGGGCGACGCCAGGTCGAGCGCGCCGCTGCGGTCTATCGCGTTAGGCCCAGTGGCCCTGGACCCAGCGGTAGTTCGGGCCATGCGAGACCCAGTGGCCCGGAACCCAGTGATAGCCGACGCGCTCGGCTTGCCAGTGCCCGGCGACCCACACGTAGCGGCCGTGATCCCAACGCCAGTGGCCGTGATCCCATACATAGCCGACGCGCGCAGCGGGCATCGCTTCGTAACGCGCTGGCGGCGGCGCGGATGGCGCGATCACGAGCACTTCGGCGGCCGACGCGGATGCCGCAGCGGCAATGCCTGCCGCGATCAATACGGTGTTGGCAAGCAGCAAGCGAATCGTGTTGTTCATGATGGCCTCTCGAGTTGAACGCCGCAAACGGCGCGTTATCCGTTTAATGCGCGACGCCTACTAACGGCTGACCGCGGCCGCATTACTACGTAGGCTGAAGTGCAACGGATTATTTCGAGCAGAGGCGGCCACGCGCACCCACGCGAGGCGCGAAGCGAGCCGGCGGGACGATGCGCAGAAAACAGCGGGGAATGAAGCTACGAAGACACCGCACCTGAGACCGCGCGGCAAACGCTGTGACATCGGCGCTAGTGCAGCGCCCGCGACTTCGCGTTCTCCGAACGCGACGCCGCGGCGCACTGCACCGCTCCTGAACCATCAAGCCTGTGGTATTTCGATCTTGACCTCGAGCACTTCGAGATCGTCCTGACGCTCGAGACTCACGCGAATATCGTCATCGGAAATCTTCACATACTTCGAGATCACGGCTACCAGTTCGCGTTGCAAAGCAGGCAGATAATCGGCGGGTGCGTGGCCGCCGGCGCGCTCGTGCGCGATGATCAACTGCAGGCGTTCCTTCGCTACCGACGCGGACTTCTTCTTCTCTCCCAGCAAAAACGAAAGAATCGACATTACGTGCGCTCCCCTTACTTGGTGCCGAAGAGGCGCTGCAGCAGCCCGGGCTTCTGGTAATCGGTAAAGCGAAGCGACTTCTGCTCGCCGAGGAAACGCGATACGACGTCCTTGTAGGCTTCGGCCACGTCGGTGCCGTCCAGATGCACGGCGGGCAGACCCTGGTTCGACGCGTGCAGCACCGCTTCCGATTCCGGAATCACGCCGATCAGATCGATGCGCAGAATTTCCTGGATGTCAGTGAGCGACAGCATTTCGCCTTCGCTCACGCGCTTGGGGTTGTAGCGGGTGATCAGCAGGTGTTCCTTGATCGGCTCCTTGCCCTCGATCGCGCGCTTGGTCTTCGACGACAGGATGCCGAGGATGCGGTCGGAGTCGCGCACCGACGACACTTCCGGATTGGTCACGATCAGCGCTTCGTCGGCGAAGTGCATCGCAAGCAGCGCGCCCGACTCGATGCCAGCCGGCGAATCGCAAACGATGTATTCGAAGTCCATCGCGATCAGGTCATTGATGACCTTCTCGACGCCTTCCATGGTCAGCGCGTCTTTGTCGCGCGTCTGCGAGGCCGGGAGGATGAAGAGGTTCTCGCACTTCTTGTCTTTGATCAGCGCCTGGTTGAGATTGGCTTCACCCTGGATCACGTTGATCAGGTCATACACCACCCGGCGCTCGCAGCCCATGATGAGGTCGAGGTTACGCAGGCCGACGTCGAAGTCGATCACGGCGGTTTTGCTGCCACGCAGTGCGAGGGCCGATGCAAAACTCGCGCTCGTGGTCGTCTTGCCCACGCCGCCCTTGCCCGAAGTCACCACAATGATTTTTGCCATTACCCTTACCTTGTGTTCGTCAAATTCATCAATTATGTGCGGCCATATTTGCCGTGAAACGCCGCATGCGAGATTCGTTCCGCGCAGCGCTCCGGTTCCGGCGCTCAGGTGAGCCGCAGCGGTTCGATCACCAGCTTTTCTTCTTCGAGCCAGATTTGCACCGCCTTGCCGAGCACGTCGGACGGCAGCGGGGTCTCGGTGGTTCGATAGATGCCCGCGATCGAGATCAGTTCCGGTTCGAGACACGTGCAAAAAATACGCGCATCGTGATTGCCCTGCACGCCGGCCAGTGCCCGGCCGCGCAATGGCGCATAAATATGGATGTTGCCTTCGGCGATCACTTCCGCGCCGTAGCTCACGAGGCCGAGCACGACCAGATCGCCCTTTGCGTAGATGCGCTGGCCCGAGCGCAGCGGCTTGTCGACCACCATGGTTTGCGACGACGTGGCGAGCCGCACGGGCTCCGCGGCAGGAGCGGGCTCGCCGGTGCCGGCTGCGACCGGCGTGCCGTCAGCGGGCATTGCGGCGGTTTGGGCGGGGGCCGTGTCCGCGCTCGCGCCGTTGGCGTCTTGCGCTGGCGCGTTGGCGTTGTCCTCGTCGGCCGACTTCGACGCGGCGCCGCGGCGATCGCGCGCTTCGAGCAGCGGCAACGCCGATTCACCCGCCCACGTCTGCTGCGCGTTGGCGACCACGCCGATCGGCCGCATCCGCACGCTGTCGAGCAACTGCGCGATCTCGGCGAGCGGCACGCGCTCGTTCGCGGCAAGGCGGCGCACGTCGATCGCGACGACGTCGTTGGCGAAGAATTCGGGGGTCGCCTCGAAGCGCCGCGTCAGCTCGGCACGCATGGCGTCGAGGTCGGTTGTCTTGACCACGAACAGCAGCGTATCGACAGCGCCGCTGCGCAGTTCGAAAAAGGGCGATTTCTTGGGCGACATAGCGTTCGGCAAAAAATTTTGCGTATTTTACAGGCGTCCACGCGCCCGGCGGGCTTTTTTGCCCGGGCAGCGAGCCACCTCGATTGCGGCGCGGCCACCGGCGCACCTTCAGGCCACGCAGCCGCCCATGACCGCGCTCGATCAATCGAACGAGATCGCGGGACAGACGCGCAGGGGAATCGAGCGGCACGCTGATGCGCCGCTCGGGAGATCACTGCTTGGACACCTGGGGCGTGCCCGGCACATGGCGCACCAGCAGACTTTCGATCTGCTCGGGCGCACGCGCGACGCGGCGATGCTCGCCGGTCTGATTGAAACCGAGCGCCTCGTAAAAGCGCATTGCATTGCGATTGGCGTCGGCGACCCACGCGTAGATTTCGGTGGCGCCTTCGCCGGCAAGCCAGGTGGTGGCCGTGTCGACCAGCAGTTCGCCGCCGCGCAGATGACGCACGGCCGGCGCTACCCACAACTCGCAGACGAACGCACGGCGGTCCGTATTGTCTTCGAAGTGCGCTTCGATCAGGCCCGCCGGATGACCTTCCGTGTACAGGATGAAGGTGCTGATAGACGACGACACCGCGTGATCCGCGGCGGTGGCGTCGAAACTGGCGACGTCCGCCGACAACGCGTCCTCGAGCGTCGCGCCGAACGCATACGGCGCCTCGCGCAGCGATGCAGTGCGAAGTTCGCGGAAAACGGCGCCCTGGTCAGCGGCGATGCGGCGAACGGTCAGTGACGGACTCATGCAGACGAAAACCCCTTGAAACCTTAAGACGTAGCTTTAACCGAACCGGCGCGCGAGTCAAATCATTATTGACCCGCCGCGCCGCTGCACGAAGCGTGGAGGCAAGGCGCGCGCAAAAAGGCGGGATAGGCTTGCCGGGCGGCACGGGCCGCGCAGGTCGCGGCACGCGCGGCCGGTCTTCCGGCGTCGCTCACGGTGCTTCGTAGCGGCCCGTGCCGTCCGGCCACGGCGTGAGCAGTTCATAGCCGTCGTCCGTCACGGCGATCATGTGCTCCCATTGAGCCGATAGCGAGCGGTCCCTGGTGACCACCGTCCAGCCGTCGCGCTGTACGGTGGTGCCCGCGCGGCCTGCGTTGATCATTGGCTCGATCGTGAAGACCATGCCCGGCTTCAGACGCACGCCCTGCCCCGGCTGGCCGTAATGCAGCACCTGCGGGTCTTCGTGATAGACCTTGCCGATGCCGTGCCCGCAGTAATCGCGCACAATGGAGAAGCCGTCGCGCTGCGCCACTTGCTGAATTGCGTAGCCGACGTCGCCGAGCGTCGCGCCCGGCTTCACTACGCGAATACCGGCGAGCATCGCCTCGTAGGTCGTGTCGATCAGCTGGCGCGCCACCGTGCCAGGCTGGCCCACGCAATACATGCGGCTGGTGTCGCCGAAGTAGCCGTCCTTGATGATGGCGACGTCGATGTTGATGATGTCGCCGTCCTTCAGGATTTCGTTGCGAGCCGGGATGCCGTGGCACACCACCTGGTTTACCGACGTGCAGACCGTCTTGGGAAAACCCAGATAGCCGACATTCGCGGGAATCGACTTTTGCGTGTTGACGATGAAGTCATTGCACAGCGCGTCGAGCTCTTCGGTGGAGACGCCCGCCCTGACATGCTCGCCGATCATTGCCAGCACGTCGGCCGCGAGGCGGCCGGAAATCCGCAGCTTGGCGATGTCGTCGGGGGACTTGTAGGTAATGGCCATGAATTCAGTCGATGTGGGTCGGATGAGGTTCGATGTTCAGCGCACGCCGAGCCGCCGCGAGTGGCCGGTGCATCATGCTCGCACCTACGATCGCTGGCCAATTGTACAGAGGATCGCCGGCGGGGCCGGGCAAACGGTTCGACCGAGTCGGCGCGGGATCTTTTTAGGCGTCGGGTCATCGTCAACCAACGAGACGCGCCAGGCCCATAGATGACGTCGAGGGTATCGAAGGGTGGTCCCACCGCAAAGCGAATGCGATGCACGGCCGCGATGCGTACGCGATTGTCCGCACGCTCGCCGGCGTGCAGAGTCCCGGCTATGGGCGCGGCCGGCGAAACAGTCTGCCCGACGACACGATCATTCGATACCGCCGCAAGATGCATACTGTCCTCGCCGCATTAACCTTTGAGTGGAGAGACCGATGACCGAATCCTCGAAGCACCACGCCATGCCGGCCGACCGCGGCCAGTGCAAGGCCATCGACCTGGCAGGCAAGATCGCGCAGATCGACGGTCACTGGCAACCGCGCGTCGTCGCTGAAATGAATGACTATCAATTCAAGGTCGTGAAGGTCGAAGGCGACTTTCAGTGGCACCGGCATGCCGATACCGACGAAACGTTCATCGTCCTCGAAGGCGAGTTGCGTATCGACTTTCGGGCGGGTCCTTCGGGCGACGGTTCGATCGTGCTGCGCCCCGGGCAGATGGCGGTGGTGCCGAAAGGTGTCGAGCACAAGCCATCTGCAAACGCAGAAGTCAAGCTGCTGCTGATCGAGCCGCGAGGTGTGGTCAACACCGGCGACGGTGCGGCGGGCGAGCGTACCGTCGAGAACGACCAGTGGATCTGAGGCGCGCTGCGACGTAGGCCGGCTGGGAAGTCAGAGGCAGCGCAGACGGGTGCGCGTGGCAGGCGCGATTGTCGTCGATCGGGACGCGCCGGTTGAATGTTCGTACGTGGTCGCTCATGGTCGGCTGCACGGCGGTCTCATGCCGGACCTGCCTCGCCGGCAAGCTTATCCGAGCGATACCTTTTCCGGTTCGGCCCGAAACTTGTCTTCGAGCGCATTAACGCAGTTCGTGAACTGGGTGCGAAGGCCCGCGGAGTCGTCGCTCGGTGCGGAAAGGCCGTCCGATGTCACGGTCCAGCCGCTCGCAGTACGATCGACATCGAGATCGAACAACTGGGCCGATTCATTCTCCAGGATCACTGACTCGCGAAAACGCCCGCCCGCGGATTGGATGATCGCCTGGCAGCCCTGGTGAAGCCGGGCTGGGCGATGAGCATGCGCACCGATTGGGCCGCCGCTTTCAGGAACCGCGCTGTACATACGGAAGGACTCGAACTGCGGCGGCATGGCGGCAGCGACGAACTTCGCGTCGGAATCGGAAACGCCGTTGCTGCATCCGGGCAAGCATCCGACCAAGGCTGCCAGCATGATGCGACTGTGAACGTTGCAGAACGCGCGCAGCTTATCCCGCAGCTTGTGCTGACGTCTCGCAACTAAAGCTGACCCGGTTCGAGCCCGGCCCAGCGCGCCGACATGATGAGCGGCTGACTCAGGCATCGGGGCCTCGCTGGGCGGGGGCGCTCAGGTTCACGCACTCATATGCGTCGCGCCCGAGCCGGCCGACTTCGCGCCACACGGCAAAGGGAATCTCCTGACGGGTCGCATGACCCTCCACCAAGCTCTGGCATATCTGTGTCATCTGTCGAAGCAGCCCGATCGCATGGCTTTCGATTCTGTCTGCGTGCTGGTCGAGTGCCGTCTTCGCTTCTTGAGCCCGTTGCGCCATTGCCCGCCACTGGTCGTCGCGGATTTCCTGAGCGTTGGCGCCGCGCTGCGCAAGAGCGCTCGAAACGATGTAGAGGTCTTTGAGCGCAGTGATGACCTCCGGTGCCGGCACGACGCAGCCTTCGCCGGAGTCGGGCTGCGAGTGCGTCATCGGCATGGCCTCGACAAGTCCACCGAAGGCGCAATCGCGGGCTTTGTTTCCGACGAAGTCATGCGATCCGCCGAAAAACAGGCGCAAACGTGAGCGCTAGCAAGCCCACCGGACGACGACGCAATCATACGGTCGCTTCAGTGCTTATAAGCGAAGCATGCCTGCGCAGCTTCAGTGGGCGACAGGCCGGCGTCGAAATAGCCCCGAAGACGCTTCGTGGTCACAGAGTCGGGATGATAGTGCGGGTGGATAAACCCCGCATCGACCGCTTCGCCGTGCCAGACACGCGTCCATTGGTCGAGGCCCTGCTCGTACATTAGCGATACGTATTTCGAGTCGTTAAACATAGTGATTTTCCGAAAACCCAATAGACGCGTTTGCCGCTGATGACCCGCAGACACCGGACGCGACCACCTCTGCTCTCGCGCAACGTTGTCCGCAAGTTCTGACGCGCGACACCCCGCCGCAATCGTCGCTACCGCCGCCGAGTGTTCCGCGCCTCTATGCGCTTGGCGCGACGGCGACCGGCTTCAACGAACGCTGAACCGGTCAGTCATGGTTAAAGCCCCAATGACTTCCCGACGCATATCACGACTGTACCGAGACACTGCATTGCGCGATCGGGCTGCCGAGCAGGCCGAGCAACGCGCGTAGTCGTTGCCGATCCTGCACCGACAGGCCAGGGCGTCCCAGCATGCACTCGATCTGCGATTCCCAATAGTCGCGACGGATAAGCCACGGGCGATGCACCAGTGCGCTCATCGCCTTCTCCAGTTGCCCAATTTCGGTCTTCACCGTGTTCACGTTGGTCTCCTTGCGTGACCCTCTGAAACCTGGACCGTCTCCCACGCTATCGTGGACTGAAGCAGGCAGTTGATCCGGAAGAGGCCAGTGGCCCTTTCGATCACTCTTCGCAACGCCGATGGCACGCAGGTATCCGCCGCGACCCCACGCGCCAGACCTCGTGCAACGTCCGCTACAGGTAATTTAGCCATACCACCATCAGGACGTAGCTGAGGACGAAGAGCCAACTCAAAGTGCGATTAGGCCATGCCGACATCGGCTATCTCCATCAATACGGATGCTGGGTCAGTCTTTGCTGCTTCTGATCGCCGGGTCCGAGGCGAAACGCCTGCGCGATCTTTGCGGATCACCATGGCGCCCACGGATTTGCGCAAACGTTAGCGTTTTCACGTTCGACCCACGCTCGCGACGTGGATGAATTAACAATCTATTACGGCGTGCGCTCGGCATCTTTTGATAGGTGCAAACCCCATGATGCTCAGCCACCGCTTCAGCGGATGCGCGTCGCCGCCTTCATGCGTGAGGTGCGGCTCGCCTTGCTCAAAGCGTTGCAGCGGTGACGCGTGTCCCGGATACCTACCTATACCGTGCCAAGGGTTCCAAGCGTCGCGGGCCACAGCATCCACGGTAAGTGAGCAAACGTTTGCTTTTCCATGCTCGATCTGCCGCCGCATATGGGTTAATGCACCTGTATGACGGCGTCGGGCTTCAATGTTTTCGCTACGGAAAAGACCCGTGTTCCCCAGCCAATCAGTCCGGACTCAGGCGGCTCGATCGCGAGTCACGATCAGGTTCCGGCAGGGTGCCCGCAATGGGGGCCGGCCGGCGAACCGGACGGGTTGGCTTCCAGCAGACACCACTAAAAATCAGTGAACGCCCCTCAGGCCGCTTTCCAGCTGACTCTGAAGTTGGCGGACTTGCCGCTGCGCTGCCCGCAACTGGCTCTGCGCGACGGCTTTCTGTTGCGTCAGCGCGGCGGCTTCGGCACGCGTTTGCTGCTGCTGGCTGTTGACAATCTTCTGCTGCTGATGCGCGACGTCGAGGTCCGCCTGCAGGCGGTTCGCGCGATCCTGGGATAGCGCAATCCTCCGTTCCACGGACGCCCGTTGCGCGTCGAGCCGGGCCCGACGGATTTCCACTTCCGACAACTGCGCGGTCTGCCGCACGAAGTCTCTGTAGATCAGTTCTGCGCGCGTTTCGTCCTGCGTCTTGATGACGCGCCAGAAGTTCTGCTGCTGCGACAGCGCGACGTAATAGCTCGTTTCCCCGGCGTTGAACACGAGGCTTGCGACGTAGCTGCCGTTGCGCGTTCTGCGCAGTTCAGTCAGGTCCGAACCGCGGAGCAACCGTTGCAACTCGGCGACGTTGCCTGCGGCCGATTGCGTCGCTTCGTCGGCTGTGAGCACGCCCACCTGAGCCGGCTGTTCTTGCGTCGTGGCCGGCGTTGCCGTCGCCCCGCCCGGCTGGGCGAGCGCGGCGGCGCTTGTCCCGCTGTCCGGCACAGTCTGCGCATCGCCACTCTGCATGGCCCCAAACGTGACGAATGCGGCCATGGCGAGCTTCTCCGCAAAAGACAGTTTCATATGTTTGCCAACCTCTCATATCGATAGCAACGAGTTGGCAAAAAACGCCAACCGCAACTGGTGAAGTGAATCCTTGGTGACCTCTCGGTGACCTGTTAACGGCAATTGCGGGGGAATGTTGAGGTGACAAACGGGAGATCGACCGAAAAGAATGAACCGTGTCGGTTCAACTGCGAGCGTTCAAGGACTCGCGCAAACCAGCCGCCGCGACTGACGCGGTAGACGCCGGCGCGCAGAGTGCGGGACTCATAGATTTCTCCTGGCACGGTCGGCATCAGACCAGGTCGGCCGTGAAGATACGCAGGACCGCGCAACGACATCAGCCGGCCAACTTGTCAAAGCCGGCACCGATGCGTGTTGCACCGCGATTATCGGGCTACTGTGTATTCGGCCGGATGTCGACCAGAGCTTCGGTCAGAACCGCGAGTAAGCGGGCCCGCGCTCCCTCACCGCAGCCGTTGCGGCTATTGCGCCGCGGTCAGCTTGTGACCTGTCCACAGGGCCGCCGTGCCTGTCTGCGGCGCTTTGCGCTGGTCGCTCACTTGCTCGATCCCGCTTTTTAGTACTGACTCGCAAAAGGCCAGGCGGGCCCGGTAGTAATCTGCGTGCATCTGCGCATCGAGGATTCGTTGTTCAGCCTGGAACAGTTCCAGACGCAATTCTCGCAATGCCTTCTCGGCCCGCTTCTCTGGAGTAGGCACGCTACGCACTGTCCAGCTTGCTATCCACTGCAGCATGATGACCCCCTCATCGTCATGATGACATTCCGCCAGCTTCAAGTCCGACTTTTTGGCTCGGGTCCGGCGGCCCCTCTCTTGCCGGCACCACCGGTGACTCAACACCTCGATGATCAGGGAATACGTGCGCGTAGCACCGCGCGGTAGATCACGTTATTGCGAAGATTTTTTCGCGCCCAGCGACCGGTTGTTCTGGTGTGTGGCCGGATCGTATCGGTAGGTCTATTACCCGCGGATTTCCACGACGAGGGCAAGTCAGCCGAGAGCCCGTACCAGGACGCGAGGGCTCGCGCGGTGAAGACAGGGACGTTCTTCGACTCACGGGGTTTCTCGATAAATTCTGGCGGAAAGGGTGTCCGCCTTACTTGATGTCTTAATTCGTGGATAAGCATTCGATACTATCGGCAATGCGGTGTCTAAATGACGTCCAAGCGAATCTGCTCCAACAAATCGGCTGGCAGAACGATCTGGCCAATGCCAGGCAAGGCACGAACTCGCCCTTGAGGACGGCTGCGACATCGCTCTTGAAGAAGTGAACCAGTGCCTGTACGAACTTCATGAATGCCTCGCAGGAGTGTCGGGCAGCGCCTTCACGAGGTGCAACGTGGTGCGCTGCGTGACGAAACATGTCCGCAGATCGTTTTGGTGTGCGCCACTTGTCAGAATGACCAGGGCCTTCCCGTCGCTGCGATCAACCTCCCTAATCGCCAGGCGTCGTCGCGACCGGACACATCGTCGTACTCGGCGGTCATCAGCGCATGGAGATGCGTGTGGTAGTCCGGGCCTCGGTTTGTCGCAGAAGAATGCGCGCAGCCTCGGGATCGGGAGAACTGCAGTCTGTTACTTGTGGATGACATCGAGTTTTCTTTCGCGCACGACGTTGCGCGTGCATCCAATTTAATGTTTCCCGCTGGCTCAGCCACGCGCCCGCGCGCAGAGCGGCCAGTGCGAACAGCGAACTGATTGCGCCATCGGCGAAGGCGTCGGGTACGCTGCTCGTCGCGTAGAGATTATCGAGACTTAATAGGAAGGGCGCCACCCATGCAAGGCGCGGATACGAACGCGCACCGATGCCGAGCAGCATCGCGAAAGCAAGATACAGCGCGGCGGGCGGCATCGGAACGAAGTGCGATACCGGCAGGCAGGCAAGCAAGGAGGCCGCGAGATCGGACAGGCCGAACAGCATGGCGAGAACGAGATGGGTGCCGCGCGCGGGCACAGCGGTTCCAAGCGCGAGACAGCACAGCGCGCTGTCGAATCCGAGCGAGAGTTGATCGATGAGTGTGATCATCACGGACTCCATCGCGTCATGAGTTTGCCTTCACGCCAGCGTCAGCACCAGCACCTCACCGCCGTATGTCGGCACGATCACCCGACCGTCCACCGCAATCGGTCGATTGAACTTTGGATGAAGGAAATTCCAGTTCCATTGCTGCGAGTCCCACAGTGGCACGATCTCGCCGCTGCCGTCGCCGAAGCGGCCGAAGTCCTGCGCGTCGTAGGCGAACAGGCGGCCGTTGGTGACGCGCATGTTTGCGTCATCGTAGGGCATCATTGCCCAGATGACGCCGCCGTTGTGCGCATCGGCGGACAGCGCGAGGCTCCACCCCGGCATGCCGCCCGACGGCACCGGACTGTTCGGCGAGGCGAACGCCTCGCTGCTCGCGAGATAGGTCGATGCATGATCGTCACGCATGCTCCATGCGCGCACGTTGCCGTTCTCGCCACCGCAGAAATGCATCCAGCCGTGTTCCGCCGATTTCCACGCCACGGGGGTGCCGTGCAGATGATGCGTGCGGTTCGCCGAGAACCGGTTGAGCGCGGCGGGATTCGGCGGTGCGGGATCGATGCCCGGATCGAAATAAGTGTAGAGGATGGGCGGCGCGGCCAGCTTGGCGAAGTTGCCCTTGACGCCGTCTGGCTCGAGGTCCGCATGCTTAGTGTTGCCCGGCCGATCGAGATGGATGGTGTAGAGAATGCCGTCCTTGCCCGACACGAGCGCGACGCCCCGCTCTTCGATCAGGATCACGCCTGATGCGCCGAGGTCCTGATCCGACCATACTTCGGCCATATCCGCCATGCCGAGTTTGGCGAGGTGGGGCCCGATGCGAAAGTTCGATGGCCTGCGCTTCGGCAACACCGCCGCGACTGCCTCCCCGCCGGGATTACCGCCTGTTCGACCGTCGTCCGTGTACGGCGTCCACCAGCCCGTCACTTCGAACTTGTCCTTACCGTCCTGCGAGGCGCGCACATGCCGCAAGCGCACCACGCTTTCGGCGAAGTCGTGAATGCCGTCGAAATCTCCGTTGCCCGTCACGACCCAGATCGACCCGTCGCTCTGCACGGCGGGCGCGGAGCCGCTCATCCAGATACCGCCGCCGGTGCCGCGCTGGGTCGAACACCATGCCGCCGAAATGCCCCAGCGCTCCACGTCGACGGCGATGAGCCAGCCGCGCGCGTCGCCGCCTGTCTCCGCGATGGTTCCAAATGCAATGAACACGACGCCCTGAGATAGCGCGAGGCCCGAGCGCTGCTTGCGCTCCATGGACTTGAACGACAACTTGCGCAAGCCGCCGCCAGGGTTCACCTCGACGTTCTCAAGATTGATATCTTCATGCACCCGCTGACCGGTGGTGATGTCCAGCGCCACGACCTTGTGCACACCTTTGCGCCAGTCGCCGTCCGCGCTCGTCCAATAGCAGGCGAACAGAAGGCCCTTGGGCGCATCGATCACGGGCGTGGAGAGAATGCCCCATTGCACGTTGACGAGGTGCGCATCGATATCCATGGTGCCCTTGACCGGATGGCCCAGGAACGTGTCCCATAGTTGCTCGCCGTTGTCTGCATCCCACGCGTAGATGTGGTTGCCCATCGTGGCCTGGAAGATGACGTCGCGCGTCTTGCCGTGGATGTTCAGGCCAGACATATATAGCGGCTGCGCTTCGATCCGGGGATCATCGGGTGTGCGCAGGGTGAGCATCTGTCGGACGCCGCGCGTGCGCACCGCATCCGGTGTGAGCGCGGTCTCGGCAAGGAAAGCCCCAGAACGCGAACTATCGATGGAACGAGTCGTCACGGCTGCGCCCATGTCCGCTCCTTGTGATATCTGCGTGATATGTGATTCATAGACTATTGCCGCGAAGAAACAAGTGCCTCCTTAATTTAGCCTTTTCACGCTGATACATTATGTTTAAAGAACCAATTTAATTCGGTGTGCAAACTTCGCGAAACAGGGATCGTGATGGTATAACGGTCCGCAAATGACGGCGCACTGGCGGATTACGGCGTGAAACGCGCTTGAATTGGACCTCGACGAAACCTATATTTCGATTGCGAAGCGGCGACTGCCCAGTTGCGCACAGGATCATATTAACCAACCCCCGCTGAGCAGATTTCTATCGCCGAACGCTCCCAGTCCTGCGCTCGTTCGATCACACGGGCACCCGCGTACCCGGACGCCCACTCAAATTTCCCCTTTTTCAAAATAATTTTATCCATTTATTTAGGAATCGAAATGAACGACACTGGACATGGATTTATCACCCAGCAGAAGCAGATCCCTTTCACGAATCTCTTCGAATTGAGAGCCGAGACTTATCCGAGGGACAAGTTGCTGGCCTTGTCGAAGCTGATGCAAGGCGCGGTCGACACTGTAAAGGACGGCCCCGATCCTGAAGAGAATCTCTGGGTTCCGGCGGGTTATACCTACTTCGGTCAGTTCGTCGATCACGATCTGACATTCGACAGCACCTCGTCGCTCGATCCGGATGTCACGTTGGAGGACAAGAGTCGCGTGCCTACCAATCTGCGGACGCCGCGTCTCGATCTCGATTGCGTCTACGGCGACGGCCCCGCAGCCCAACCGTTCATGTATGCTGCTGACGGCGCCACGCTGCTTTACGGCGGCACGGGCCAGCCCCAGCTTCAGGCAAACCCGAACGGCCTCGTCTCCAGCGTCACGGCCACGTGGGACTTGCTGCGTGCTCCGAATGGGCGCGCCATCATCGGCGACAAGCGCAACGACGAGAACTCGATCGTCTGCCAGATTCAGCTTGCCATGATCAAGTATCACAACAAGATCGTCGAGTTGCTCAATGGCGAGAAGAAGGAAACCTGGGTCGTGCCAGGCAAGCTGTTCGAATCCGCACGCGCGGAGGTGCGCTGGACCTATCAGCGCATCGTTGCCGAGGATTTTTTGCCACGCATCATCCGGCAGGAGGTGCTGAAAGACCTGCAAGGCCTGAGCTTCGAGAAACGGAAAGATAGCTACGTGCTTTATCCGGACAAGGATGGTCTCAGGGCCAACCTGCCGCGAGAGTTCGTCGCCGCCGCTTATCGATATGGGCATTCGGGCGTGCGCACGGGATACCGCCTTAATTCACAGACACGTCTTTCAATCTTTCCCAGCAGCGAACAAACCGATCAAAGCACCGACAGCCTGCTCGGCTTCGACCCGCTTCCTCAACATCACATCATCGATGACTGGGGCCGGTTCTTTCCTGATAACGGTCCGGGCACGGACATTGGGGGCACCGGCAGGAAAGCCGCCGACGATACGCCGGATCCGCGCGTGCGGCTGCAATTCGCCTATAAGCTCGACCCGACGCTGGTTGATCCGCTTTCTGTGCTGCCACCCAGCGTGGCTGGCTCAGCCGCAACGGACGAAGCGAAGAAACAGGTCGATAACAGGCTGCCGAATCCGGATCGTCCGCCGCTTGCGCTGCTCAATCTTTTGCGCGGCAACGCATATGGTCTCGTAGGCGGTCAGGCCGTGGCCGAGAAGCTTCAGGCGGCGGGAAAGGGCCCGGGGCCGCTTCCCGCTGACAGGCTCGTCGTCAGAGTGGAAACGGAGCTACGCCCAGAGAACGATACTGACCCCGAGTCGCAGGCCTTCCAATGGACACCGATCGATCCGGATTTGCAAAAGGATACGCCGCTCTGGTTCTATGTTCTGGCCGAAGCTCAGGCACCCATCCTCGATTCGGTGGGAGGCGGCGAGAGCCGCGTTTTCTCGGAGAACGACCTGCTCAACGGCCCCGGCGCGCTGACGCAGCTCGGCTGGGTCGGCGGACGCATCGTCGCGGAGGTCATTTACGGCATCCTCGATTCGGATGAGCAGTCTTACGTGCGCGACAAGAAGGGATCTAGCTGGAAACCGCGTTTTGCCGGCAGCGGGCCGGTACGCATGAGAGGGCTGCTCGACTTCATCGCGAAGTCCTGATCTGCCCACACACTCGCCCGCCGTCCGGGCGAGTGTCCATCACAACCCGGAGAAATTCCTTCTCCATGTGATGCAGCAAGGCGCATGAACCCCCTCTTCGCGCTTCTTTCGGTCGGCACATCGCCCGTCTTGCATATGCAGGCGATCGCGGAACCCTCGAGCGATCTCGACTAGGCAGCCAGTGTTTCCTGACGCTGGGCTAGTTCGCGATAGAGTGCATCGATCTCCGCACGCCATCCTCGTCGGCCCCGATCCACGTGGCCACGCATCACGAGGACATACGGCACACCGCGCAAGCTTGCGCTTTCCAAGGTGGGCGGGTCCCACAAATATCGCGATCGGCAATCCCTACAACTATCGCGCGTGCGCGCGAGAGAACCGGCGTTCAACAAACAACAGCCTTCACACTCCCGACTATGGCCTGGCAATAGTAAAAGTGAGGGCTCCTATACAAGCTTGCGCCGCCATCGTTGCCCTCTGGCATTCAGCACTTCGAGCAATGGCGGGTTCTTTGGTGGGTAGAAACGAAAACAGGCCCCGAAGGGCCTGTAGTCTTGATGTCTTGGCGGAAAGGGTGAGATTCGAACTCACGGTACCCCTAAAGGTACACTGGATTTCGAGTCCAGCGCATTCGACCACTCTGCCACCTTTCCGGGTTTTCCGACTCGTAGCGATGAAGCCACACTGTCAGAACCAAGCGGGTCGTTGCTTGGGAGAGAAAGATTATAGAACAGCTAAATCCGATTTCCAAGCCCCTCATCGAAAAATCCGGAAGAGGCCTACCAACCACGGCGGCGCCCCACTGCACTGACCCGACGAACTATCGGTGAGCGCTTAGCGCGCATTGACTTCCAGCCGCTCCACGCCGCCCAGGTAAGGCCGCAACGCCGCGGGCACCGTCACCGAACCGTCCGCGTTCTGGAAATTCTCCAGCACGGCCACAAGCGTGCGGCCCACCGCCAGCCCCGAACCGTTGAGCGTGTGCACCAGCTCCGGCTTGCCCTGCGCATTGCGATAACGCGCGTGCATGCGGCGGGCCTGGAACGACTCCGTGTTCGAACAGCTCGAAATCTCGCGATAGGTGTTCTGCGCCGGCACCCACACTTCCAGGTCATAGGTCTTCGCAGCCGAGAAACCCATGTCGCCCGTACACAACGTGATCACGCGATACGGCAACTCCAGCTTCTGCAAGATCGCCTCGGCGTGGCCGACCATCTGTTCCAGCGCGTCATACGACGTTTCGGGCGCGACGATCTGCACCATCTCGACCTTGTCGAACTGGTGCTGGCGGATCAGCCCACGCGTGTCGCGGCCATACGAGCCCGCTTCCGAGCGAAAGCAGGGCGAATGCGCGGTCAGCTTGATGGGCAGCGCCTCGGCCTCGACGATGCTGTCGCGCACCGTGTTCGTCAGCGAAATCTCCGACGTAGAGATCAGATACTGCGTCACCGTGTTTTCGTCACCGCCCTTCTCGACGCGGAACATGTCGTCGGCGAATTTCGGCAGTTGGCCGGTTCCGTACAGAATTTCCGGATTGACGATGTAGGGCGTATAGACCTCGGTATAGCCGTGCTGCTGCGTATGCGTGTCGATCATGAACTGCGCGAGCGCGCGATGCAGCCGCGCAATCTGTCCGCGCAGCAGCGTGAAACGCGCGCCCGAGAGCTTGGCGCCGGTTTCGAAGTCGAGCCCGAGCGGCGCGCCGACATCGACGTGATCCTTCACTTCGAAGCTGAACCGACGCGGCGTGCCCCAGCGGCGCACTTCCACATTGCCGGCTTCGTCGTCGCCGACCGGCACGCTTTCGTGCGCGAGGTTCGGCACGCCGAGCAGCAGGTCCGACAGACGCTTCTGGATATCGTCGAGCCGGGCCGCCGACGCCTTCATATCGTCGCCGATGCCGCCAACTTCGGCCATGACCGCCGAGGTGTCCTCGCCCCGCCCTTTCATCGCGCCGATCTGCTTGGACAGGCTGTTGCGGCGGGCCTGCATTTCTTCGGTACGGGTCTGGGTATCGCGGCGTTCCGCTTCGAGCGCGGTGAACGCCGCCGTGTCGAGGGTAAAGCCGCGATCGGCGAGGCGCCTTGCGACGCCGTCGAGGTCTTTGCGCAGCAGCTGAATGTCGAGCATGGGATGGGACGGATGTTCGTTGTATGAAGGGGGGATTTTAGCGCACCGGCGCGTGCGGCCGGTCCGTTAGATGGTTCGCGCGCGCCGGATCGGCGGCACGGCGCCGAAAGCGACGCAAGGCGGATGCGACTCAGCGCACCCGCGGCGCCACACGTGCTCAACTCTTCTTGCGCTTGTTCTCGCTGCGCCATTGCGCATCCAGTTCGGCCAGACGCGCCATCTTGTCGCCGATCTTGCCTTCGAGACCGCGCGGGGTCGGCTGGTACCAGTGTGGATCGCGCATGTTCTCCGGCAGATAGGTCTCGCCGGCCGCGTAGGCATCGGGTTCGTCGTGCGCGTAGCGGTACTCGTGGCCGTAGCCGAGTTCTTTCATGAGCTTGGTCGGCGCGTTGCGCAGATGCACCGGCACGCCGCGCGACTGGTCTTTGCTGACGAAACGGCGCGCTTCGTTATACGCGTTGTAGCCGGCGTTCGACTTCGGCGCGACCGCGAGATAGAGGATCGCCTGCGCCAGCGCCAGCTCGCCTTCGGGCGTGCCCAGGCGCTCGTAGGTTTCGGCGGCGTCGAGCGCAATGCGCGCGGCGCGCGGATCGGCGAGGCCAATGTCTTCCCACGCCATCCGCACGATGCGGCGCGCCAGGTAACGCGGGTCGGCGCCGCCGTCGAGCATCCGGCAGAACCAGTACAGCGCGCCGTCCGGGCTGCTGCCGCGCACCGATTTATGCAGCGCGCTGATCTGGTCGTAGAATGCGTCGCCGCCCTTGTCGAAGCGGCGCAGATTTTCCGCGAGCGCGCTGCCTAGCAAGGCACCGTCGATCTCGGTGGTCTTTTGCTGAGCGGCGGCGCGCGCGACGATCTCGAGGTTGTTCAGCAGCTTGCGGCCGTCGCCGTCGGCCGAACCGATCAGCGCGTCGCGCGCTTCGTCCGTGAACGTGAGGCCGCCCAGTTCCCGCTGCGCGCGCTCGAGCAGTTCGCGCTGCTCGTCATCGGTAAGGCTTTTGAGCACGTACACCGCGGCACGCGAGAGCAATGCGCTGTTCACCTCGAACGACGGATTTTCGGTCGTCGCGCCGACGAACACGAACAGCCCCGACTCGACGTGCGGCAAGAACGCATCTTGCTGGCTCTTGTTGAAGCGATGCACCTCGTCCACGAACACCAGGGTCTGATGGCCGTTCGCGCGATGAATCTGCGCGGTCTCGACGGCTTCGCGGATATCTTTCACGCCCGAGAGCACCGCCGACAACGCAATGAACTCGGCGTGAAACGCAGCGGCCATCAGTCGCGCGAGCGTGGTTTTACCGACGCCGGGCGGGCCCCAGAGGATCATCGAATGCGCTTCGCCCGATTCGAATGCGACGCGCAGCGGCTTGTTCGGGCCGAGCAGATGCGCCTGGCCGATCACTTCGTCGATATTGCGGGGCCGCAGGCGTTCGGCGAGCGGAACATTGGCACGGGTTTCTTCGAACATGACGTTTTGGGGATAATCTCGGCTTACCGGACGCGGTCGCACAGTGTCCCGTAGGGGGCCATAAGGGCCGCTTGGTCCGCTTGGTCCGTATGAAGGCGGCATGCTCCCGGATGAGCGAAGACGGCCGACGCGGTTTGGGCAACGTCTTGCATTATGACAGTGACGGCCTCTGGGCGATGGCCGCGTCTCGCCGATCGAACGACGTGGGCCGCATCGCGCGGAAAAATCCGCACGATCAACGGCGCAGCCTCGCGAGGCAAAGGCCAGTAGCAACAGCCAGCGCCGCCGCGCCGGCAATCCAGCACCAAGGCCGTCACCGGCCAGGCAAGCAACATCGACAGGAACACGACAGATGGCACAAGATCCACTCGCCGGCGACGCCGGTTCCACCTACGCACCGCTCATTCCCGTGCCCGACGCACGCCGCGCGTTCCGCACCGGCGACGCGTTCGCGCTCTGGTTTTCGCTCGGCATCGGCCTGCTGGTCGCGCAGGCGGGCGCGCTGCTGGTGCCGGGGCTGTCGCTGCCGCACGCGCTGCTGGCGATCGTCATCGGCAGTGTGATCGGCGTGGTGCTGCTGGCGCTCGCCGGCGTAATCGGCACGGACACGGGGCTCGCGGCGATGTCGTCGCTGCGTCCGACGCTCGGCGTGCGCGGCGCCTCGGTACCGGCGGTGCTGAACGCGGTGCAGTTGGTCGGCTGGGGCTCGTTCGAGGTGATCGTGATGCGCGATTCCGCCGACGCCCTCGCCAAACAGGCCTTCGGCCTCTCGATGCCGCTCATCTGGACCGTGATATTCGGGCTGCTCGCGACGCTGCTGGCGATCAGCGGCCCGCTGTCGTTCGTGCGGCGCTTTCTGCGCAGCTGGGGCATCTGGCTGCTGCTCGCGGGCGCGGCGTGGCTGACATGGAATGTGCTCGCGCGGCAGAACCTCGCGGCACTGATGCAACGTCCGGGCACGGGCGAGATGTCGTTCGGCGGCGCGCTCGACCTGGTGGTGGCGATGCCGCTGTCGTGGTTGCCGCTGATCGCCGACTACACCCGCTTCGGCCGGCGCCCCGGCGAGACGTTCCGCGGCACACTGGTCGGCTATGGCATCGCGAACATCTGGTTCTATGCGCTGGGCGCGGTATATGGCCTCGCGGCCGGCGGCGGCGATGCGCTGCTGACCGGCGCGCTCGCGCAGGCCGGCGGAGGCCTGGCACTGCTGCTGATCCTGATCGACGAAATCGACAACGCGTTCGCCGATATCCACTCGGCTGCCGTGTCGACCGGCACGTTCTGGACGCGTGGCACCGTGCCGTTGCTGTGCGCGGCATTCGGCGCGCTTTGCACGCTGATCGCGCTTCTCGTGCCGATGGCGAAGTATCAGAACTTCCTGCTGCTGATCGGCTCGGTGTTCGCGCCGTTGTTCGGCGTCGTGCTGATGGATCACTTCATTGTGCGCAAGCGCCGCATCGAAGCCGCTGCGCTCGCCGACGTGCGTGGCCGCTACGGCTTCTCCGGGGGGTGGCATCTGAGCGCGTTCATCGCGTGGGCGATCGGCATCGCCGCGTATCAGGTGATCAATCAATGGCTGCCGAATCTCGGCGCGACATTGCCGTCGCTGATAATCGGCGCGGCGTGCTACTTTGGGTTCGTGTCGACGCGCAAGACGGCTTACGCGTGATGCCTTCGGGGCTCAAGTCCGATGTAAGGGAAAGCCTGCAGTACGGCCGTATTGCAGGCTTTATTGTTGTGAGTGGCGGTCCGAAAATCGCACGCCCCGATTGGCGATTTACTTCACCGCGCTACGACCCGATGCCCGATACGTCACGTGGATGACGTGCGATGTGTGTCGACAATCGACGTGGACCACTAGCGCACTCACAGGGGCTTTGCTCAGCCGCCTTCGACAAGCACGCTCCAAAAAGCCGCGCCAAAAGCGCGGCTCGTTGCCTGCGAAAAAAACAACGCCAGCAGTACGTTATCCGTTGATCACATCCGCGCCCTTCGGCACTGTGAACTTGAACGCATCGGCCGGCAGTGGCGGGTTCTTCTGAATGTTCGAGAACGTCAACAGCGTCACGTTGCCGAACACGTCGTGCAGTTCCATCGCTTCCAGGTTACCGTCCTTGAAGCCGATGCCGACGCTTTGAAACTGCGTGTCCTTCGCCTTCGGCGTCAGCTCCAGCCAGTCGATGCCGGCCTTCACGCCCGCGTCACGCAGCGTGAAGTTTTTGTCGAGATCGTTGCTGCCGAAAAGAATGGCCGCCGGGCTCGCCCCGAGTGCGCCGCCGAGCGCACGCACCGTGACCTGGTTCAGATCCTTGTCGTACACGTAGAGCTTGTCGCCGTCCGCCTGCAAGAGCTGCGCATACGGTTTCTCGTACTGCCAGATGAACTTGCCCGGACGCGCGAACGTGAACGTGCCGCTCGACGTGCCACTCCTGCTCGCGCCGCCGGTGGAAAGCGCGCCGCTCGCGCCCTGCGCCTTGCTCGGCGCGCGCACTTCCTGCTGCACGAAGGTGCCGCGCGCCGAGTGGACTTGCGCGACGAACGCCTTCAGTTGCTCGGTGCCGCTCGCGAATGCCTGCGACGCGACCAGCACCGACGCGCCGATCGCGACGCCGGCGACGCTGCGCATGATGGTCCGCGCGAGTTGGCCGAAGCGGCCGGATTGAGCGCTGCATGTAGCGTGCTGCTGCGCGAATCGCTGCATATGGTTTTCTCCCTTGATTGAATGGGTTCGACAGCCGCGAGGGGCGGTGAAGCGGGGGCGATGGCCGTTGGGCTTGCGTGGCGGGCTTCCGGCATGCGGCCCCGGAGACTCGCCAGCGCGGCCTATCCGAAAGGTTAGGGAGCCGCCCTCAAACCAGCCTTATCAGTCCGGAGAGCCGCGCTTGCGCTCCGGCTCACCGCTCTCCAGGGCACGCATTCAGCGCGAGGCCACCCGCCTCATTCCGCTTCCCGCGCCGGCGCAAGAATCTCGCGATTGCCGTTCGACGACATCGCCGACACCACGCCCGAGTTCTCCATCTGTTCGAGCAAGCGCGCGGCCCGGTTGTAGCCGATGCGCAAATGCCGCTGCACCAGCGAGATCGACGCACGGCGGTTTTTCAGCACGACGTCGACCGCCTGGTCGTACAGCGGGTCCGACTCGCCGTCGGTCGCGCCGGCTGAGGCCGCGCCTTCGTCGCCGCCCTCGCCGCTCACACCGCCTTCGAGTATGCCCTCGATGTAGTTCGGCTCGCCCTGCTCCTTGAGTTTGTCGACGACGCGATGCACCTCTTCATCGGAGACGAACGCGCCGTGCACCCGCACCGGCAAGCCGCTGCCCGGCGGCAGATAGAGCATGTCGCCCATGCCGAGCAGCGATTCCGCGCCCTGCTGGTCGAGAATCGTGCGCGAGTCGATCTTCGACGACACCTGGAAGGCCATTCGTGTCGGCACGTTGGCCTTGATCAGGCCCGTGATCACATCCACCGACGGACGCTGCGTCGCGAGAATCAGATGGATGCCGGCCGCGCGCGCCTTTTGCGCGATGCGGGCGATCAGTTCTTCGACCTTCTTGCCGACCACCATCATCAGATCGGCCAGTTCGTCGATCACCACGACGATGTTCGGCAGGCGCGTGAGCGGCTCGGGTTCGTCCGGCGTGAGGCTGAACGGATTGGGCAGCTTCTCTTCCCGCTTCGCCGCTTCGTCGATCTTGTTGTTGTAGCCGGCGAGATTGCGTACGCCGAGCTTGCTCATCAGCTTGTAGCGCCGCTCCATCTCGGCGACCGCCCAGTTCAGCGCGTGACCGGCCTGGCGCATGTCCGTCACCACAGGACACAGCAGATGCGGAATGCCTTCGTAGACGCTCATTTCGAGCATCTTCGGATCGATGAGGATCATGCGGACCTGCTCGGCGCTCGCCTTGTAAAGCAGCGACAGGATCATCGCGTTGATCCCCACGGACTTGCCCGAACCCGTGGTGCCGGCCACCAGCAGGTGCGGCATCTTTGCGAGGTCGGCGCACACCGGCTTGCCGCCGATGTCCTTGCCGAGCCCCATGGTCAGCGGCGAGGCGGCGTCCGCATAAACCGCCGAGCCGAGAATCTCCGACAGGCTCACGGTCTGGCGGCGCTGATTCGGCAGTTCAAGCGCCATGAAGTTTTTGCCCGGAATCGTTTCGACCACGCGGATCGACACGAGCGACAGCGAACGCGCGAGATCCTTCGCCAGATTGACGATCTGGCTGCCCTTCACGCCGGTGGCCGGCTCGATTTCATAGCGCGTGACGACCGGCCCCGGATAGGCCGCGACCACGCTCACGTCGACGCCGAAGTCCTTGAGCTTTTTCTCGATCAGACGCGACGTGAATTCCAGCGTATCGGCGGAGATGGTCTCCTGCGCGGCGGGCGCCGGGTCGAGCAGCGAGATGGGCGGCAACGTGGAGTCGCCGGGCAGATCGGTGAAGAGCGGCACTTGCCGTTCTTTTTCGACCCGCTCCGATTTGGCCGGCGTGACGAGCGGCGGAACGATCACGACGGGTTCATGTTCCTCGATCCGCACGCGGCCCTTCTCGACCTTGCCTTCACGCTTGACCGCGGCCGCTTCGCCGAGCTTGCGGTCGCGGCCGGCCTCGCGGCGCAACTTCGCGAAGGTCACGGCGGAGATGATCGACTCGCCGACTTTCTCGGACACCGACAGCCACGAAAACCGGAAGTACAGCGACAAGCCAATGGCGAGCGCGATCAGCAAAGCGAGCGTGCCGCCGGTGAACCCGAGCGCATGCGACACCCCGCGCGCGACGGCCTCGCCGACCACGCCGCCCATCGTGCCGGGCAACTGCACCTTCAGCGACCACATGCGCAACGCCTCGATGCCGCTGCACGCCAGCAGCACCAGCGCGAACGCAAACGCGTCCGCCAGCCAGCTCACGCCGCGCGGCTCGCCTTCGTGGCCGTCTTGCCGGTCGTCCGCGTGACGGGTGATGCGCCGGTAGTTGGCGGAGATATGACGGCCCAGCAGCACGATCCACCAGTAGGCGGACAGCCCGAACAGCAGCAGCATGATGTCCGAGGTCCGCGCGCCGACGCGCCCCGCCCAGTTGGCGATATGGTCGGTCTGCGCGGAATGGGTCCAGCTCGGATCGTGCCTGCTGTAACTGACGAGCGCCATGAGCAGGAACACGCCCAGCGCCACCTGCAGGATCCAGCGGATTTCGGTGAAAAGGCGCGACATGCGGTGCGGCAATGCCTGCGCGCTCGCGGAATAGGGAGCTTTTGCCATTGATCCTGTTGCGTGGGTAGCCGATTGCCGGCCGCAGATGCGGCCAGAGCCTCGCCCAGCGTGGCTTCGGCTCCGATCCCGGCGACCGGAAACTTCGATCCGGCCTATTGTAAACGCAGTGCCCCGCGCAAGGCTGTAAATGACAGTAACGAGGGCGGTTGCCGCGCGGCCGCACCGCGCGCCCACCCGCGCACGCTATCGCGGCGATCGGAAAGCTTCATGGAGCAGCCTCGCGCCCCGACCTTTATAATGCCGCACTGGCACCCATCTACAGTTTCAGCTCGAGTCGCATGGCCTCGCATGGGCGAGCCCGGCACCGTATAAGGATTCAATCATGCCCGCAACTTCAACGAAACACGCCAAGGTTCTGATTCTCGGCTCAGGTCCCGCCGGCTATACGGCGGCAGTCTACGCGGCACGCGCCAACCTCGCGCCGGTGCTAGTCACCGGTCTTGCCCAGGGCGGCCAGCTGATGACCACGACCGACGTCGAAAACTGGCCCGCCGACGCCAACGGCGTGCAAGGCCCGGAACTGATGGCGCGCTTCCTGGAGCATGCCGAGCGCTTTAACACCGAAGTCATTTTCGACCACATCCATACGGCGAAGCTCGATGAGAAGCCGATTCGCCTGATCGGCGATTCCGGCGAATATACGTGCGACTCGTTGATCATCTCGACGGGCGCGTCGGCGCAGTACCTGGGCCTGCCGTCGGAAGAAGCGTTCATGGGCAAAGGCGTGTCGGCCTGTGCGACCTGCGACGGCTTCTTCTACAAGCAGCAGCAAGTGGCGGTGATCGGCGGCGGCAATACCGCGGTGGAAGAAGCGCTGTACCTGTCCGGCATTGCCAAGAAAGTGACCGTGATCCACCGCCGCGACAAGTTCCGCGCAGAGCCGATCCTGATCGATCGCCTGCTCGCGAAGGAAAAGGAAGGCGTCGTCGAAATCAAGTGGAATCACACGCTCGACGAAGTCACCGGCGACCAATCCGGCGTGACCGGCGTGCGCATCAAGCACACCCAAACGGGCGAAACCACCGACATCGCGCTGCAGGGCCTCTTCGTCGCGATCGGCCACAAGCCGAACACGGACATCTTCGCAGGTCAGCTGGAGATGAAGAACGGCTACATCATCACCAAGGGCGGCCTGAACGGCTTCGCGACCGCCACCAGCGTGCCGGGCGTATTCGCCGCAGGTGACGTGCAGGACCATGTGTACCGTCAGGCGATCACGAGCGCGGGCACGGGTTGCATGGCGGCACTCGACGCACAGCGCTATCTGGAGACCATCAACGAGATGGCCGGCGAACATGCGATGAGCCAGGAAGCCGAGCGTTGAGCGGCGGCGCTAAATTGCGACGGTAAAATGTCGGTTGGGGGTGCCCCGGCCGCTTGTATGACAGAAGGCCGCGGCTGGAAAGCCCGCGGCCTTTTTCGCATGGGGCGGGTGGGTATGGGGCCGGTCGTAGCTGTGGCGGTTGGATTTGCGGCGGTTAAATCGGTAACGGGTCGGACGTCCGGTGAGTTAGAACTGCGGCAGGTTTGCCTTCCAGTTACCTCATGCGCGTGGTATGCGCGTGGCTTTCGTTTGCGTAGTCCGCTCCGGTCCTTTTGTGCACGTGAGTGCCGCGCCCCGCGTCTGCCGAGCACTTCGCCATAGCGCCACAGCGCGCTTTCCGACACCTGTCACAAGCCGTCGCGCGACCACCTACATTTTCTGCGTGTATTACCGATATGCCGAAGAATCACCCACACCCCAGCGAACCGAAGCGCCCGCGAGCCGTCGCCAAACCCGTGCCTGAGCCGGCCATGCCGGTCGCCGAGTCGAAACTCGATCGAGCGACAGGGCTGGCTGGCCTCGGCGCGCTGTGCGATGCCCTGAAGGTCGATGCGCAACGGCGCGAGCGCCAACGTGTGGCGACCGCGGCGGCGCAGCGCGAAGCTGCGGCCGACGCCGACCTGTTCCGCCGCGAGATCGGCGCGGTGGCGCCGCTGATGACGCCGCCACGCGCGACGCTGCCGCGCAATCCCCCACCGCCGCTGCCCGTGCAGACCCGGCTCGACGAAGAAGCCGTCCTGCACGAAGCGATCTCCGACGAGTTCGATCCCGAAGTGCTGCTGGAGACCGACGAAACACTGTTCTACTGCTGCCCCGGCGTGAGCCAGGAAGTCGTGCGAAAACTGCGGCGCGGCGACTGGATCGTGCAGGCACAAATCGACCTGCATGGAATGCGGCGCGAAGAAGCCCGCGAGGCGCTCGCCGAATTCATCCGCGAATCGGTGAAGCGCGGCTTGCGCTGTTTGCGCGTGATTCACGGCAAGGGTTTGGGCTCGATCGGCAAGGAGCCGGTATTGAAGGGCAAAGTGCGCGCGTGGCTGGTGCAGAAGTCCGAGGTGATCGCGTTCTGTCAGGCGCGCCCGCACGACGGCGGCGCCGGCGCGGTGGTCGTGCTGCTGCAGCCAGGCACGCTGCCGGCAAACGCGAAGCGCTGAACGCAGGCACAGCGACACAGCCGAGCCCGACGCCGGCGCTGAGCACGATGCGACCCGCGCGTTGGTGAGCGGGTGGCTGTACGTGTTGCTGGGCTAAGTGCTAATTGAACGTCGACTCGGTGCATAGCGTAGCGAGCGCGACCACGTTGATGCTGCTGCCGCCGAAGATGACGTACCGGTTCGACGTCTTTTCGCCGCGTTGAGCGTGGCGGTTGGCAATCCGGCTTCACCACTGTCGATTTTCGCGCTCGCCGTTCGTCGTGACTTACACGGCCCTGGCGGCCGTCGTTGCGCCACGGCGCGCCCGCAACCGTCCAAGGTGACCGCGATGACCCTGAAACTGTATGCCCACCCGTTCTCCTCGTACTGCCAGAAGGTCTTGACTGCACTCTACGAGAACGGCACGCCATTCGAACTGCGGCTTCTGTCGCCAGACAACCCGCAAGCGCTCGCCGAATTCGCCGCGCTGTGGCCGATCAAGCGTTTTCCGGTGCTGGTCGATGACAACCGGACGGTGGTCGAGGCGACCATCATCATCGAATACCTCGGCCTGTATCACCCGGGGCCGAGGCCGCTGTTGCCCGCCGACCCGCGCGCCGCGCTCGAAGTGCGCAGCATGGACCGCTTCTTCGACAATTACATCTCGACGCCGCAGCAAAAGATCGTCTACGACAGACTGCGCCCCGAGGCGGAGCGCGACCCGCGCGCGGTGGCCGAAGCCCGCGCGATGCTCGATACCGCGTACGGCTGGCTCGATAAAGTCATGGGCGAACGCGAATGGGCGGCCGGCGACACCTTCAGCCTCGCCGACTGCGGCGCGGGCCCCTTCCTGTTCTACGCAGACTGGACACATCCGATCGACCCCGCTTTCGCGCATGTGCGGAGCTATCGCCAGCGGCTGCTGGCAAGGCCGTCGTTTGCGCGAGCGGTCGATGAAGCGCGGCCGTACCGTCCATTGTTTCCGCTCGGCGCGCCGGAGCGGGACTGAGCCGCGGGAAAGACAGTTCAGCCACCTGCATCAGCGGCGGCGCACCATGGCGCGGGCGACCGCGCGGCCCACGCACTGCAGCGCAAGCTTGCGGGCGCCGCGCTCGGCCGTCTCCAGCACAACACGATTCGCACCCTGTAAACTCTCCGCCAAGACCCCGTCCGCTCATCACTCATAAGGCACGACATGGACCGTTTCGAAGCGATGGAGATATTTACGCGCGTCGTCGAGGCGAACAGCTTCACCAAGGTATCCGAATCGCTGGACCTGCCGCGCGCCAAAGTGAGCCGCACGATCCAGGCGCTGGAAGAACACGTCGGCGTGCGGCTGCTCAACCGTTCGACGCGCCAGGTGAGCGTGACCGAAGACGGCGCGTCGTTCTACGAACGCTGTGTGCGAATCCTCGCGGAAGTCGCCGACGCGGAATCGTCGCTGTCGAACAAGCGCGAAAACCCGGCCGGCACGATCCGCGTCGATACGTCCGGCACGCTCGCCCGTGCGCTGCTGTTACCCGCGCTCGACGATTTCTACCGGCAATATCCGCAGATCGACGTGCGGCTCGGCCTCGCGGATCGCAACATCGATCTGATCCAGGACGCCGTGGATTGCGTGATCCGCATGGGCACGCCGGAAGAGTCGAGTCTGGTCGCGCGGCGCATCGGCGAGGCGCGCATCGTCACCTGCGCGTCGCCCGCGTATCTGCAGAAATACGGCACGCCCACCACGCTCGAAGAACTTGCGGAGCATCGCGCCGTCAACTACGTGTCCGCGCGCACCGGCCGCACTTTTCCGTTCGAATACCAGGTGAATGGCGAGATCGCGAAGATCGCGATGAAAAGCGTGCTCGCGGTGAATGACGGCTCGGTGTACATCGGCGCAGGCGCGCTCGGCCACGGGATCATCCAGCCGTCGCGCTTCATGGTGTCCGAACTGATCGAGCAAGGCGCGCTGATAGAAATTCTCACCGACTACAAGAGCCCCGGCACGCCGCTTTCGGTGCTTTACGCGCACCGCCGCAATCTGAGTTCGCGACTGCGGGCGTTCATCGAATGGGTGAGCGCGCTGGCGCACAACAATCCGGACTTGCGGATCGCAGACGCGTGAGGCCTGCCCCAGCGCGATCAAGAAAAAGCCCCTTGCACCGGGAAGCGCATGGGGCTTTTCTCAAGCATCGCACAGCAAGGCGAATCTGTTCGCTCAGGCGATCCGCTCTTCGTTGGCCGGATCGAACAGCACCGCCTTCGACGTATCGAACAACAGCGTCGTGTTCGTGAGCGGTTGCGGATTGGACGCCGGATGCACGCGGCTCACCACGCGCTTGCCGTTGACCTGCGCAAACACCAGCGTGTCGGGACCGGTCGGCTCGATCACGTCGACCTTCACCTCGACCGGCTGCAGCTTCGAGTCGTCGCCATGCGCGCCGCGCGCGTCGGTAATGCGCTCGGGCCGCAGACCGAGAATCACCTCACGACCCACGTGCGACTTCACCTTGGCCGAGTCGAACGGCAGCACCAGCGCCTTGCGCGACACGCCCGTGTCCAGCTCGATGCCGACGCCCGCGCCTTGCTCCACCAGCTTGCCCTGGATGAAGTTCATCGGCGGCGCGCCGATGAAGCCGGCCACGAACAGATTCGACGGCGAGTCGTAGATGTCCTGCGGCGCGCCGAATTGCTGCACGATGCCGTCCTTCATCACCGCAATGCGGTCGCCGAGCGTCATCGCCTCGATCTGATCGTGCGTCACATAGACGATCGTCGTGCCCAGGCGCTGATGCAGCAGCTTGATCTCCGAACGCATCTCGATACGCAGCTTCGCGTCGAGGTTCGACAGCGGCTCGTCGAACAGGAACATCACCGGATCGCGCGCGAGCGCACGGCCCATCGCCACGCGCTGACGCTGGCCGCCGGACAGCTGGCCCGGTTTGCGGTCGAGCAGGTGCGTGATCTGCAGCGTGTTCGACACGCGCTCGACGATCTGCGTCTGCTCCTGCTTGGGCACCTTGCGGATGTTCAGGCCGAAGGAGATGTTCTCGCGCACCGTCATCGACGGATACAGCGCGTACGACTGGAACACCATCGCGATATCGCGATCTTTCGGCGACAGGTTGTTGACCGTCTTGCCGTCTATCCTGATCTCGCCCTTGGTCACCGTCTCGAGGCCGGCGATCATGTTGAGCAGCGTCGACTTACCGCAGCCCGAGCCGCCGACCAGAATCAGGAACTGGCCGTCGTCGATGTCGATGTCGACACCCTTCAGAACCGGCACCCCGTTCGGGTAGGTCTTGTACACGTCACGGATGGAAAGGCTTGCCATGCTGTGATTCCTCTTGTCTCTGGTACTGCTTGAAAACGTCTTGTCGGGTGACGGCGGCGCGGCTTCGGTTGCGCGCCGCCGCGCCCGGATGGTTTGGCCCGGGTTCAGCCGCGGTTTGCCCTTAGCCTTTGACCGCGCCGGCCGTCAGACCGCGCACGAAATAACGTCCGGCGACGATGTAGACGAGCAGCGTCGGCAACGCGGCGATGATTGCGCCGGCCATGTCCACGTTGTATTCCTTCACGCCGGTGGAGGTGTTCACGAGGTTGTTCAGTGCCACGGTGATCGGCATCGAATCGACGCCGGAGAACACGATCCCGAACAGGAAGTCATTCCAGATCTGCGTGAATTGCCAGATCAGGCACACCATGAAAATGGGCAGCGAGACCGGCAGCAGGATCTTCGTGAAGATCGTGAAAAACCCCGCACCGTCGATGCGCGCCGCCTTCACGAGTTCGGCCGGAACGCTCACGTAGAAGTTGCGGAAGAACATCGTGGTGAACGCGATACCGTAGATCACGTGCACCACCACCAGGCCCGTCGTCGTGTTCGACAGCCCGAGCATGCCTTCGAAGCGCGCCATCGGCAGCAGGATCGCCTGGAACGGAATGAAGCAGCCGACCAGCAGCATCGTGAAGATCGGATCGGCGCCACGGAAGCGCCAGTGCGTGAGCACGTAGCCGTTGAACGCACCGATGATCGACGAGAGCAGCACGGCGGGAATCACCATGCGTACCGAGTTCATGAAGAACGGCTGCATGCCGTCGCAACGCACACCCGTGCAGGCGCCGCTCCAGGCCTTGATCCACGGAGCGACCGACCAGTGGGTGGGCGGGGTGAGCAGGTTGCCGCTGCGCAACTGGTCGATGTCCTTGAACGACGTGGACAGCATCACATACAGCGGGAACAGGAAATACAGGGCGAACAGGATCAGGGCCGCATAAATGACGGCGCGGCTCATCGTCATCTTAGGCTGCATTGCGGGTGCTCCTCGATTCCAGATACATCAGCGGCACGAGCACGGCCACGACGGTGGCGAGCATCATGATCGACGATGCCGCGCCGACGCCTAGCTGCCCGCGATTGAACGAAAACGTGTACATGAAGATAGCCGGCAGCGACGACGACGTGCCCGGACCGCCCGCGGTCAACGCAACGACCAGGTCGAAGGTCTTGATGGTGATATGGCAAAGAATCAGCAGCACCGAGAAGAACACCGGCCGCATGCTCGGAATCACGATCTTGCGGTAGATGGTGGGCAGGTTCGCGCCGTCCATCTGCGCGGCCTTGAAGATTTCACCGTCGACACCGCGCAGCCCGGCGAGGAACAGCGCCATCACGAAGCCGGTGGATTGCCATACCGCGGCAACGACGACGCAGAAAATCGCTTTTTCCGGATCGCCCAGCCAGGTGAACGAAAAGCTCGTCCAGCCCCAGTCGTGGAACACCTTTTCGAGGCCGACGCTCGGCGTCATGATCCATTGCCAGGCCGTACCCGTCACGATGAACGAGAGCGCCATCGGGTAAAGAAACACCGCGCGCAGCGCGCCTTCATTGCGGATCTGCTGATCGAGCAGGATCGCGAGAAACAGGCCGAGGCCGATACAGATACCGATGAACGGAATGCCGAACCAGCCGAGATTGGCAGCCGAGGTCCAGAACACGTCGTTGTCGAACAATTCCCGATAACGATCGAGGCCGGCGAATTCATAACGAGGCATCAGCCGCGAAGTGGACAGCGACAGAAAGCCGGTAATTGCGATGAAGCCATACACGAAGATCAGGCTGATCACGACGCTGGGTGCGAGCACCAGCTTCGGAATCCAGCGATCGGCAAGGGCCGCCATGGGCGAAGTGCGGCGGGTGACGGGGGCCGTTTTCCCTTTCCCGCTGATAGAAGCAGTCACTGCTCGACTCCTGCTGAAACTGTACCGCCGCGGTGATGGCGCCAAAACAGCGCGAGCTCCGGCGACGGCATAGGTGTGACTCCATGAAACCTGGGTGAAGCCGCCTGCAAGCCGTGCGCGCAGCGCACGTAGCACGGACTGCCGTCGGCGACCTGAAGGGCGCGCCCGGCCCCTCGTCGGAAGGCTACCGGGCGCGCCGCTTCGCTTACTTCACTTACTTGGTCTTCGCTGCCTTTGCGAGCGCGGCAACGGCGCTCTTCGAATCCTGCTGCGAGTTCATGAACTTCGTGACCACGTCGGAGATAGCGCCGGCTGCTGCATCCGGTTGCGCCATGCCGTGTGCCAGCGACGGCACATAGCCACCGGACTTGATCGCGATCTGCTCATCCGCGTACGACTTCTTCGCGCAGTCGTCGAACTTGTCCATCGGCACGCCCAGACGCACCGGGATCGAGCCCTTGTACAGGCTGAACTGCTCCTGGAAACCCGGCGACATGATCGTCTTCGCGAGCGCGATCTGACCCGGCGTCGCCGCTTTCTGGCCCTTCTGCTGGAAGAACACGAACGAGTCGACGTTGAAGGTATACGCCTTTTCGGTCCCCGGCACAGCGGCGCACACGTAGTCCGAGCCCGACTTCTTGCCGGCGTTGGCGAATTCGCCCTTCGCCCAGTCGCCCATGAACTGCATGCCGGCCTTGCCGTTGATGACCATCGCCGTGGCGAGGTTCCAGTCACGGCCCGTGCGGCCTGCGTCGAAGTAGCCTTGGATCTTGCGGACCGTGTCGAACACGCCAACCATCTTGTCCGAAGTCAGCGTCTTTTCGTCGAGGTCGACGAGCGCCTTCTTATAGAAGTCCGCACCTTGCGACAGCACGACGTCTTCCCACAGCGTCAGGTCTTGCCACGGCTGACCACCCATCGCGATCGGCTGGATGCCGGCGGCCTTCATCTTGTCGGCCACCGAGAAGAACTCGGGCCACGTGGTCGGAACCTTGCCGCCTGCCTTGTCGAGCGCCGCCTTGTTGATGTAGAGCCAGTTCACGCGGTGCACCGAGAAAGGTGCCGCGACGTAGTGACCGTCCGCGTGCATGATCTTGTCGATTTCCGGCGGCAGATTCTTTTTCCAGTCGCCCGCCACTGCGTCGATCGGCACCAGCACCCCTTGCGAAGCCCACTCCTGGATCAACGGACCCTTGATCTGTGCGGCGCTCGGCGCATTGCCCGAGATCACCTGGGTTTTCAGAGCCGTCATCGCTGCCGCGCCGGCGCCACCCGCAACCGCGAAGTCCTTCCACGTGTAACCCTGCTTCGTCATGTCGTCCTTGAGGACGCCGACGGCTTTCGACTCGCCGCCAGAAGTCCACCAGTGCAACACTTCGACCGACTCGGCAGCCTGCACCGCCGACACGCCACACATCAGACCCGCAGCGCACAAAGCGCCCATGATCGCGCGAAATTTCATTGCTTATCTCCTCCAGACACCTGAACAAAAAAACAAATGGCCCCTGATGTCGCCAGGGTGCTGTGGTTGGTTCAAACAGGCAAAACACTGGGCGATCGGGCACGGTCGGGCGCATGCGCGAGGCATGTGCCGGCGGACCGGTATCCGGCCGCTGGAAGCTCAAGAGATGAGTGGTTTGGAATGCAACTGTGTGTCTCCTCTTTTGATTTTTGCCTGCCCGCGTCGCGCGGCAGACTCGAGGTGCCTTGCAGTGAACCTGGACAACCGCGCTCTGTGCCGACAGCAGCCGGCTTTGCGCAAGAGCACCGGGCTTGCTGGCAGATGCCGGCACGCAATGTCCATTAACATGCAGGGACGCCTGCCGATTCGGGAAAACGCGCATCTTGCCGAACAGCGCACGCTTTTTTCATCGAATTAGCGCTACCTCTTGATTTGGATTGTAGTTAAACTACAATTCAGTGTCAAAAAATATTTTATCGGACTACGGTCGCCCTGAAGGTCAGCGCGGCGGCCCCCATGACATCGACGGAAACTCATGCAAACCGATTCAAGCTTCACCTTCGTTCTCTTCGGCGGAACCGGCGATCTATCGATGCGCAAGATCCTGCCCGCACTGTTTGAAGCGCACCGTGCAGGGGGCATGCTCGCCGACAACGGCAAGATCGTCGCGGTGGCGCGGCATGCGGCGGATCGTGGCGAGTACCTGCAATGGGTGAACGAGCATGTCAAACCGCATGTGTCGAAGAACGGCGTGGACGAAACGGCGTGGGCGAGCTTCCTTGCGCGCATCGAGTTCGTGAAGATCGACCTCGGCAATCCCGAAGACTTCGTACTGCTGCGCGACGCCGTGCGCGACCTGCCCGGCATCCGCGTGTTCTATCTGGCTACGGGCCCGTCGCTGTTCGTGCCGATCTGCCGCGCGCTGGCGTCGGTCGGGCTCAACGAAAACGCGCGCATCGTGCTCGAAAAGCCGCTCGGCTACGACCTTAAATCGTCGAATGCGATCAACGACGCGGTCGGCGAAATCTTCGCGGAAGAACAGATCTACCGGATCGACCACTACCTCGGTAAAGAGCCGGTGCAGAACCTGCTCGCGCTGCGCTTCGGCAATGCGCTGTTCGAGCCGCTGTGGCGCCGCGAGTGGGTCGAGAGCATCCAGATCACGATTGCCGAGCAGCTCGGCGTCGAAGGACGCGGCGACTTCTACGACAACACCGGCGCGCTGCGCGACATGGTGCAAAACCATTTGCTGCAGTTGCTGTCGATCGTCGCCATGGAGCCGCCTCATTCGATGGATTCCGACTCCGTGCGCGACGAAAAGCTGCGCGTACTGCGCGCACTCAAGCCGATCGATCCAAACGAGATCAGCAAGGTCGCGGTGCGTGGCCAGTATCATGCCGGCGGGATTCGCGGCACGCCGGTCCCGGCCTACACGAGCGAGCCCGGCGTGAAGGCGAACAGCACGACCGAAACCTTCGTTGCGCTGAAGGTCGAGATCGAGAACTGGCGCTGGGCCGGGGTGCCGTTTTTCCTGCGCACCGGCAAGCGGCTCGCGGATCGCGTCGCCGAAATCGTGGTGAACTTCCGGCCGGTGCCGCATTCGGCCCTGGGGGTGTCCGCGTTGCGCGCGGGTGCGAACCGCCTCGTGATCCGCCTGCAGCCTAACGAAACGATTCGCCTCTACTGTCTTGCGAAGCAGCCCGGCGAGGGCATGAACCTCGCGAGCGTGCACCTCGACCTCGCGTTCGATCAGTTCTTCGGCGAAGGACAGATGGAGGCCTATCAGCGGCTGCTGCTCGACGTGATCAACGGCCGCCTCGCGCTGTTCGTGCGGCGCGACGAGCAGGAAGCCGCATGGCGTTGGGTCGAACCGATCCTGAACGAGTGGAAGGCCTCGAACAAGCCGCCCAAGCCCTATGCGGCGGGCACTTGGGGACCGGCCGCGGCAAGCGCGATGCTCGCGCAGCACGGCACCTGCTGGCTGGAAGAAGAGAATTGACGGACGGCGCCGCGCGTTGTTCGGTTGAATAAAGCGCAGCGCCGCAGCAAGAACCACCGACGAACTGAACGGAATGGCGCCGGCATTGCTCGCGCGCCTGCAAGCCATCTCGCTTTGCAGGCGCTGCGCGAGAACAGTACGGCGCATTCCGCAGATCTAACACAAAAAGCAGCACGGAGGAGAAGTGATCGAGCTTCATGCTTTCGACGATCAACGCGCCCAATCCGACGCGTTGGCGAAGGCGGTTGGCGACGCATTGCATGCGTCGCTCGCCGCACAGGCGGTCGCGTCCGTGGCCGGTACCCCGATAGCCGGTACGCCCGCTGCCGGTACACCGGCTACCGGCATGCCAACCACCGGCGTGCGCCCAGCCATGCTTGCCGTATCCGGCGGGAGCAGTCCGCGTCCGTTCCTGCAAACGTTGTCCGCGCAGCCGTTCGACTGGGCGCGCATCGCCGTGACGCTGGTCGACGACCGCTGGGTGCCGGAGACCGACAGCGCGAGCAACGCGCAACTGGTGCGTGCCACGCTATTGCAGAACGCCGCGCGCAACGCGACGTTCTGGCCGCTGGTCGACACCGCTCAGGATCTGCGCGCGCATGTCGCCGCGCTGAACGCCGACCCGCGCTTTAACGCCGCGCCGGACGTCGCCGTGCTCGGCATGGGCGAGGACGGCCATACCGCGTCGATCTTCGCGGACTCGCCCGAATGGGACCACGCGATCACCACCCAAGAACGATTCGTCGCCGTGCATCCGGGCAGTGCACCGCATGCACGCGTAAGCTGGTCGCTCTCCGCACTGAAGGAAGTGAAGCAACTGTTTTTGCTGATCGCAGGACCGCGCAAGATGGACGTGCTCAATGCAGCCGCCGCTTCGCTACAAAAAAATGCCATCTCACAGTTGGCAAACGACAAGGGAGTGAGGCTCGATGTCTACTGGTGTGCAAACTAAGGCTGTAGCAGCGGGCGCGGGCCAGCACGCCGACGGACCGAGACTGCTGGCCGACATCGGCGGCACCAACGCGCGCTTCGCGCTGGAGACGCGCCCGGGCGAAATCGGCTCGGTACAGGTGTATCCGTGCGCCGACTATCCGGGCGTCGCCGAGGTCATCAAAAAGTACCTGAAGGACATGAAGATCGGCCGCGTGAATCATGCGGCGATCGCGATTGCGAACCCGGTCGACGGCGACCAGGTGAGCATGACGAATCACGACTGGACGTTTTCGATCGAAGCGACACGCCGCGCGCTCGGCTTCGACACGTTGCTGGTGGTGAACGACTTCACCGCGCTGGCCATGGCGCTGCCCGGCCTCACCGACGCGCAGCGTGTGCAGGTGGGCGGCGGCACGCGCCGTCCGAACAGCGTGATCGGCCTGCTCGGTCCGGGCACCGGCATGGGCGTGTCCGGCCTGATTCCCGCCGACGACCGCTGGATCGCGCTCGGCAGCGAAGGCGGCCACGCCACCTTCGCACCCGCCGACGAGCGCGAAGACATCGTGCTGCAGTATGCGCGCAAGAAGTGGTCGCACGTGTCGTTCGAACGCGTGGCCGCCGGCCCCGGCATCGAAGTCATCTACCGCGCGCTGGCGGCCCGCGACAAGAAACGCGTGACGGCCCATATCGACACCATCGAGATCGTCAAACGCGCGCTCGACCGCGAGCCGCTGGCGGCCGAAGCCCTCGACGTGTTTTGCGGCATTCTCGGCACCTTCGCGGGCAATATCGCGGTGACGCTCGGCGCGCTGGGCGGCATCTACATCGGCGGCGGCGTGGTGCCGCGTCTCGGCGAATTTTTCGCGCGCTCGTCGTTTCGCCAGCGCTTCGAGGCAAAGGGCCGCTTCGAGGCCTATCTGAAGACCGTGCCGACCTATGTGATCACTGCCGAATATCCGGCCTTCCTCGGTGTCTCGGCGATTCTCGCCGAGCAGTTGTCCAACCGCGCGGGCGGCAGTTCGTCGGCGGTGTTCGAGCGCATTCGCCAGATGCGCGACGCGTTGACGCCTGCCGAGCGCCGCGTCGCCGATCTCGCGCTGAATCATCCGCGCTCGATCATCAACGATCCGATCGTCGACATCGCACGCAAGGCCGACGTGAGCCAGCCTACGGTGATCCGCTTCTGCCGTTCGCTCGGCTGCCAGGGCCTGTCGGACTTCAAGCTGAAGCTCGCAACGGGTTTGACCGGCACCATCCCGGTGAGCCACAGCCAGGTGCATCTGGGCGATACCGCGACGGACTTCGGCGCGAAGGTGCTGGACAACACCGTGTCGGCGATTCTGCAGTTGCGCGAGCATTTGAACTTCGAGCAGGTGGAACGTGCGATCGACTTGTTGAACGGCGCACGGCGCATCGAGTTCTACGGGCTGGGCAATTCGAACATCGTCGCGCAGGATGCGCACTACAAGTTCTTCCGCTTCGGGATTCCGACCATCGCTTATGGCGATCTGTACATGCAGGCGGCGTCGGCTGCGTTGCTCGGCAAGGGCGACGTGATCGTGGCCGTCTCGAAGTCGGGCCGCGCGCCCGAACTGCTGCGCGTGCTGGACGTCGCGATGCAGGCCGGCGCGAAAGTGGTCGCGATCACGTCGAGCAATACGCCGCTCGCCAAGCGCGCCACCGTCGCGCTGGAGACCGATCACATCGAGATCCGCGAGTCGCAGTTGTCGATGATCTCGCGCATCCTGCATCTGGTGATGATCGACATTCTCGCGGTCGGCGTGGCGATCCGTCGCGCGATGCCGAGCGCGGACGTGGCCGACACGCTCGCCAATGCGCGCGAAGGCGCCGACGACGACACGACCGCCGTGCTGGACTGGTTGAGTCACGGCGCGGCTTCGTCGGCCCGCGATTGAAGCAGTGAGTCAGCCTGCGCCGCTCGACATCCATCGCGATGCGCGCCGCGCGGGTATTCTGCTGCGCTGTTATGCCACGTCCGCTGTCATCTCAGGTCATTACCCGCCGTCGTTATCGCCCGGACAAACAGCGATAATAGATGCTCTATCGCCCGAGGCAACACGCATAGCCCGATGATCATCCGCCCGCATCTCCACTGGTTCCGCATGCTGCTCGCGTGGCGGGGCTCGGTTCTTCCGCAGCTGCTGCCGCGGCTCTTCCTGATCTTCTGCATCTCGATCGTCGCGCTGGCGGCCCACGACCATCTGCTGCCGGTCTCGCTTAATCTCAACACCACCACGCCCTTCTCGCTGATCGGCATCGCGCTCGCGGTGTTTCTCGGCTTCAGGAACAACGCCAGTTACGACCGCTGGTGGGAAGCGCGCAAGTTGTGGGGCCAGTTGCTGAACGAGTCGCGCTCGCTCACTCGCGAGGCGCTCACGTTGCCGGCACGGCCGCTGCCGAAAGAACAGGTCGGCGAATTTCTCGCCGCGCTCGGCGCCCTTCCGCACGCGCTGCGGCATCAGTTGCGCCGTAGCGACCCCGGTGAAGACCTCGCCGCGCGGCTGCCCGCGGCGCTGTTCGAGCGCGTCATGGCGTCGCGCTACAAACCGGCGACCTTGATGCTCTATCTTGGCGAATGGGTGCAACGTCATGCGCAGGCAGGCGCGCTGGACCCGATGGCGATGATCGCCTTCGACCGGAATCTGAATGGACTGTCGGATGTGATCGGTGGATGCGAGCGCATCGTCTCGACGCCGCTGCCGTTCGCGTACTCGGTGATGATTCACCGCACGGTGTATTTCTTCTGCGCGTCGCTACCGTTCGGACTGGTGGACAGCATCGGCATCTTTACGCCGGTGTTCGCGGTGTTCGTCGCGTACACGTTCATGGCGCACGAAGCGATCGCCTCGCAGATCGAAGAGCCGTTCGGCACCGACGACAACGACCTCGCGCTCACCACGATGTCGACGATGATCGAGGACGCGATGCGCGATCTGCGCGGCGAACCGGCGCTTACGCTGCGCGAGCCACAAGCGGAAACCTATCTGTTCGACTGAGCGCGCCTGACGCGCGTTCAGTCGTTGCCGGCCGTTTCCGACAAACGCTTGAGCGTCGCCACGCGCGCACCGATGATGTCGATGCGGCCGCGCTCGTCGACCACCGGCGTGGTAGCGGCGAGATACGCGCTCCAGGCGCGTTGTGCGCGCACCAGCGTCGCACGCGAGTGCGGCGGCATCTTCGACTGCAAGCGGCGGTAGTAGCGATTCAGATCGAACATTGCGTGTTCGCAATGCGCGTCGGCGCTGCACGCACGCGGACGGCGCGGCGGCGGACTGCCTGCATCGGCCACCGCGCTGCGCAACACGAGCGCCCGGTCGCGCACCGGCTGCAATTGCATGTCGGCTTCGGCCAGCACATACATCGAGCCGCGCGTCGTCGCGAACACCGCGGCCAGCATCTGCTTCTCGGCCTCGCGCGAGGCGAGCCAGGCCGTCTGGCTCCTGTCCCACAGCTTGCGCCGCGCGGCCGGCAGCTTCGGCTGAAGCTGCTGCCATGCGCTGTCCAGGGCGGCCTTCCAGCCGATCCGCGCGTTGTCCATGCACTGCACCTGGCCCGCCGTGGTTGACATGTCGCTGCGCGCGAGACACGCGCGCATCGCCGCGTCGATCGGATCGGCGGCAGCGACTTCGGCGTGCGCCGCCGCCGACAGCGCGCCGCACAGCGCCGCCGACGCCACGGCCAGCGCGCCCCACGTGCGCCGCCAGCTGCCGGCGCGCGTCGATGACTTCAGCCAACGCATCGTCAAACGCGAACGCAATCGACGAAGTATTCGATGCGCCCGTTGATCATTTCCCCGACAAGCCCGTGGATGTCCGTGTGGAATCCCGGGAAACGCTCGTTGAATTCGCGCGCGAAACGCAGGTAGTTGACGATGGTTTTATTGAAGCGCTCGCCCGGAATCAACAGCGGAATGCCCGGCGGATACGGCGTCAACAGGATCGACGTGACACGGCCTTCGAGTTCGTCGATGGGCACCCGGTCGATCTCGCGGTGCGCGAGCTTGGCGAACGCGTCGGACGGCTTCATCGCCGGCTCCATGCTCGACAGGTACATCTCGGTCGTCAGGCGTGCGATGTCGTTCGCGCGGTAGACGCTGTGAATCTGCTGGCACAAGTCGCGCAGGCCGACGCGCTCGTACATCGGATGATGCGCGACGAACTCGGGTAGCACGCGCCACAGCGGCTGGTTGTTGTCGTAGTCGTCCTTGAACTGCTGGAGTTCGGTGACCATCGAGTTCCAGCGGCCCTTCGTGATGCCGATCGTGAACATGATGAAGAACGAATACAGCCCCGTCTTCTCGACGATGATGCCGTGCTCGGCCAAATACTTCGTGACGATCGCGGCCGGAATGCCGGTCTCGCCGAAGCCGCCGTCCATGTCCAGGCCCGGCGTGACGATGGTCGCCTTGATCGGGTCGAGCATGTTGAAGCCTTCGGCGAGCGAGCCGAAACCGTGCCACGGATCGTTCGGCCGCAGCATCCAGTCTTCGCGCGAGCCGATGCCTTCCTCGGCGAACTGGTCCGGGCCCCACACCTTGAAGAACCAGTCCTCGCCGTATTCGGCGTCGACCTTGCTCATCGCGCGGCGGAAGTCGAGCGCTTCGGCGATCGACTCCTCGACCAGTGCGGTGCCGCCCGGCGCTTCCATCATTGCCGCGGCCACGTCGCACGACGCGATGATCGCGTACTGCGGGCTCGTGGACGTGTGCATCAAATACGCTTCATTGAAGCGATGCTTGTCGAAGCGGCTGTTCTTCGAATCCTGCACGACGATCTGCGAGGCCTGCGAAATACCGGCCAGCAGCTTGTGCGTGGAATGCGTGGCGAACACCAGCGCGCCGATGCGCGGACGGCCCGCGCCGATCGCATGCATGTCCTGATAGAACTCGTGGAACTCGGCGTGCGGCAGCCAGGCTTCGTCGAAATGCAGCGTATCGAGCCATTCGCCCAACATCTCCTTGATCATTTCGACGTTGTAGATCACGCCGTCGTAGGTGCTTTGCGTGATCGTCAGAATGCGCGGCTTGAGGTTCGGGTTCTTCGCGAGCGCTTCGCGCGCGAACGGATTCGCCTCGATCTTCTTGCGGATGTTCTCCGGCTCGAACTCGCTGCGCGGAATCGGGCCGATGATGCCGAAGTTGTTGCGCGTGGGCGTGAGGAACACGGGAATCGCGCCGGTCATCGTGATCGCGTGCAGGATCGACTTGTGGCAGTTGCGGTCCACCAGCACGATGTCGCCCGGCGCAACCGTGCCGTGCCACACGATCTTGTTCGAGGTGGACGTGCCGTTGGTCACGAAGAACACGTGGTCGGCGCTGAAGATGCGCGCCGCATTGCGCTCCGAGGCAGCCACCGGGCCGGTATGGTCGAGCAATTGGCCGAGTTCGTCGACCGCGTTGCACACGTCCGCGCGCAACATGTTCTCGCCGAAGAACTGATGGAACATCTGGCCGAGCGGGCTCTTCAGAAACGCGACGCCGCCTGAGTGGCCGGGGCAGTGCCACGAGTACGAACCTTCTTCCGCGTACTGCACCAGTTCCTTGAAGAACGGCGGCGCGAGCGAATCCAGATAGACCTTGGTCTCGCGGATGATGTGGCGCGCAACGAACTCCGGCGTGTCCTCGAACATGTGGATGAAGCCGTGCAGTTCGCGCAGGATGTCGTTCGGCAGATGCCGCGAGGTGCGCGTTTCACCGTACAGGAAGATCGGAATGTCCGCATTGCGGCGACGCACTTCGGCCACGAACGCGCGCAGCGCGACGATGGCGGCGGCCAGCTCCGGCGTCTCGCCTTCCACGACCACGTTGTCGACGTACGGCAGCAGCTCGTCGTCGTCGATCGACAGGATGAAGCACGACGCGCGGCTCGACTGCTGCGCGAACGAGGTCAGATCGCCGTAGCTCGTCAACCCGAGCACTTCCGCGCCTTCTTTCTCGATAGCTTCGGCCAAAGCCCGGATGCCGGAACCCGAGATGTTCTCGGAGCGGAAATCTTCGTCGATGATGACGACGGGAAAACGAAACTTCATGGGCGATTCTCCAAAAACAACGACCGCTGCATTGCGTGAATGGCAGCGGTCACCTGATGTACCTGGTGGGTCAGTGCGCTGCCGCCGTCACGTCTTGGGCAACGTGACGCCGTGCTGACCTTGATATTTGCCGCCGCGATCCGCGTACGACGTTTGACAAACCTCGTCGCTTTCGAAAAACAGCACTTGGGCCACGCCTTCGTTCGCGTAGATTTTCGCGGGCAAAGGTGTCGTGTTCGAGAATTCGAGCGTGACGTGCCCTTCCCATTCGGGCTCGAACGGCGTCACGTTGACGATGATCCCGCACCGCGCGTAAGTTGATTTGCCCAGACACACCGTGAGCACGGTGCGCGGAATACGGAAGTACTCGACCGTGCGCGCGAGCGCGAACGAATTAGGCGGGATGATGCAGACATCGCCCTTGAAGTCGACAAACGACTTCTCGTCGAAGTTCTTCGGATCGACGATGGTCGAGTTGATGTTCGTAAAGATCTTGAATTCGTCGGCGCAGCGGATGTCGTAGCCGTAGCTCGACGTGCCGTAGCTGACGATCTTCCGGCCGTCTTCGGAGACGCGAACCTGGTCGGGCGCGAACGGCTCGATCATGTTGTGGGAGTCGGCCATGCGCCGGATCCACTTGTCGGATTTGATGGTCATAGGTGAACGCTGCTCGACGTGAATGACAGATGTGTGACGGATAACAACAACCCGGCGCTGCCGGGCGACTTGCGAAGATGGGGCGCCGGCTTCGCCACCCTTTATCGGGTTCACGGCCCGCGCGGCACGACGCGCAACGCTGAACGCAGGACTGAAACGGGCGATGCCGCGGCCTCGGGCCTTGCATTGACCGCTCTGTTGCCGCCGCGCGCCGCAACGAAAGCCGCTCATTTTACGCGATCACGGCGATGCTGCCGCAGGCGCGCTTCGAACGGCCACGCGAGCAACCGGCCACGCGGAGCGGCGAGCCCGCGCTCACCTGCTCACTGGCGAATCACGCCGCATGCGATTGCGGCGCCCGCGCCATGTTGTGGATACGCGTAGGGATCGGTCGCGTCGTGATGCAGCACCACCGCGCGCTGCAACACCGAGCGGATCCCGTCGAGCGATACATCGGGCGCAACGATGAAGCCCGTGGCCATGCCGTTTGCGTCCGCATGAATGTTGGCGAGATCGCCTTCCACGCGTGCCCCCGCTTTCAGACGCTCGGCGGCCGGCGAGAACACCTGGCCCGTGCTGGAGCCGTCGGCGGCATTGCAGTCGCCCCGCTCGTGAACCTGCAGCGCGTGATCGCTATTGGGCGCCATGCCCGCGAGATTGTAGGAGACCTGCACACCGTCCGAGCGCTCGATAAACGTCACGAGACCGCGCGCCTGATTGCCCACGGTGGGGAGCAATTGTGCGTCGGCGCGTTTTTCCTGTGGTCTCAGGAACACGCTGCAACCGCATAACAGCACGCTGCTGGCAGCCATGACAATGAACGCCTGCACCGCCTGCCCGTCGATTCGTTTTCCCATGCGATCCTCTTGTCGGCCTGGCGCCCGCCCCTGCGGGCGCCGAGCCGAACCTGTGAAGTCGACATGATACCGCGAGACCAGGCGCAAATAGACGCCTCGGCCCCTTGTCCGAAAGGCTGCTCAGGTGTTCTGCACAACGATGTTGGGAAACTTCGACGTCATGTCGCGAGCCCGCTTGGCGATATGGATCGCCACCTTGCGCGCGATCGAGCGGTAGATTTGCGCAATCCGCCCATTCGGGTCCGCCACGACGGTGGGCTTGCCCGAGTCGGCCTGCTCGCGGATGCGGATGTCGAGCGGCAGGCTGCCGAGCATCTCGACGCCGTATTCCTTGCCCATCCGCTCGCCGCCGCCAGCGCCGAAGATAGGCTCTTCGTGGCCGCAGTTCGAGCAGATATGCATGCCCATGTTCTCGACGATGCCGAGGATCGGAATGCCCACCTTCTCGAACATCTTGAGACCCTTCTTCGCGTCGAGCAGCGCGATGTCCTGCGGCGTCGTGACGATCACCGCGCCCGTCACCGGTACGCGCTGCGACAGGGTCAGCTGGATGTCGCCGGTGCCCGGCGGCATGTCGACGATCAGGTAATCGAGGTCCTGCCAGTTCGTCTGACGCAACAGCTGTTCGAGCGCGGACGTTGCCATCGGGCCGCGCCACACCATCGGGTTGTCCTGCTCGATCAGAAAGCCGATCGAGTTGGCTTGCAGGCCGTGGCCGGTCATCGGGTTCATCGACTTTTCGTCGGGCGACTCGGGACGGCCGGTGATGCCGAGCATCATCGGCAAGGACGGGCCGTAGATGTCGGCGTCGAGCACGCCCACCGATGCGCCTTCGCTCGCCAGCGCCAGCGCCAGATTGACGGCGGTGGTGCTTTTGCCGACGCCACCCTTGCCGGACGCCACCGCAACGATGTTCTTCACGCCCGGCAGCAGCTTGACGCCGCGCTGCACGGTATGCGCGGCGATCTGCTGGGACACCTCGACGCGCGCGTTCGCCACGCCCGGCACCGCGCGCAGCGCCTCGGCGAACTGCGTGCGGATCGCGTCGAACTGGCTTTTCGCCGGATAGCCCAGCACGACCTGCAGACCGACGGTAGCGCCTTCCACGGTTACGTTGCGGATATTCTTAGCGGCCGCGTACGGCAAGCCGGTGTTGGGGTCAGTGACAGCTGCGAGGGCAGCGTCGACCAAAGCCCGATCGATACTCATTAGCACTCCGTGGGGACACGTTCTGGCGCGGTAGATTCGCTGTCTCAGCCGCGCGCGGGAATTTGAAAAAAATTGTTAGTCGACATTGCGAAAACCCGGCCCGCCGGGCACCCTTCCGCCAGGCGCGACGCCTTGGGGCCGTACCATTCTGCACTTCAAGCGTTATTGTAGTGGCTGACGCCCGGCGCTGCCGGAAGACCCTTCTTCGCTGTCGGACCGGCCCAGCAAAGACCTCCCGTTGCTGTAGCGAGGGGGCTTGGGCTCCTATCCGTCAACTTCGCTGAATAATTGGACCGTGCACTCGCTGCCTGCGAGTGTGTTCGCTTCACTTAAGAGGAATGCAACAATGAATGCAAAAATCATGACCCGCCTGGCTGTGTTCGCCGTCGCGGGCTCCGTGCTGGCTGGCTGCGCCACTGAACAGGGCACCAATACCGCGGTCGGTACAGGCGTAGGCGCCGGCACCGGCGCGGCGCTCGGGGCGATCTTCGGCGGCGGGAAGGGCGCGGCGATCGGGGCGGGCGTCGGCGCCGCGGTGGGCGGCGTGACCGGCTACAACTGGCAAAACATTCACAACCGCCTGTCGGGCGCCACCAAGGGCACCGGCACGCAAATCACCGAGCAACCGGACGGCTCGCTCAAGCTCAATATCCCGAGCTCGGTCACGTTCGACACCAGCAGCTACGCGGTCAAGCCATCGTTCGCGCCTGTGCTCGACCAGCTTGCGCAAACGCTGCAGCAGAATCCGGAAGTGGTCGCCTCCGTGGTCGGCCACACGGACAGCACCGGCTCGCCGCAATACAACCAGACGCTGTCGGTCAATCGTGCGCAAAGCGTGACGGGCTACCTCGCGCAACGCGGGATCGCGCCGCAGCGCCTGTCGGCAACCGGCATGGGCCCGAACCAGCCGATCGCCGACAACAGCACCGAAGCCGGCCGGGCGGCGAACCGTCGCGTGGAAATCTACCTGCGCGCCACCGCGCAGCACGCAACGCAATAAGGACTGCACTTCAGGAGCGTGACCGAGCCGGGCGCCGGGGCTTGCCCGCACCGTCCGGCGCGGCCGTGAAGGCGCCCACACGAAATCCTGCACGGGCACGAAAAAAATTCGAACTCTGCCGGAAATCCGCGGTCTCTCTTTACGGTACGTGGCTGGCGAAGCCGCCGCGTCACCATTCTCCTCTTGTCGTTGTTGCTCCGGGGTCTAACCACCCCGGTTTTTTTTGGGCGCTCGATTTTCGCCGCTCGGCGTTCCCGCTGCCGGCTTTCGCGAATCACGTCCGTGCACGCCACCGCGGCCCGCTACGCGCCCGCCCAGCCGATCTCGCGGGCGGCCGCCCTGCTAGAATCAACCTTTCGTCCCACCGCAGGCTCCCACCATCCTTATGTCAGCACCCGCCACCGATCTCTCCGCAGGCGCGCCGTCGAGCCGTCGCCAGATTCTCGTCACGTCGGCCCTTCCGTATGCGAATGGGCAAATCCATATCGGCCACCTGGTCGAATATATCCAGACGGACATCTGGGTCCGGACGTTGCGAATGCACGGTCATGAGGTCTATTACGTGGGCGCCGACGACACCCATGGCACCCCGGTCATGCTGCGCGCGGAAAAAGAAGGCGTGACGCCGAAACAGCTGATCGAGCGCGTGTGGCAGGAGCATAGGCGCGACTTCGACAGCTTCGGCATTTCATTCGACAACTACTACTCGACCGATTCCGAAGAGAACCGCGTTCTCAGTGAAAACGTCTATCTGGCGCTCAAGGAAGCGAACCTGATCGACGCGCGCGAGATCGAACAGGCGTACGACCCGGTCAAGGAAATGTTCCTGCCGGACCGCTTCATCAAGGGCGAGTGCCCGAAATGCGGCGCAAAAGACCAGTACGGCGACAGCTGCGAAGTGTGCGGCTCGACCTATCTGCCCACCGAACTGGTGAATCCGTACTCGGTCGTCTCGGGCGCCACTCCCATTCGCAAGACCTCGACGCACTACTTCTTCCGGCTGTCCGATCCGCGCTGCGAGAACTTCCTGCGCGCGTGGGTCGGCGGCCTCGCGCAGCCGGAAGCCACCAACAAGATGCGGGAATGGCTCGGCGACGCCGGCGACGCCAGGCTCGCCGACTGGGACATCTCCCGCGACGCGCCCTACTTCGGCTTCGAGATTCCTGGCGCGCCGGGCAAGTATTTCTACGTGTGGCTGGACGCGCCGGTCGGCTACTACGCGAGCTTCAAGAACCTCGCCGAACAGCGCGGGCTCGACTTCGACGCGTGGGTTCGCCGGGGTTCGAAGGCCGAGCAGTACCACTTCATCGGCAAGGACATCCTGTATTTCCACACGCTGTTCTGGCCGGCCATGCTGGAGTTCTCGGGGCACCGTACGCCGACCAACGTGTTCGCGCACGGCTTCCTGACTGTCGACGGCGCGAAGATGTCCAAGTCGCGTGGCACCTTCATCACCGCGCAAAGCGTCGTGAACACGGGCCTGAATCCCGAATGGCTGCGCTACTACTTCGCGGCCAAGCTGAACAGCACGATGGAAGATCTCGACCTGAACCTCGACGACTTCCAGGCGCGCGTGAACAGCGATCTGGTCGGCAAATACGTGAACATCGCGAGCCGCGCGGCCGGGTTTCTGTTCAAACGGTTCGACGGCCGCGTGCAGGACAGCGCGATGCAGCATCCGCTCCTGGCCACGCTGCGCGCCGCGCTCCCGCACATCGCCGCGAACTATGAAGCGCGCGAGTACAACCGCGCGCTGCGCCAGACCATGGACCTGGCCGACGCCGTCAACGCGTACGTCGACACGTCCAAGCCGTGGGATCAGGCAAAAGACCCGGCGAACGCCGTCGCGCTGCATGAAACCTGCAGCGTCAGCCTGGAGGCGTTTCGCCTGCTGTCGCTCGCGCTCAAACCCGTGTTGCCGAAACTGGCCGAAGCGGTCGAGGCTTTTCTCGGCATCGCGCCGCTGGTCTGGGCGGACGCCAACGTGCCGCTCAGTTCCACCCGGCCGATCAACGCATACACGCATCTGATGACGCGCGTCGATCCGAAGCAGATCGAAGCGCTGCTCGCGGCCAATCGCGATTCGCTGCTGGCCACGCCGGAAGCGGCGCCGCCCGCCGACGCGAAGTCCAAGGCGAAGGCCAAAGCCGCGGCGGCGGCGGCTGCGCCTGCCAACAACGACGAAACGCCCGGCGTGATTTCGATCGACGACTTCGCGAAGATCGATCTGCGCATTGCGAAGATCGTCGACTGCAAGGCCGTGGAAGGCTCGGACAAGCTGCTGCAACTCACGCTCGACGTCGGCGAAGAGAAAACCCGCAACGTGTTTTCCGGCATCAAGTCGGCGTATAGGCCGGAGCAACTGGTCGGCAAGTTGACCGTGATGGTCGCGAACCTCGCGCCGCGCAAGATGAAGTTCGGCCTGTCCGAAGGGATGGTGCTGGCGGCCTCGGCCACCGACGAAAAGGCCGAACCGGGCCTGTACGTGCTCGAACCGGATAGCGGCGCGAAGCCGGGGATGCGTGTCAAGTAGCGGGCGCTGACGTCGGTTGCGGGTAGTTGCGCCGCGAACCCCGCATGAAAACGGCAGGCTGTGAAAAGCGTGCCGTTTTTTTTCGGACGCGTGCTATTTCCGGGCGCGGGCGGCGGGTAGCGGGCGGCGGATGGTGTGGCGGGCCTCGCACCTCGCACCTCGCACCTCGCACCTCGGGCCTCGGGCCTTGCACCTCGGGCTGCCGAGCTGCCGAGCTTCGGTATCCGGATCCCTGGCTACAGGCCTCAATCTAGGGCTACGGGCCGCGCACACCCCACTGCGCCATCACCACAAAGATTTAAACCGGTCGAACCGCCGCGTGTACAGCACATTAGCCCCATAGAACGTGCCGCCGTACGCGACCACCGACCAGTAGCGCGTCAGATTGATCGTCGCCTTGATTGCGTTGCTGGCCGACTGCAACCCCTGCTCATAGCCGATCACGAGCCACTCATTGATCGCCTTCGACACCATCACCACCTGCGGATCGGTCAGTCCGACTTCGCTGCGCCCAATCGAAAACTCGTCGAGCCCGACAGTCTGCGCGATCCGCTGGCCGGTCGTGCTGCCGAGCAGCGCGAGGGCCGTCGTCATCGTGCTTTGCTGGCCGAGGTTGTTGCCCTGATCGGTGCCGTGGCCGAACAGCAGCCACGAGAGCTTGTCGTTGTCGGGCACGTTCGGCTCCGACACCAGTCGCGCCACCGGCATCTGCGCGGTGCCCGTCACCTGCACGCCTGCCTCGACCTGCTGGTTGCGGCGCATCGCCAGAATGTTGATACCGGGGTTGGTCACCGGACCGTTGAACGTGAAAAAGCCGTTTTCGATGGAGAGCTTTCGGCCGAACGCGGTGTACGTCGAACCCGGCGTGACGCGTACGTTGCCGACTGCGCGCAGCGGCACGTTCGGCGCGCTGATCGCAGTGATCGTGCCGGTCAGGCCGAGATCGGCGCCGCGCGCGCGGAAGCGGAAGTCGTTGCCCAGACTCAGCTCGATATTGGCACGTGGCGCGAACGGGCTCACCGGCTGCGGGCCGCCCGCCACCGGACGCGGCCGGCCGCCCGACACGGTGCCATCCGGACGGATGACCGCCACGTCGTCACCCAGGCGCGGCGCGGCCTGCTCGGGCAGATCGAACAACGCGTGATCGACGACGAATTTGCCGTTGATTGCCAGGCCGCGCTCCGCGCCGCCGTTGGCGATGCTGGCGCTGCCCGAGAGCGACAGATTACGGTCCGGCGCCGCGAACAACTCGAGTTTGTCCGCGACGATGCTCGCGCTCAGATCGGGCTCCGCGCTGTCCAGTCGCACGCGGCCGGTGGCGCGCAGGGTGCCGCTTGCGCCGTGGAACTCGACCTGCTGGAAGTCGACCAGATTCTGCGAAAGCGCGATGCGCACGACGCCGTCCTTGAGTTGCACGCCCTGGTCGACGACGGTCGCGGATAGCCCATCGCCGGCCAGCAAGCCGCTCAGACTCGGCCTCGCGACCGTGCCGGCGAGCGCCAGCCTGAGCGAGAGGTGCCCGTCGAGCAGGTAGCTCGGGCCCAACAGCCCGCCGGTCGTTTTCAGCGACGGCACATCGGCTTTCACGTTGCCCGCCAGCGCGCCTTCCTCGTTGAACGTCAGCAGGCCGTCGCGCATGACCAGCGTGGTGTGCGCGTCGGCATCGATCACGCCGACCCGGCTCGCCTGCGCGTGCAGCGTCGCGTTGAGCCGGTTGCCGCCCGTAAAATCGGCGCGCGCGCTGATGTCGCCGATTCCCAGCGACGCAAGGCCGCGGCCGATTTCGACGGTCACGTCGCCGCCGCGGCGCCGCAACTGGATATGGCCGGTGGCGGTGGCGCCCAGCGAGAAGTCCCAGTCGCCGTCGAACACCAGATCGGTCCTGACGGGCGGCGGTTCTCCAGTGATTTCATGCCGCAGCTGCTGCAGGCGCGCAAGCGAAACGTCTGTCAGGCTACCCGCCGACTGGATCTTGCCGTGATCGAACGCGAACGATTTCAGGCTCAGCACCGCGCCTTCGATCGTCAGGCGGGTCGCGCCGAGCGTCAGCCGGCGCGGCGCGGCGCTCACCGCGAGCGGCGACTCGAGATTGAGCGCCGGCGTGCCGCGGTTTTGCAGGCGCGTCACCGTGCCGTCCCAGCGCGTGCCGTCGCGCGCTTCGGTCAGTTTGCCGTTGGCCGCGAGCGTCAGATCCAGCGGACGGCCCTGCAGCTTGCCGGTCGCGGCGGCTTCGAGCGCGTGATTGGCGCGCGTGCCGGACAGCCGCGCCGTGAGCGTGGCCAGATCGACGCCGCCCGCGCTGACATTGCGCGCGTCGGTGGTAAAAGCGAGCGCGCCGTTCGCGCCGTCGCGCAACTCCGCGTGGCCTTGGGCATGGCCGACACGATTGCTGCCGAACACGACGCTTTCGGCCCGATAGTTCAGCAGGACGTTCGGATGCGCGAACGAACCGGTGAGGTCGCCATCGGCGGCTACGAGGCCCGCGAGGCCGAAGCCGAGCCGCTCGAGCTGCGGTGCATCGACGCGAAACCGCAGCCGGTCGCCGCTCGCGCCGAAGCTGCCCTGCAGATCGACCTGGTTGCCCGCCACCGACAGATTGGCATGGCTCGGCAAGATCCGCGAGCCGGCCAGCTGGATCGTGCCGCCACCGGTCAGCGGCAGGTTGTCGTAGACGCTCGGGCCGAGCCTGAATTCGGCCTTGGTGGTAAAGACCGGGCCGAGCACGCCGGCCGCGGTGAGCGTGCCGTTCACGCGCGCTTCGATCTTGCGTGCGGGCGGCGCGGGCGGGGCGCCCCGTCCCGGGCGGCGAGCGGGCGGCGGCGTTTTGCGCTCGATCACTTCCGTCTGCACGGCGGCTTTGGCGGTGTTTTTCGCGATCGCGGCGGCCTGGTCGCCGGGCGCTGCGCTTTTTGCGCCGGCTGTGGTGCCCGCCTGGGCCACGGTCCGCGCGGCCTGCGCGGTCCGCGCGGGTTGCCCGCCGCCCGCCGCCGGGGACGGCCCGGTAACCGGCGTGCGCGCGGGCATCTGCGAGGTCAGCGTCAGCGGATCGAAATCCGTCAGTTCGGCCTTCAGGTTATACGTGGAATTGGGGTCGTGCTTGAGCGCGCCGGACAGGTCGATGCGCCCGCGGCCCGACGTGATGCGCACGTCGTTGAAACTCATGCGCGCCGGGTCGAAAGTTACCTTGCCCTGCGCGCGCAACGCGGCGCGCGGGTCGGCGAGATCGAGCGTGAGGCTCTGAATGTCGTCGTTCAGGCGGATGCCGACCGAGCCAGAGAGTTGCGTGGGCCGCACCGTCGCTTGCAGCGCGTTGAGGTCGAGTCCCGCGACGCGCAGGTCCAACTGACCTCGCCGGCCCGTCAAGCTGCCGCCGCCGGTGATCGTCGCATTTTTGACGATCCGCACGTTCAGATTCGACAGATGCTGCGCGTGGGCGTCGAGCCGCACATCGGCATTGGCGTCGATGAGCGGCAGCAGTTTCTGGTCGATCGCGCCGGGCTTGGCGTTGACGATGGACACATGCCCGGCGACCGCGAAACCGGCCGCGCGTTGGCTGTCGGTGTCAGACTCGGCAACGTGCGTGCCGTGGCCGGTAGTGGAAGGCTGCGCGGGGCCGGCTGCGTTGCCGGCGGCAGGCGTGCCGGTGAGCGCCGCGGCAGCGGCAGCAGCTTTGCCGGCGCTTGCTGGCGCCGTCGAGCCACTGGCCGTCGCCGCAAAGCTGCCATCGGCCCTGCTCGCTGCACCGCTCGCGCCGCCCGCCGCAGCACTCTTCGCGCTGCTCACCGCACGGCTGCCGCGGGCCACCACAGCACCGTTGGCTGTGATGGCCGCACTGCTCGCACCGCCCCTCAGAGCGCCATTCGCGGCGCTCGCCGCACCGCTCGCGCCGCCCACCGCAGCGCCGTCGACACCGCTCGCCGTCCCACTGCGCCCGCCCACCGCAGCGCCGTTGACACCGCTCGCCGTCCCACTGCGCCCGGCCGCCCCAGCGCCGCTGGCGGCACCCTCCGCCTTACCCTCATTCGCCCGTGCTCCACCCTGCGCCACCGGCTGCAAATCCGCGCGCACCGCCAGATCGGCCAGCGGCGCGCCCGGCGCGAAGGCTTGCGGATTGACGTGATCGAAGGTCAGTGTCGCGCGTTGCAGCGGGACGGCGCCGAACGGCGTGGCCTCGACCCGCGCGTGGCCAGCGAGCTTCATGCCGCTCGCGTCGAGTTCGGCGACAAGCTGTTCGAGCGAGCCGCTCAGGTGGCCGCCCACCGCTACGGCCTCGTTGTTGACCTTGCCCGAATAGCCGACCTCGCCGGTGAGCGGAAACGGCCGCAAGCCGTCGAGCCTCAGCGACGCCGTCACCGCCCCGAACGGCGTATCGAGCCGTTCGATCGCGGCCTCGTGATGGCGCCCGTCGCTGCGTCCATGAAACACGAAATGCGACAGCTCGGTCGTCGACGTGCCCTGATGCAGCAGCAGCGTGTCGACCTGCACGTCGCGAATGTCGAGTTGCATCGGCAAGCGCAGGTCCTGCGGCAGCTTGAGCGGCTTGCTGCTCGACGAGGAGGCGCCGATATGCGCGTCGATCGTGCCCACGTGCAGGTAGTCGACGGTGAAGCGCCAAGGCGCACGCGCAAGCGCCCAGCGGCCCGCCACATGGTCGATCTGGATGTCGGTGCCGGTGCCGTCCAGACTGCGCCAGCGCACTTGTCGCAGTTGCACGCCGTTGGCCAGCGTGCCGCCCTCCAGCGTGCCGCCGAGCTTGCCGCCCAGCAGTTTGACCGCCGCCTGCCACGCATAGGCGGTGCCGCGCTCGGTGGTCAGCGCGCCGTACAGCAGGCCAACCGCCAGCGCCAGCAGCACCACCAGCACCGCCAGCGTCGACAGGAACGTTTTCAGCAGCACGCGGCCGAGCCGGCGCGTGCGCGGCGGCCCGGAGGGCGGCTGCTGGCCAGGCGGGCTGGCGCCAGGCGGCTGCGCGGATGGGGGGTCGGCTGCGTCCTTGCTCATGCGCGGTTCGTACCAAAGCGGTTTTTCATCAGAAGGCGATGCCCAGTGTCAGATAGGGCCGCACGCTGTGGTTGCGGATTCCGTAGGCAACGTCCACATTGACCGGGCCGACCGGGCTGCGCCAGCGCGCCCCCACGCCGACGCCGGGGTAAAAGACCTTTTGTCCCCAGGTGTCGGTGGCCGTACCGATGTCGAAGAAGACGGCGCCGCCCCAATCGTGCGAGAACCAGTGCTGATACTCGGCCGCCCCCGTCAGCAGATATTTGGTCGGCAGCACCGAACCGCCGACGTTGTTGCCGATGCTCTGAAAGCCGTAGCCGCGCACCGAGTTCGATCCGCCCGCGCGGAACAGCAGGGAGGCCGGAATGCCGCTCGAACTGCCGCTCGTGAACACGCCGCCCAACTCGGCGCGCAACAGCACGATGTCGTCGTTGCCGATCGGCAGGTATTGCTGGCCGCGCGCGTAGCCGCGGATGAAGGTCTGTTCGGTCAGTATGCCCTTGATCGCAAAGCCCGCCTCCACGTGCACGACGTTGCCACGGCGCGGGAAGAGCGGGTCGTCGGTGTCGCGGCGAGTCCACGACCAGGCCGGCACCAGCGCATGCGCCGTGGTGGGCGGCGCCGTGTTCTGGTCGAGCCGGTCCTGATAGAACAGGAGCGAGTAGTTGTAATCGAGGAACTGCGCGGTGCGCGCGCGCTGCACACCGCCGCGGATGCTGTAGATGCGCGTGTCGGAGACGTCCGTGGTGGTGTAGGACGCCAGCGCGCTATTGGTCCATGCGCGTGGCCCCGGCGGCATCGACAGCTGGATTTGCCCGTACTGCTGGGTCTGGTCGGCGCGGCCCTCCACCGTAAAGGGCCACGCCTTGCCGAACGTGTTCAGATACGAGTACGCGCCCTGCACGAGCGCGCCGTTGTCAGTGGAATAACCCACGCCGCCGCGAAAGCTGTGAAACGGAAATTCGGACACCTTCACGTGGATCGGCGTGTCCATCGGCTTGGCCGGGTCGTTGTCGAGGTCGATTGCGACGCTCGCGAAGTACGGCGTGTTCTGCAACTGCCGCTGCAGTTCGGCGACGCTGCGCGTGTCGTAGATGTCGCCGGGGGAAATCGGATTGACATTGCGCACGATCCATTCGGGATAGCGCCGCGTGCCCGACACGTCCAGTTGGCCCATCGTGAAGGTCGGCCCGCTATCGTAGATGACCGACAGTTTGGCTTCGCGCGTGCGCGGATCGATCAGCGCCTCGGAGTGATAGATCTTCGCGGCGAGATACCGGCGCGACTGTAGCGCCCGCAGCGACGCGTTCTTCGCGTCGTCCCAGCCGCCCTGCGTGAACGGCTGGCCTTCGTGCAGCGAGAACGCGAAGCGCGTAGCGTTTTCCTGTGTCTTGTCTTCGGTGAGCACTGCGCCGCGAAACGTCAGTTCGACCGACTTGACGATGGTTTGCGGCCCGGGATCGACGTTCACTGTGACGCGGCGCGTGTTGTCGACGGTGCGCACGTCGGTGCGCACGACCGGCGTGAAATAGCCCTGCGTCGCGGCCAGATCGCGCACCTGCTGCGGCGTGGCGGTAATCAGGAACGCGAACTGGTCGTCGCTGATGTCGGGCCGTTTGGCGAAGCGGGCAATATCGAGATGCTGCTCGAGCAGTTTGCGCAGCGAGCGCGGCGTGGCCACCACATCGACCTTGTAGCTGGGCGTCGCGCGCGCGGCTTGTGCTGTGCCGGCAACCAGCGCCAGCGCGACGATGCCGAAGGCCAGCCACGCCCGCAGCCAGCCTGACGCTTGCGCTGGCCGGGCAGCGCACCCGTGCCTCCAACCGGCATTTTCTTGCCGCCGATGCGGCTTGTCGATCGAACATCCCGCCAAACAGGACCTCCGGCCTCGGTTGATAAATTCTTCGTTTTGCCCGGCCGCGTGGCGGCGGGCAAGGCATGCTATTTGACCACATCGGAGCGATCGCGAGCCTCTCAAAAAGGAGCGCCGCCGCCGTTTTTAGACCGCGCGCGGCGCATGCGGTAAAATTCCCCGGTAACGGCACCGTCTCGCGTTTTCGCCGGGCAGAGCCCACCTCATCCACCCACGGACGTCGAGCCATGTATCAATCGGACATCACCCAGTTCCTGAATCAGCTCAAGCAACAGAAGCCCGATCTGGAAGCCGAGCAACGCCGCGGCCGCGCGCTGCTGTGGGACAAGCAGCCGGTCGATCTGGAAGAACGCGCCGAGCAGAAAGCGTCGCGCGTAGAACAGACGCCCTACGCTTACTATCAAAACTTCTAAGCGCGTGAGCCACGCCGACGAGGCGCACGGCGCGGCCCCGGCCGACGCCACACTCGCCGCGCCCACCACCGATTCGACGCCCGACACCGTCGACGGCATTGCGTTTGCGCGTCTATACGGCGAGCCGCTCTTCAAGCTGCCGACGGACCTGTATATCCCGCCGGACGCGCTCGAGGTGTTTCTCGAAACCTTCGAAGGGCCGCTGGATCTGCTGCTGTACCTGATCCGCAAGCAGAACTTCAACGTGCTCGACATCCCGATGGCGGACGTCACGGTCCAGTACCTCGGTTACGTCGACCAGTTGCGTCAGACCAATCTCGAACTCGCCTCCGAATATCTGCTGATGGCCGCGATGCTGATCGAGATCAAGTCGCGCATGCTGCTGCCGGTCAAGAAGGCCGACAGCGGCGACGAGGCCGAAGACCCGCGCGCGGAACTGGTGCGCCGCCTGCTGGAGTACGAGCAGATGAAGCTCGCCGCGCAGCGCATCGACCAGTTGCCGCAACTCGGACGCGACTTCCTGCGCGCCGAGGTCTATATCGAGCAAAGCATCACGCCGCGCTTTCCCGACGTGAACAGCGAAGACCTCCGCGCCGCGTGGGCCGACGTGATCAAGCGCGCGAAGCTGGTGCAGCATCACAAGATTTCGCGCGAGGAGCTGTCGGTGCGCGAGCACATGAGCTCGATCCTGCGGCAGTTGCAGAACGCGCGCTTTATCGAGTTCTCCGACCTGTTCGACACCACGCGCGGCGTGCCGGTGGTGGTGGTGAATTTCATCGCCGTGCTCGAGCTATGCCGCGAATCGCTCGTCGACATCACCCAGGCCGAGCCGTTTGCGCCTATCTACGTGCGCCTTGGCTATCTGCCGGCCTGAGACCGGCGCCGTGCCATCCGGCACCGGAGCGGCGCGTGCCGCCCCGCTTCGCTTGAGTCCGGTGCGCCGAGCGCACAAATCCACTACAATCGCGCGCTGAAAACCCGTCATCCGTCACGAGGCGGCGGCCCGCGCGATTGCCTGAAGTCTTGCGCCAACCGAGTCGCGCGCCGCGCGAGGAAATTTCAGTCCGATCATGAAAGTCATCAGCTCGATCCATGAATTGCGCGACCAGTTGCGCGGCCAGAATCGCACCGCCTTTGTGCCGACCATGGGCAATCTGCATGAGGGCCATCTGTCGCTGATGCGTCTGGCGCGCCAGCATGGCGACCCGGTGGTGGCCAGCATCTTCGTGAACCGGCTGCAGTTCGGCCCGAACGAAGATTTCGACAAATACCCGCGCACGCTCGAAGCCGACATCGACAAGCTCCAGAAAGAAGGCGTCTACGTGCTGTTCGCGCCGACCGAGAAAGATCTGTATCCGGAGCCGCAGGAGTATCGCGTGCATCCGCCGCATGATCTGGGCGACATCCTCGAAGGCGAATTCCGCCCCGGTTTTTTCCAGGGCGTGTGCACCGTGGTGATGAAGCTGATGTCGTGTGTGCAGCCGCGCGTCGCGGTGTTCGGCAAGAAGGACTATCAGCAGCTGATGATCGTGCGCCGCATGTGCCACCAGTTCGCATTGCCGACCGAGATCGTCGCCGCGGAAACCGTGCGCGACGCCGACGGCCTGGCGCTCAGCTCGCGCAACCGCTTCCTGCAGCCCGCGGAACGCACCGAAGCGCCGATGCTGGCCACGGAACTGAACCGCGTACGCGACGCGGTGCTCGCCGGTGAGCGCGACTTCGCCAAAGTCGAACAGGCGGCGATGGCCGCGCTGGCCGCGCGCGGCTGGCAGCCGGACTACGTCGCGGTGCGCAAGCGCTCGGACCTCCTTCCGCCCGGCGCGCAGGACGCCAACGCGCAACTGGTCGTGCTGGCCGCGGCGAAGCTGGGCGCGACGCGACTGATCGACAACCTCGAAATCTGAAGCCTTAACTGACGCCACACAGGATCGGTCATGCAACGCAACATGCTGAAGTCGAAGATTCACCGTGTCGCGGTCACGCACTGCGAGCTGCACTACGAAGGCTCGTGCGCGATCGACGAAGACTTGCTGGAAGCGGCGAACATCGTCGAAAACGAACGGATCGACATCTGGAACATCAACAACGGCGAGCGCTTCTCGACCTACGCGATCAAGGGCGAACGCGGCAGCGGCATGATCTCGCTGAACGGCTCTGCCGCGCGGCGCGCGCAGCTGGGCGATCTGGTGATCATCGCGGCGTTTGCGGTGGTCGATGAAGCGGAATTGAAGGCAGGCTGGAAGCCGGACCTGGTGTTCGTCGACGACAACAACAGGATCAAGGGCAGCCGCGACCACGTGCCGACGCAGAACTGGACGTGAAAAACGGGACGTCAATCGGCCAGCAGTTGCTCGTTTCAGCCCCTCTCTAGCCGCTTACCGGGCATCTCTCGCATGCACGTTGTTTGACACGCCGGCCTGGCGCGTTAATTGACACAAGTTCGGCAGGTTGGCCAGCTTGCCCGCATGAGGGCCCGGCAAGACTAGCGGCTGGCTCCGGCAGCCACGGCCGCTCGTCTACCCCGCTTCAACGCTTCTTGCCGCCGCCGTTGGTCCAGTCGAGGATCGGCTGCCATTGCTCCAGATCTTTCTCCACGCGGCTTTTCGCGACGTCCCACAGGGTCAGGCCGTGCGCCGCCAGTTGCACGTAGTTCTGCGTGTCGCGCAAAAAACCCAGCACCGGCAGATTCAACCCCTCGACAAAACGATGCAACTGCTCCGCCGAGCGCGTGCGCGCGTCGACGCGCATGCCCACCACGCCGATTTCGATCGCCCCTTTCCTGACCGCTTTTTCCTTCGCCAGTCGCTCGAGAAAGTCCTGCGTGGCGAGAATGTCGAACATGGATGGCTGCAGCGGCACGATCACTTTGTCGGCGAGGTCCAGCGCGATGCTCAGGCGATTACCGTGCAAGCCGGCCGGCGTATCGACGACCGCATGCTCCAGACCCTTGGGCGGTTTGGCCGGCGCGTCCTGATTGACTGCCCAGCTTTCGATGGCCGGCAGCGTGTCGGGGCGCAGCGCCAGCCACCCCTGCGCGGACTGCTGCCTGTCGAGGTCGGCCAGCGCAACCCATTCGCCGGCCGCCGCGAAATAGCCGGCCAGATTGGTTGCTAGCGTGCTTTTACCCACGCCGCCCTTCGGATTCGCCACCACGATCACCGTCATGAGTTCTCCCGGAAAGAAGGCTGGGCTCCGCCAGCCGGTTTGCCGCGCTTTTACTGTGACTTGCGCCGGCGGGCTCAGATCCGTGCATTTGCAGATCACCCGCCGATCCAGCCGTTGATAATATCGACAAATGCAACGCGGCGAAGCCCCCAACGGCGAATCGACCGCTTTACCCTGCAGGTTTTTTTCATCAAGGACCCCAAAGTCATGACCCAGCTCCGCCCGGAATACACGATCGAAAGTCTGCACGAACGCCAGCGAGGCAAGCTGCCTGGCTGGCTTGGCCTGCGTGTGCTGTCCCTGGAAGAGGGGATGCTGAGCGCGGAGTTGACCGTGCGCGAAGAGTTGCTCGCGCCGAACGGCTTTTTGCACGCGGCCAGTGTGATCGGTCTGGCCGACAGCGCCTGCGGCTACGCGTGCCTTGCGCATTTGCCGCAGACGGCGCGCAATTTCACGACGATCGAGCTGAAGAGCAACTTTATTGGCACGGCGACCGAAGGGGTCATCCGCGCGGTGGCGAGGGGCGTGCACCTGGGGCGCAGCACACAGGTCTGGGACGCCACGGTGACCGGTCCGAACGGCAAGACCATGGCTCTCTTTCGCTGCACGCAGATGGTGCTGTATTGACGACGACAGGCCCCGTGCGCTGCGCTGCGGTAGCGAGAGGCCTTCGTCTGGGACCGTTGAGCCGCTTTCGGGTCAATGGTCAATTGCGGGGCTCGGCAGTGGCAAGCAGCATGGTCGACTGCTTGCCGTAGCGGCCCAAAGATCAAGCAACCGCCGCGCGTGGCGCCTTCGCGGCGCTGATTGCCAGCGCACCGCCGCCGAGCAGCGCCTGCACCACCAGCGTCACCGCCCAGAACGCCGGATATTCCCAGCCGCCGTTCGGCGAAGCGAAGCCCCAGCCGTTGTGCAGATGCGCCGACATCGCGCCGAGCATGAACGGCAGCAGCACCAGCGCGACCCAGCGCACCTGCACCCCGAGCAGCAGCGCGACGCCGCCAAGCAGTTCGACGAATGCCGTGAGATAGCCGAGCCACCCCGGCAAGCCGAGCGACACGAAGAATTGCGCGGTGCCGGGCAGCGTGAAGACAAAAATCTTTTGCAGACTGTGGGCGAGATAGAGCACGCTCAACGCAACGCGAAGCAGTAGCGCGGCCAGATCGGGGGAGCGGTTCGAGTTCATGAAGAGTCCTTGATAAGGGGACGGCCGGCAGCCGTCGATGGCATGAACTCTATTCGAACCGCTCGAATCGAAAAACAGTTGCCAATAGTTTAATTACTTCCCCATACGATTGAATCGCGGCGTTCCGGCTGACCGCCATCAACCGATCGCCGCAAAAAGCTTCCCGAGATCGAGGTGCGCGGCAAGGGTGTCGGCCAGCCGATCCAGCGACGCTTCACGCAACGCCGGATAGTCGAGTTCGTCCGCATCCGCCAGCCCCGCCCACGCAAGCAACGCGGCGCACGCGGACGGTGTGTCGAACAAGCCGTGCACGTAGGTGGCGAGAAGCTGGCCGTCGGCGGAGATCGCGCCGTCCGGATGCGCATCGCGCGCCTCGTGCGCCGCCTGTGCCGTTTCCAGTTGCAACGCGGGCGCGTCGAGTGCCGGGCCGCGCGTCTCCCCCATGTGAATCTCGTAGCCGACCACGTCGGGCGAACCGGGCAATGCCAGGCGCCCGGTCACGTTCTTCAGCGTCTTCTCGCGCGTGAGCACCGTCGAGTAATCGAGCCAGCCGAGCCCCGCCGACGTCCCCGGGGCGCCTTCCACGCCGTGCGGATCGGCCACTTCGCGCCCCAGCATCTGCATTCCGCCGCAGATGCCGATCACCCGTCCGCCGTAGCGCAGGTGCTTTTGCAACACCGCGTCCCAGCCCTGCTCGCGCAGGAACGCCAGATCGCCGCGCACGTTTTTCGACCCAGGCAGAATGATCAGATCGGCCGGCGGCGGTGGCGTGCCGCTTCGCACGTAGTGGAAGTCGACCTGCGGATGGGCGCGCAACGCGTCGAAGTCCGTGTGATTACTGATGTGCGGCAGCACCGGCACGACCACCCGCAGCATTCTTTGCGCTCCGCCGCGGTGCGCGGCGCGCAGCTCGGGCGGCAGCATGTCTTCCGCGTCGAGCGTCAGCCCGTGCAGATACGGCACGACGCCGAGCACCGGCTTGCCGGTTTTCGCTTCCAGCCAGTCCAACCCCGGCTGCAGCAAGCCGATGTCGCCGCGAAAACGGTTGATGACGAAGCCGCGTACACGCGCCTGCTCGCTTGCCGACAGACACGCCAGCGTGCCGGTCAGATGCGCGAACACACCACCGCGGTCGATGTCGGCCACCAGCACCACCGGACAATCGACGGCTTGCGCGAACCCCATGTTGGCGATGTCGCGCTCGCGCAGATTGATCTCGGCGGGACTGCCCGCGCCTTCGACGAAGATCGTGTCGTAAGCCGCTTGCAGACGCGCATAGGAGGCGAGCACGGCCTCGAACGCGACCGGTTTGTAGTCGTGATACGCGCGCGCATCGAGATTCATGCGCGCCTTGCCGTGGATGATCACCTGCGCGCCGCGATCGCTGGTGGGCTTGAGCAGCACCGGGTTCAGATCGGTGTGCGCGGCAATCCCGGCGGCCACCGCCTGCAGCGCCTGCGCGCGGCCGATCTCGCCGCCGTCGACTGTCACCGCGCTGTTGAGCGCCATGTTCTGCGGCTTGAACGGCGCGACCCGCACGCCCGCCCGGCGCGCAAGGCGGCAGAGGCCGGCGACCAGCGTGCTCTTGCCGGCGTCGGACGTGGTGCCCTGGATCATCAGCGTGCCGCGCGGCACGTGGATCGCGTCGGGCGGGGTCGGGGTTGCAGTCGGAGCGGGCGAGTCGGTCACGGTTGTGGGGATTCAGCGGTGAGAAAGCGTTAGAGCCAGTGGCAGTGAACGAAAGGCGAAGCGGCAACGAAGCCGCAACGACCCAACATCAAGCCCGCCGCATTATCCCATCGCGCCGCCCGGCGCTGCACGCCGGTACAATCGCACGATGATTCCCCGCGACCTCACCTTCGTTCTCGGCGGCGCCCGTTCGGGCAAGAGCGTGCACGCCGAGCAGCTCGCCAGCGACAGCGCCCTTCCCGTCACCTACATCGCCACAGCCCGCATCGCCGACGACGCCGAATTCAGCGCGCGCATCGCGCATCATCGGGCACGGCGTCCCGCACAGTGGCGCCTCGTCGAAGCGGACGCCGATCTCGCCGGCGCGCTCAGACAAACGGACGCGCCCGCCCAGTGCGTGTTGATCGACTGCCTGACGCTGTGGCTCGCCAACCTGCTGTGCCCTGCCGAAGGTGAAGCGCTGCCGCTCGCTGACTATGACGCGCAGGTCGCCGCGCTCGAAGCGGCGCTCACCGCCGCGCGCGGCAAGGTGATCGTGGTCAGCAATGAAATCGGCCTGGGCGTGGTGCCGCTCGGCGCGGCCACGCGTCGGTTCGTCGACGAGCTCGGCCGCCTGAACCAGCGCATCGCCGGATTGAGCACGACCGCCACGATGATGGTCGCGGGCTTGCCGCTCGCGTTGAAAACAGCAGGCCGCGCGTGATGCTCTCGCTTCCTTTGATCGCGACGTTGGCGACCGCGGGCGTCACCATCGACCGCTGGTTCGGCGAACCGCGCGCGGCGCATCCGCTGGTCGCGTTCGGCCGCTGGGCGAAGCGCCTGGATCAGCGCTTCAACACGGGCCGGCGCTTGCGGCTCAAGGGTCTCGCCGCGTGGGGGCTGGCAGTGCTGCCGCCGGTGCTGATCGCGTGGTGGCTGGTCGCGGTGCTGCCGTTGCTTGCGGCCTGCGCGGTGCATGTCGCTTTGCTGTGGTTCGCGCTCGGCGCGCGCAGTCTGCACGATCACATCGCGCCGATCGCGCGGGCTCTTGCCCAACGCGATCTCGCGCAAGCGCGCCACTTGACCGCGCAGATCGTCTCGCGCGACACGACCCAGGCCGATGAAGCCGCGCTCGCGCGCGCAGCCGTCGAATCCGCGCTCGAAAACGGCAACGACGCGATCTTCGGCGCGCTGTTCTGGTTCGCGATCGCCGGTGGTCCCGGCGCGCTCGGCTTTCGCCTCGCCAACACGCTCGATGCGATGTGGGGTTACCGCACGCCGCGCTATCGCCGCTTCGGCTGGGCCGCGGCGCGCCTGGACGACCTGCTCAACTGGATTCCCGCGCGCCTGACCGCCGCGAGCTATGCACTGCTCGGCGACACGCACACCGCCTGGCGTTGCTGGCGCGAGCAGGCGCCGCGCTGGGACAGTCCGAATGCCGGCCCGGTGATGGCGGCCGGCGCGGGCAGCCTGAACGTGCTGGTCGGCGGGCCGGCGGTCTATCACGGCACGCTCGAATACCGTCCGACATTGGGCTTCGGACATGCCGCCAAGGCAACTCACGTGACGGCCGCGCTGGCGCTGGTCGAACGCACGATCATTCTGTGGCTGGCGGTGTTGATCGTGCTTGCATTGCTGAGTGTGCCCTTTCATGGTTGATCGCATGGCTGACCCGATGAGCAGTGCGATAAACGGCGCGGTGGTTCACGGCGGCAATCTGCATGAAGCCGCCGAGCGCTACGGCATTGCGTACGCGCAGTGGCTCGACCTGTCGACCGGAATCAATCCGCACGGCTACCCTGTGCCGCCGGTTCCCGCCGATGCCTGGCGCCGCCTGCCCGATGAAGGCGACGGCTTTGCCGCCTGCGCCGCGCGCTATTACGGCGCGCCGGATGCGGCGCACGTGCTGCCGGTCGCCGGCAGCCAGGCGGCGATTCGCGCGCTGCCTGCGCTGTTGCCGCGCGCGACGGTCGGCATCGCACCGCTCACCTACGGCGAATATGCACCGGCTTTCGCACGGGCCGGCCATCGCGTCGCGGCGCTCGACGTGCGCTCGGACAGCTTGCCGGACGCGCTGACTCACGCAATCATCGTGAATCCTAACAATCCGACAGCCGAGCATCTGAGCGCCGCGAAGCTGCTGCATTGGCATGCGCAGTTGCGCGCGCGCGGCGGCACGCTGCTGGTGGACGAAGCCTTCGCCGATACGATGCCGGCCGCGTCCGTCGCGGCCAGCACGTATCTGGACGGGCTAATCGTGTTGCGCTCGCCGGGCAAATTCTTCGGACTCGCCGGTGTGCGCGCGGGCTTCGTGCTCGCTGCGCCGGCGTTGCTCGGCGCGTTGCGCCGTTCGCTGGGCGCGTGGACGGTTAGCGGACCGGCCCGCCATGCGGTCACAGCCGCCTTCGCCGACGCAGCATGGCAGCGGCAAATGCGCACCCGGCTGCATAGCGAAAGCACGCGTCTGACCGCGCTTTTGCTTGCGCGAGGTTTCGCGACGCACGGCACGCCGCTCTTCGCATGGACCGACGACGCGCGCGCCGCCGCCCTGCATGAAGCATTGGCGCGACGCGGCGTATGGACGCGGCTGTTCGCGCCGTCGGGCAGCGTGCGTTTCGGCTTGCCCGCGAGCGATGATGAATGGGCGCGCTTCGACGCAAGCTTGCGCGCAGCGGTGCAGGCAATCGACCCCGCGCGAGCCGTTTGACACGATGCCGCGTGCTCCCGTTGGCTGGCTCTTCCCCGCGCGCGCCGCGCGCTTTCAACCCTTGCGCCCGATGACCCCTCTCGCCCGCCTGGTCCCCGCTTTCATCGCCGTCGCTCTGTGCGCGATCTCGCTGCATGCGCACGCCGCCATCACCGTCACCGACGACACCGGCGCAACCGTCACGCTGCCCGCACCGGCACAACGCGTGATCAGCCTCGCGCCGCACGTCACGGAACTGCTGTACGCAGCGGGCGGCGGCGCAAAGATAGTCGGCGCCGTGTCGTATAGCGACTACCCGCCTGAAGCGAAGCAACTGCCGCGCGTCGGCGACAACAAGGCGCTCGATCTGGAGCGTATCGTCGCGTTGCGGCCCGATCTGATCGTCGTGTGGCGGCACGGCAATGCACAGCAGCAACTCGATCGTCTGCGCGAATTGCACGTGCCACTGTTCTTCAGCGAGCCCCATCACCTGGACGACGTGGCGGTGTCGTTGACGAAGCTCGGACAATTGCTCGGCACCTCACCTGCCGCAGGTACGGCGGCTGCCGCCTATCGTCGCGACATCGCACGCCTGCGCGCGCAGTATGCGAACCGGCCGCCCGTGAGCGTGTTTTACCAGGTGTGGAACAAGCCGTTGATGACGCTCAACGGCGAGCATATGGTCAGCGACGTGATCACGCTGTGCGGCGGGCGCAACGTGTTTGCAGCACTCGAGCCGCTGGTGCCGACGGTCTCGACAGAAGCGGTGCTCGCCGCGAACCCCGAAGCGATCGTCACCTCCGCGCCCGGCGCAACGCAGCCCGACACGGGCCTGCCGCAGCTCGACACATGGCGCGCATGGCCGGGCCTGACGGCGGTCATGCGCAACAACCTGTTCGCAATCGACGGCGATCTGATCAACCGTCCGGCGCCGCGCATCGTGGAGGGCGCGCGGCAGCTTTGCGTGGACCTGGAAACGGCGCGTTCGCGCAGAACGCCCGCCGCGCAGTAAACCAGCTCACGCGTTCCAGCGCGCCAACGCCCACTGTTGGGATTCGTCGTCGCGACGCAGCCAGACCATCCCGGCCATGTCGAGCGACCATCTCAGGCAGCGCTCCAGCGGCATGTTCAGCACCAGCGACGCGATCACCCGCATCACGCCCGCGTGCGTGACCACGTACGCGGGCGACAACTCGCGCGTTTGCGAGAACGCGTCGAGCCACGCGCGCACCCGGGCGACGAATTGCGCGACGCTCTCACCCCCATGCACGCGAGCATGCTCGAAATTGGCGGCCCATTGGTCGAGCAGCGTGCGGTCGATCGCATCCCAGCGCTGTGCCTCCCAAGTGCCGAAATTCATCTCCTTGAGCCGGTCGTCGTGACTGAGCACGCAGCCGAAGTCGCTCGCCATCTCGGCGGCCAGCGCCGAGCAGCGCGTCAATGGACTCGACATCAACACGCGTGGCGCCGGCACCTGCAGTTTCGCGAGCTTCAGCGCGAGCGCGCTCGCCGAGATGTCGGCGGCGGCGGCGAGCGCCACATCGCTATGGCCGTAGCACACGCCCGCATCGAGCGCGACGGCCGGATGACGAATCAGGACGATATCCATGCAAGCCCCACCAGGTAAATGCTCAATTCGAAAATCTGTTGCGCGAAGCCGAGGCAGTCGCCGGTGTAACCGCCAATGCGTCTGACGAAATAACGGCCCATGAGGAGACGAAGCACCATCAGCACCGCGAAGATCGAGCCTGCGAAGCGCCAATCCGGCACGCCCGGTCCGTTCGGCCACAGCAGCCACGGCAGACCGAACAGCGCCGCGCACAGTAGCGCCGGCCCGCTCAGGCGCTGTGCGACCGGCTTCGCTTTGCCTGCGGCGCGTACGTAGTCGAGCGTGGCCAGATAGCTGATCGCGCTTGCGCGGCTCGCGGCATGCGCGGCAATCATCAGGCTTGCGGCGCGCAGCGGCGGCAACGCCGCTAACGTCTGCCACTTCAGCGCTAGCGCGATCACCAGCGCGATGGCGCCGAAAGCGCCGATGCGTGAGTCATGCATGATGCGCAACGCATCGTCTCGCTTATATGCGCCACCGAACGCATCGACGCAATCGGCCAGACCGTCCTCGTGAAAGGCGCCTGTGAACAGCAGCGACGCGGCCATCGATAGCAGCACCGCCACGCCCGGCGGAAACAGGTGCAGCGCGGCCAGATAGACGAGCGCGCTCAACCCGCCGACAACAGCGCCGACCAGCGGAAAATAGCGCGCCGCCGCGTTCAGGTAGTGCGGTTGGAAGCCGACCCAGCGCGGCACGGGCACCCGCGTGAAATAACCGAGCGCGGTGAAGAAATAGCGCAGTTCCGCGAGCGGGTTCATGAGTGGGTCGTTTGCAGGTTGGTCGAGGTGAAGCGGCGGAGGGCTCGGCACTCATGCTTCACGATTCGCGACGCCGGCCGAATCGAAGCTCGCCATCTCGTTGACGAACGCGACGGCCGCGCGCAGCAGCGGCACGGCAAGCGCGGCGCCGGTGCCTTCGCCGAGCCGCATGTCCAGCGACAGCAACGGCCGCGCGCCGAAGTGATCGAGCATGCGCCGATGCCCCGCCTCGTTCGACGCATGCGCGAACACGCAATACTCACGTACGTTCGGCGCGAGCGCATCGGCGACCAGCAGGGCCGCAGTCGCGATGAAGCCGTCGACGAGGATCGTCATACGCGCTTCGCCGGCGGCGAGATACGCGCCGGTCATCATCGCGATCTCGAAGCCGCCGAAGGTGGCGAGCACCTCGAGCGGACGGATCGCCGCGGCGTGTTGCGCAAGCGCCGACGCCAGCACGTTGCGCTTTTTCGCGAGGCCCGCGTCGTCGAGACCGGTGCCGCGCCCGACGCATTCGTCGATCGGCGCGCCGCACAAGCGGCTCATCAGGCAGGCGGCCGACGACGTATTCGCGATCCCCATCTCGCCGAAACCGATCACGTTGGTGCCGAGCGCCGCGTGGTGGCGCACCCGCGCCGCGCCCGCCTGCAGCGCGGCGAGCGCCTGGGCGGATGTCATCGCGGGCTCATGCGCGAAGTTGCGTGTGCCGCTCGCCACCGGAATGTCGACCAGTCCATGGGTCGACGCGAGCGGCGTGGCGATGCCCGCGTTGACCACTTCCAGTTCGAGACCGGCCACCCGGCTCAACGCATTGATTGCCGCGCCGCCCGCGAGAAAATTGGCGACCATCTGCGCTGTCACCGTTTGCGGATAGGGGCTCACGCCTTCGGCGGCAATGCCGTGATCGCCCGCGAATACGATCATTGCCGGGCGCCGCACGGTAGGCTGCATGCTGCGCTGGATCAGGCCCATCTGAAGGGCCAGCGTTTCGAGCCTGCCGAGACTGCCGGGCGGCTTTGTCTTCGTATCGATGACGTGTTGCAGCTCGGCGCGCAGCGTTTGATCGAGCGCATCGACTTCGGGCAAACCGGCCGGGTAGAGCAAAGAAGTCATGAACGTGGTCTGAAAAAAAGAGAGTAGTCGGATGGATTCGTTAGCCTGCGGGCAAGTCATTGCCGCCACGCGATTCATCACGCGCACGCGGCGCCGGAATGAGCGCCTCGTGTTCGCCGTCGCGAATCAGGATCAATGGATAACCGAACGCGCGGCTCGTCAACGTGGGCGTGAGCACGTCATGCACCGCGCCGGCATACACGCCGCCCTCGCCGTCGAGCAGCAGCGCGTGCGTCGCGAAGCGGCGCGCGAGGTTCAGGTCGTGGCACGAGAACATCACGGTGCGCCCCGGCTCGCGAGTCCACGCGGCGAGCGCTTCGAGACAATCGATCTGATGATGCAGATCGAGATGCGACACAGGTTCGTCGAGCAGCAAAAGCGGCGCGTCCTGGCATAGCACTGCCGCCAGCGCCACGCGTTGACGCTCGCCGCCCGACAGCGACAGCACGTCGCGCGCGGCGAATGCGCCAAGGCCCAACAACTCGAGCGCGGCGTGCGCGGCGGCGCGATCGGCGGCGCTCTCCCAGCCCCAGCCGCTCAGGTGCGGAAAGCGATTCAGCGTCACGATATCGAGCACGCTCGCGCTGAACGCGTCGGCTGCGCTTTGCGGCATCAACGCGCGGCGCTGCGCGAGCGGCAGCGCCTGCCACTCGGACACACGCACGCCATCCAGTTCGACGTGGCCCGCCGCCGGCCGCGCGAGGCCCGCGAGCGTCGACAGCAGCGTGGTCTTGCCCGCGCCGTTCGGCCCGGCGACGCACCAGATCTCGCCTGCGTAGAAGCTGTGCGTGAACGCGTCGAGCAACGTGCGCGCGCCGGCGCGCAACGTCAGCTGTTGCGCGCTGAGAGCGGGAGCGGACACGCTGGCGTCGGAGCGCATCAGCGGCGCCTGCGCAATAGCATCCACAGGAACACCGGCACGCCGACGATCGACGTGATCACGCCGACCGGCAATTGCGCCGGCGCGACCACGGTCCGCGCGATCAGATCCGCGCCCATCACCGCGACGCCGCCGCCGAGCACCGCGGCCGGCAGCAGCATGCGCTGATCGTTGCCGAACGCGAGCCGCAACATGTGCGGCACCACCAGGCCGACAAAGCCGATGGTGCCCGCCGTCGTCACGGCGGCGGCCGCGGCGAGCGACGCCACCAGGTACACGCGCAAGCGCAGCGGCAGCACCGCCACGCCCAACGCCTGCGCCGCCGCATCGCCACGCAGCAGCACGTTCAGGCGCGGCGCCGCCGGCACGATCGCCAGCAATGCGACGACGAGCGCGGCGAGTGCGGTCCACGGCATCGGGCCGCCGTTCAGATCGCCCGTCAGCCAGAACAGCATGCCGCGCAAACGGCTATCCGGCGCGACATTGAGCAGCAGCGTGATGAGCGCGCCCCACCCGGCCGCGATCACCGCGCCGGTCAGCAGCAAACGCGGCGACGTGTCCTGCGGCTCGCCGCGCCACAACTCGCGGCGCGCGAGGCCGAGCACCAGCAGCATCGATACGAGCGCGCCGGCGAACGCGCCGGCGTCGACGACCCACCATGCGCAGCCGGCGATCATCGCGATGAGCGCGAACGTCGCCGCACCGCCAGAGACGCCCAGCACATAAGGTTCGGCGAGCGGGTTGCGCAACAGCACCTGCAGCAACGCGCCGGCCAGCGCGAGCAAGGCGCCGCACGCGAAGCCCGCCACCGCGCGCGGCAAACGCAGTGTGCGCACGATCTCGCCAGCAAGATCGGACGATGCAGCCGAGCCAGCCGGCCACGCGTGCGACGGCAGCAGCGCCGCCAACACGCGGAGAGGCGCAAGCGCCACGCTGCCCAACGCGAGCGATGCGATCAGCACCGCCAGCGCGATCACCGCGAGCCCCAGCCAGATCGCGGCCGCGCGCTTCGCGCTCATCGCACGCATCGCGCCGGGCAACGACTGCGCATGACGGCTCATGCGCGCGCGCTCAACGCGGCGCAGCGATCATTGCTGCTGCCAGCCGACCGTGACATACGCACCGCGTCCCGGCGAGTTATACGAGTAGGCCGTTTCATAGTCCTTGTTGAACAGGTTCTGGATTTGCGCGGCCACGTACCATGCTTTCGTGATGTTATAGCGCGCCGACAGATTCACGACGCCGTAGCCGCCCAGCTTGCCGCTGCTGTCCTCGCGCGGCCCGCTCACGATCCACTCGCCGCCCACGCGCCACCCCGCGATACTGCGGTTTACCGCCAGCGAACCGAAGCGCCGCGCGCGCCGCACGAGGTCGACATCGTTGTCGAGGTCGACGGGGTTTTGCAGCGTCAGCGACGCGCGCACGTCCGTCTTGCCGACATGCCCGCTCCACGAGCCCTCGAGCCCCTGCACCTTGGCATGACCGACGTTCTCGGCCAGATAGATGCCGGGCGTCACCTGCGCGTAGTCGATCAGATCCGAATAGCGCGTCTGGAATGCGCTCACTCGCATCACGCCGAGCGCGCTCGACGCATACTGCAACGCCGCTTCGATCGAGTGACTGCGCTCGGGCCGGATGGACGGATTGCCGCTGATCGGATAGTACAGATCGTCGAAGCTCGGCGCGCGAAACGAATCCGCGTAGCTTGCGGTTGCCTTCCAGTGCCGGGTGATGTCGAAGCCGTAGCCGAGATAGTAACTGTTCGCCCCGCCAAAATCGGAATACTGATCGTGGCGCATGTTGGCCTGAATCTGATTGCGTCCGAAGCGTCCCGTATAGCCGACGAAGCCCGAATCCACATGACGGTCCGGCGCGGCGAACGTATCGGAGTCGAGGCGCTGGTCGAGATGCTCATAGCCGAGTTGCAGCTTCTGCTGCGCGGCGAACGCGAAATCGTTCTGCCACGTGTACTGGCGATTGTCGGTGTCGAAGCGGCCGTTGTAGACGCCGTTGGTCTTCGACACGCTGCGGTCGTCGCCTTCGGCGACGGTGAAATGCGTGGTCCACCAGTCGGTCAGCTTGCCGTTCGCAAACACCGACGTCTGGCGCACCTTGCTGTACAGATTGTTCAGATCGGTCGGCACGCCATACGCGTTGTCGTAGCTGTTATTGCCGTTCGACTGGAAGTAGCTGACGCCGGCGTCCCATCGGTCGGTGAACTTGTGGCGCACCGAAGCCGACACGCTCTCGTTCAGATAGCCGTTCGCGTTCGGATTGGCGTTGGGCGCCTGCTGCGGATCGAGCGACGAAAAACCATCGTCCTTCGCGCGCGCGAGCGAGATGCTGAAAGTCGTGCGGCCGTCTTTGTCCAGCGCGCCGTTCACGCCCGCCTGCTGCGTCTGCGTGTGATAGCTGCCGTAGCCGAGCGAAAAGTTGAAACGCGGCGGATGGTCGCCGCCGTCTTTCGTGAACACGTGGACCACGCCGCCGATCGCGCCCGAGCCGTATAACGCGGACACGTTGCCGTTCACCACTTCCACATGATCGATCTGATCGAGCGGAATCTGCGCGAGTTGCGGCGCGCTGAGACTCACCGAATCGACTCGCACGCCGTCGATCAGCAACAGCGTTTGCGTCGACGACGCTCCGCGCAAATAGACGCTCGCCGTCGATCCCGGGCCGCCTGTGCGTGAAATTTGCGCGCCCGGTGCGAGTTGCAGGAGGCCGGGCAAGTCGGTGGCGGTCGTGTCGGCGATATCCTGCTGATCGAATAGCGAGGTCTGCGGGATCGCATCGGCGAGCGTTTGAGGCCCGCGCTCCGCGGTGACGACGACCGGCGACAACGCGGTGAACGATGCATCGAGTGACGCTATGGAAGAAGACGAAGACGGCGTTGCAGACACAGCAGCGGGCGATTGAGCGGATAACCCGGCGGACGACGCAGCCGCAGCGTCCACGACGAGCGGCAAGCCCGCAAAAGCGAGCAACGTCGCGCGGGCGATGGGACACAGCATGGGATGACATTCCTGTGGAAAGCGGGCGCGGCCCGCTTCCCCGCAGGCCGATGCGTAACGAGGCAACCCACGGCATTGACACTTTCGCGGCGAACGTACCTCTCCCTCTGGCCGGTATCCGGGCTGGCGACACATCGATCCCGCCTTCCCACGCGTAACGCGCAGTGGCACACTCGCATGTTGAACTTAGAACACGCGCCGAGATCGACCTGCATGACGAATGCGGTCGCTTACCGTTGCGGGGGCAGCGCAGGTTTCGCGCGTTAGTTCATATGAACGCGCGTTCTGCTTCCCGTTTAACTGCGCGCACTGTGGACAAGCGCGCGCGGGCACCAGAGTGCGCGCAGTTTATGAGCGCACTCGAAGTGAGTCAAGACAGGTCAATGCGCACGCGCCCTGTTTCTGTAAAGTGCAGGTTATTGTCCGACGGGCGAGTACGTTTTTGTCGTACGGTCCGCAAAAGCCTGCACAAAGCGGGATTGTTACGTCTCGAAACGAGACAATTGTCGGAGCCTCCCAATATTCCGCGCTAAAATGCGATGTCTTTAGAGGACGCAGCACATGCTCACCGAACTGGAATCACTCTCACAGAATATCGGCAAGCTGATTGCGATCAGCCAGCGCCATCACGAAGCGCGGCTCGCGCTCGAAGAGCAACTCGCTCAGTCGCGTGCCGAAGCCGAGGCGACGCGCGCGGAGCTTGCGCACGTGCGCGAAGAGCGCGATGCGCTGCAAGCGGAACGCGATACGCTGTCCGCCAAGATCGACGACGCGCAAGTGCGCCTGAATGCGATTCTCGAAAAGCTGCCGCGGGTACGCGCGAGCAGCGAGCCGGATAACCAGCTCGATCTGCTCGAGCCCGCTCAGCATGCAGTCGAAGCGCAGAGCGACGTTACCCGCCACGGAGAAAACGCATGACCACCAAGCAGATCGAAGTCTCCATTCTCGATGTGCCCTATCGCCTCGCGTGCTCGCCGGAAACGGAAGGCGCGCTGCTCGAAGCGGTCGCTCGCGTCGACGCTGAAATGTCGAAGATCCGCAATAACAGCAACGTGCGCGGCATCGATCGCATTGCTGTCATGGCCGCGCTGTCGCTGGCATCAGAACTGCTTAACCTGCAATCCAGCGTTCGACACGGAGAAGCATTTCCCGCTGAAGAAATCCGGCGTACAATGCAGCAAATGAACGAACAACTGGGTACTGTGATCGAGCAGTACAGCATGCAGTAACTATCTGCCGGCCGGTCCAGAGATCGGCTGCGGATTCAAACGAAGTACGCGAGCAAACCTCGGCAAACGTTTGAGTTCAATCGCTTAAGCTTCATCGGTTTAGCTTCCCTGCCTGGTTCGCCAAGGTCATATATTCCTTGAACCAATGCCATGTGCACGGTTGCGGAAATTTGTAGCACGGGTGTGCGCGTCACTCTGTCTGATGTACCCGAAGTGTTGCTAACTGCGACCAATTCTGAACCCCCGGTTCAGGATGCCGGCCTAGCGGCTAAGGCGGGGACCTTATGTGGAACGGCATCGGACTTGGGTCCGGTGCCGTTTTTTTTCGCCTCGGTTGTGCGGGACGTCTCGTCGGCGTCTCAATGGTCTCATTGGCGTTTCAGTGCGCTGCAATCGTCTCGTGCATCGTCCAACCTCCAACGTTCAATCCGATTCATGCGCTACTGGCTAATGAAGTCCGAACCGGACGAAGCAAGCATCGACCATCTCGCCAATGCACCGCAGCGCACGTTGCCATGGACAGGCGTGCGCAATTACCAGGCACGCAACTTCATGCGCGACATGATGCAAGTCGGCGACGGCGTGCTGTTCTATCATTCCAGCTGTCCTGAACCCGGCATTGCGGGGCTCGCGGAAGTCTCGTCCACTGCTTATCCGGACCCGACCCAATTCGACAAGAAGAGCCCGTATTACGACCCGAAGTCGTCGCACGAAACGCCGCGCTGGTTGCTCGTCGACGTGGTATTCAAGAAGAAGATCCCGCTGATTCCGCTTGCCGCACTGCGCGAGCATGAAGAATTGCGCGACATGCGCGTGCTCGCCAAAGGCAACCGGCTGTCGATCACACCGGTGACCGAGGCGCAATGGCGCTTCATTACGAAGCACCTCATCTGACGTTGCGTATTTTGAACGTCGTGAACCGCGAGCCGTTGGCGAAATGTCATGCATCGCAATGCGTATCCGCGAATAGCCGCGAATAGGTGCGACCGAAGCGGCGATCTCATGGGCGCTGGCCGCCCAAGGAACCAAGCCTGCCTGACCCACGCCTAAGGTAGCGAACCGCCAATGTCGTGCCGCCGCATGCCGTCCGCGTCCCTCGGGCATAGCCCCGTTCAAGCAAGGAGTTCAGCCATGACTAAAATCACCGCACGGGCACTCGCACTCGCTCTCGCGTGCACCACGCCTGTCGCGCTCACACTGACCCCGGCCATGGCGCGCGCCCAGGGCGTGATGCAGTCCCAGCCCTCGGGCGTGCTTTCACTCAACGCGCAGGCCAGCGCGGAAGTGCCGCAAGACGTCGTCAATATCACGATGTTCTACGAACAGGAAGCCAGCGACCCTTCGACGCTCACCGCCACGCTGAACCAACGCGCCGATTCGGCGCTGCAGAAAGCGCGCGGCGTGAGCGGCGTGACGGCCCGCACCGGCTCATTCTCGATTTTCCCTTCTACCGATCGCGACGGGCGCATTTCCACATGGCGCGGCCGTACGGAAGTCGTGCTCGAATCGCGCGACTTCGGCGCGGCCTCGAAGCTCGCGGGCCAGATGGCATCCATCATGCAGGTCGGCAACGTGCAGTTCTCGCTGTCGCCCGAAGCACAACGCGCCGCCGAGCAGAAGATCACCGGCGAAGCGATCAGGTCGTTCCGCGACCAGGCCGCGTCGTCGGCGCAGGCATTCGGCTTTAGCGGCTATTCGATTCGCGAGGTGAACGTCAATCACAGCGGCGCGATGCCGCGTCCCATGATGATGATGAGCGCGCGCACAATGGGCGCCGACGCGAAGGGCATGGCTCCGATGTCGCTCGAAGCTGGAACGTCGACGGTGACGGTCAATGTGTCGGGCTCGGTGCAGATGAAGTGACGCGTGCGAGTCTGCGGCGCTGCGTCTGCGCGGCGCTGTACCGCCGTGCTGGACGCCCAAAAAAAAAACGCCACGGCAATGCCATGGCGTTTTTCGTTAGTGCTCTCTATTGAGTACGGTATCTACGACAAACCGCAGCGAGCACTCAGCTCGCGCTGACCACCTGCGCCGGTTCGCGCCGTGCACGGCGATACGACCACACCAGCATACCGATGCCCGCGAGAATCATCGGTAGCGACAGCCATTGGCCCATCGAAAGACCCATCGCTAGCAGGCCCAGGAAGTCATCAGGCTCGCGCGCGAATTCGACCGTGAAGCGCGCGAGGCCGTAGCCGATCAGGAACACGGCGGAAATCGCGCCCAGCGGCTTGGGTTTGCGCGAGAAAAAGAACAGCACGAAAAAGAGCGCGACACCTTCGAGCGCAATCTCGTAGAGCTCCGACGGATGCCGCGGCAGCATGTGATATTGCGCGAACACGTCATTCAGATGCCATTGCGCGGCCAGTTGCGGATGCGCGGCGAGCCACGCGGCGTCGTCGGGCGCGGCACCGGGAAACAGCATCGCCCAGGGCGCCGACGGTTCCGTCACGCGGCCCCACAGCTCGCCATTGATGAAATTGCCGAGGCGCCCCGCCGCGAGCCCGGTCGGCACCATTGGCGCGACGAAGTCGGTGACTTGCAGCCACGAGCGTTTGCGCTGATGCGCGAACAGCACCATCGCAAGCGTCACGCCGAGAAAGCCGCCATGAAACGACATGCCGCCCTCCCACACCTTGAAGATGTCGAGCGGATGCGCGAAATAAAAGCTGGCCTTGTAGAACAGCACATAGCCGAGCCGGCCGCCCAATATGGTGCCGAGCACACCGTAAAACAGCATGTCGTCGATGTCCTTGACGGTCCAGCCTTGCGCCGCGACGTAAGGCAAACGCAGCCGCAGCCGGCCGACGACGATCGCCGCGACGAACGCGACGAGGTACATCAGTCCGTACCAGCGCACGGCGAGCGGCCCCAGATGAATAGCGATGGGGTCGAAATTGGGGTGAATGAGCATCGTGTCGTTATGGGCAGTTCAGGTTCAAAAGCGGAGTGGTGCAACGAATTGGCGCGGACGGTCTACATTGCGCACCGGTTGATTGCATGCGTTTGACGGTTCGCCCCCCGATCCGTTCGCGGCGGCGGCGCTAGACGCGCGGCGCGGTTGACTGGGCGACGGCGCTTGCCGCATGCGAGCGCACGATGTCGATGAAACCGGCCAGCACCGGACTGACCTCGTCCGTGCGCCAGACGAGCCCGGTTTCAATCGAGGGCACCGACTCGGACAGCGGCCGGTATACGACTCCCGTACGGCGCAGATTACGCAACGATTGCGGCACCAGTGCGACGCCCATGCCGGCTGACACCAGGCTCACGATGGTCTGCATCTGGATCGCCTCCTGGCCGACGGAAGGTGTGAGGCCTGCCGCACCGTAGCAATCCATGATGATGTCATAAAAGCCTGGAGCCAGACGTCTGGGGAAGATCACGAGCGGCGCATCGGCGACATCGCGCAGGCTGACCGGCGTGTCGAGCCACTCGGCGCGCGCGTCACGGCGGAGCTCGGACCCGCCGGCGCTCGCGAGGCGCGCGGCCATGTCCGCCGACATCGCGATGACCAGCGGCTCGCGCGCGATCGGCAGCCACCCGAGCTGCGCGCGGTAGCGCGGCGGCAGCGGCGCGATGGCGAGGCCGGCGTCGATGCGCCCGGCCATCAGTTCGTCCACCTGCACGTCGCTGGTGGCCTCGGTCAGTTCGAGCCGCACCCGCGGGTGGCGCGCGCCGAAATCGCGCAGCAGCGGCGGCAGCAGACCGTAGTCCGCGGTGGAAACGAAGGCCAGCGACAACACCCCCGCCTCGCCGCGCGCGAGGCTCTGCGCGAGCGGCCGCAGGCCTTCGGCGCTCGCCAGCAGGCGCTCGACTTCGGGCAGCAGATCTGCGCCGACCGAGGTCAATTCGACCGAGCGCTTGGTGCGCGCGAACAATGCGACGCCGAGCGTCGCTTCGAGCGCGCGAATGGCTTGCGACAAGGGCGGCTGCGTCATCGACAGGCGCGCGGCCGCCCGCCCGAAGTGCTTCTCTTCGGCGACGGCGACGAAATAGCGCAACTGGCGCAGGTCTGGAGTGGCAGACGGCATGATTAATACATTTTACGATCTAAACCGGGCTAAATAATATATTGGACACACCCTTCGCAAAACTCCATCCTTGCCCAGCGAGCCGAACTACACTGAACTGACTCGCTGACGCATCCGTGCAGCCCGCACGACGTCAGCTCGCCCCACCGGCCCAAAACAACACAGACTGGAGATTTCATGGCATACAACCGTCGTTCCAGGAACATCACGCAAGGCGTCGCGCGTTCGCCGAACCGCTCGATGTACTACGCGCTCGGCTACCAGAAGGACGATTTCGACAAGCCGATGATCGGCATCGCCAACGGCCATTCGACCATCACACCGTGCAACGCCGGTTTGCAGAAGCTGGCCGACGCGGCCGTGGTCGCAATCAAGCGCGCCGACGCCAATCCGCAAATCTTCGGTACGCCGACGATCTCGGACGGCATGTCCATGGGCACCGAAGGCATGAAGTACTCGCTCGTGTCGCGCGAGGTGATCGCCGACTGCATCGAGACCTGCGTGCAAGGCCAGTGGATGGACGGCGTCGTCGTGATCGGCGGCTGCGACAAGAACATGCCGGGCGGCATGATCGGCCTCGCCCGCATGAACGTGCCGGGCATCTACGTGTACGGCGGCACGATCCGTCCGGGCAACTGGAAGGGCACCGACCTGACCATCGTGTCGTCGTTCGAGGCGGTCGGCGAATTCACGGCGGGTCGGATGTCGCAGGAAGATTTCGAAGGAATCGAAAAAAACGCCTGTCCGTCCACGGGTTCGTGCGGCGGCATGTACACCGCCAACACGATGAGTTCGTCGTTCGAGGCGCTCGGCATGTCGCTGCTGTATTCGTCGACGATGGCCAACCCGGACGAGGAGAAGGTCGACTCAGCGGCCGAATCGGCGCGCGTGCTCGTCGAAGCGGTCAAGCGGGACCTGAAGCCGCGCGACATCATCACCCGCAAGTCGATCGAAAACGCCGTCGCGCTGATCATGGCGACCGGCGGTTCGACCAATGCCGTGCTGCATTATCTGGCGATCGCGCACGCGGCCGAAGTGGAGTGGACCATCGAGGACTTCGAGCGCATGCGCAAGAAAGTGCCGGTCATCTGCGACCTCAAGCCGTCCGGCCAGTACGTGGCAACGGATCTGCATAAGGCCGGCGGCATCCCGCAAGTGATGAAGATCCTGCTCGACGCCGGGATGTTGCACGGCGACTGCATCACGATCACCGGCAAGACGCTCGCCGAAGAACTCAAGGACGTGCCAGCCAGGCCGCGCGCCGATCAGAAGGTGATCTTCCCGATCGACAAGGCGCTCTACGACGAAGGCCATCTCGCGATCCTCAAGGGCAACCTGGCCGAGGACGGCGCGGTCGCCAAGATCACCGGCCTGAAGAACCCGGTGATCACCGGCCCGGCCCGCGTGTTCGACGACGAGCAAAGCGCGATGGAAGCGATTCTGGCCGACAGGATCGTCGCCGGGGATGTGGTCGTGCTGCGCTATCTCGGCCCGAAGGGCGGCCCCGGCATGCCGGAAATGCTCGCGCCGACTTCGGCGATCATCGGCAAGGGTCTCGGCGAAAGCGTCGGCCTGATCACCGACGGGCGCTTTTCGGGCGGCACGTGGGGCATGGTAGTCGGTCATGTCGCGCCGGAAGCGTTCGCGGGCGGCACGATCGCGCTGGTGCAGGAAGGCGATTCGATCACGATCGACGCGCACAGGCTGCTGCTGCAACTGAACGTCGACGACGCCGAACTGCAGCGCCGCCGCGCCGCCTGGCAGCAACCGAAGCCGCGCTACACGCGTGGTGTGCTGGCGAAGTACTTCGCGCTGGCGCTGCCGGCGAACAAGGGCGCGGTGACGGGCTGAGCGCGCCGCGTGAGCAACGTGCGGCACCTGGCTCGCATGAGTCGCGAACGCCACGTAAGCTTACGTAAAAGCGCATAGGAGCACGAAGGGGCGCACGGGAAACCGTGCGCCCCTTTCCTTATAATGTTCGCACCACGAGTCGGGGCCTCCCCGCCGACGGAGACCACAATGAAACCCATGTCGTATGCGGCGCTCGCAGCCGTGCTGCTGGGCGCCCTCTCGAGCGCCGGCAGCCGCGCTGCGCATGCCGAGGCTTCCGCCGGCCTCGCGCTCGCCCAGCAGCAGAACTGCATGAGTTGCCATTCGGTCACGCGCTCGCTCATGGGACCGGCGCTGCAAGAGGTCGCGGCCAGATACGCCGGACGCGAAGGCGCCGCGCTTTACCTGAAGCACAAGATTCTGGACGGCAGCACGGGGGTATGGGGCCCGGTGCCGATGCCCGCCAATACGCAGCTCACACCCGATCAGGCGGCCACGCTGGCGAACTGGGTGTTGACGCTCAAATGAAAAACGGGCGCCTTTAAAGGCGCCCGCCGCAAGCGGCCATCGGCATGCCGCATGGTTCGATCAGCCCCGTCCCGAGTGCCGCCGCGCGATCTCTTCCGCCACCGCTTCGTGCACCCAGCCGGTCATTTCGCTTTCGAGCGTCAGCGCCACTTCGCGCGTGATCTGGCTGACGAGCACGGTGCTGTGTTCCTGCAACGCATCGCGGCAACGCGCTTCAATGACACTGCGCCCCTCGCCCGTGAGGAAGCCGGCGAAGCGATCGCGCAGACGTTTCGCGATGACATCGGCGTCGAGGTCCGGCTGCAACGATGCCGGAGATTGCGTGTCGCGAGCGATGTCCGGCGGCACGGTTTCGCCGGCTTCGAGCGGCGCTGCCGGCTCGCTGCGATCGAAGACGTCGGTTACGGCAGGCGCGGCTTGCGGGGCCGTCGGCGGCTGCGGCGCGACTGCGCGCGCGGGGGCCGCCGCGGCTGGGTTCGCGCGGACGCCGTCGTCAGCGGGCTTGGGCGATAGAACCGGCTCGGGCGAGCGTGTCTCTTCCGGTGCAAGCACAGGCTGCGGAGCCAGCACGGGCTCCAACTCGGCGCGCAGACCGGGTTCATCCGCATGCGAGGTCTGCGGCGAGAACACCGGTTCCGTCTTGAATCCGGGTTCGCGCAGCGCCTCGGCTGCGGCGGCCGTTTGACCCTGCGGCGCCGGCTGCGTCGCGGCCGCGCGGCCGGGGACGAGAATCTCGTGCAGAATCGGAATCGAATTATCGTTGGGATCGGACACGTGCACTCTCCGTGTGTGAGTCGAAGCTGTAGGTCGAAGCTGTGAGTCGAAGCGAAAGCAGACTACCCGCGCGCCGCATCCGCCAGTCTGCCGACGGACCCGCGCACCCGACCCGCTCCTGGTGGAACGAAGCCTAGCCGCCTTGCTTGTAGTTGTTCAAAGCATAGCCGCGATCGCGATAGAAGCGATAACGCTCGCGCCCGGCAATCAGCTCGTCGTGTGTGTTACCGACCACTTCCAGCAATCTTTCGAAACGCGCGAACTGCGCGGGCACTGTCGCGCCGAGGTTGAGCAGCACCTGATGATGCGGCACATCGTCGAGGTTCGTGGCCAGCACGATCGGCGTTTGCGCGGCGAGCGGCGTGCCCGCCATGCAGTGCGGCACGAAGTCGAGCGGCGAGAAGGTCCACAGCTGTTCGTCGAAGGCGCGCAGGCGCGCGGGCTCCGCCAGCACGATGGTCGGCTGGCCCGCCTGATACGCCTTGCGGATCAGGCGGCACGCATACAGCAGCGAGTCGCCGACGTTCGAGTGAAAGTCGATTCTGGTCATCGGCGGCTCCGGGCTGCTTTCGGTACCAGGCGCGCGGGCTTACAACAACGCGTCATTGGGCGGCGCGACCGCCCGCGGCCCTGTCGATCAGGAACTGCCCGAGCAGCGGCACCGGACGGCCGGTGGCGCCCTTCGATGCGCCGCTCTTCCATGCGGTGCCGGCGATGTCCAGATGCGCCCACGGGTACGCGTCGGTGAAGCGCGACAGGAAGCACGCCGCCGTCACGCTGCCCGCCGGACGGCCACCGATGTTCGCGATGTCGGCGAAGTTCGATTTCAGCTGGTCCTGGTATTCGTCGTCGAGCGGCAGGCGCCAGGCGGGGTCGGACGCTTCGCGCGACGCATCGAGCAGCTCGCCCGCCAGCGCATCGTCTTTCGAGAAAAGCCCGCTGTTGTGATGACCGAGCGCGATGATGCACGCGCCCGTGAGCGTGGCGATGTCGATCACCGCGGCCGGCTTGAAGCGCTCGGCGTACGTGAGCGCGTCGCACAGAATCAGGCGGCCTTCGGCGTCCGTGTTCAGCACTTCGATCGTCAAACCCTTCATGCTGGTGACGATGTCGCCCGGCTTGGTGGCGGTGCCCGACGGCATGTTCTCGACCGCCGGGATGATGCCGACCACGTTGATCTTCAGGCCCATTTCGGCGACCGCGCGCAACGTGCCCAGCACCGAACCGGCGCCGCACATGTCGTACTTCATCTCGTCCATGCCTTCGCCCGGCTTCAGCGAGATGCCGCCCGTGTCGAACGTGACGCCCTTGCCCACCAGCACCACGGGCGCGGCCTTGGCGGCGCCGCCCTGATACTGCAGCACGATGAACTGCGCCGGCTCGACCGAGCCCGCCGTCACCGACAGGAACGAGCCCATCTTGAGCGCTTCGCACTGCTTCTCGCCCAGCACCTCTACCTTGAGCTTCCAGTCTTTGGCGAGCTTCTTCGCGGCGTTCGCGAGGTAGGTCGGCGTGCACACGTTGCTCGGCAGGTTGCCGAGGTCACGCGTGAGGTCCATACCATTGGCAAGCGCCGCACCCTGCCGGGCGGCCAGCTTGGCGGCTTTCTCGTCGCCGGTGTCGACGCTGAACACGATGCGCTTTAACGCGCGCGGTCCGTTGTCCGGCTTGCTCTTCATTTGCGTGAACTTGTAGGTCAGTTCGCGCAGCGCGAGAATGGCGGCGCGCACGCCCCAGTCGGCCGAGCGCTCCTGCACCGGCAACTGCGCCAGCGTGAATGTGACCTGCACGATCCGGGTGCCGAGCAGCGCGCGCCAGGCGGCCCGCACGGCGTCGCCGTAAGCTTTCTGATTGAAGGCGTCCTGCTTGCCGAGACCGACCAGCAGCACGCGCGAGGCGCCGATGCCGGACACTTCGTGCAGGAACAGCGTGGTGCCGGCCTTGCCGTCCATGTCGCCGGCCTTGATGATGCGCGTCAGCAGCCCTTTGGTCGCGACGTCGATCTCAAGCGCGGCGCCCGAGAGCGTTTGCGATTCGAACACGCCGATCACGATGCAATCCGATTTCCCGGTCAGGAAACCGTTTGACGAGCCTTTGGTCCAATCACAGGCTTTTATGCTAAAGTCCATCGCGCTTGTCCTCGGATAAAGTCTGGGCTTAGGATGAAAGCCGCAATTATCCGCTATTTTTCCCGCGGCGGCTGCACCGCAGGCGTGACGGGAAGCAACCCGCGCGTCACTGAGAGCGCCCCCTCTCGTCATCAATAATGATCTTCGAACGCTCCCTCCAGCGCGAACTCGCGTATACGGCTGGTGCCGTGTTCATGGTTCTGCTCACGCTCGTGCTGACCACGATGATGATCCGCATCGTCGGCTTCGCGGCCTCGGGCGAGATCGATCCGCGCGACGTGCTGGTCCTGATCGGCCTCACCGTGATCGGCTATCTGGCCATCATGCTCGTAGCGACGCTCTTCGTGTCGATCCTGTTCGTGCTCACCCGCTGGTACAAAGACTCCGAGATGGTCGTGTGGTTGTCTTCGGGTGTGAGCCTCACGCAGTTCATCAAACCGATTGGCATTTTCGCTACGCCCATCATCATCCTCATCATGTTTTTCGTGTTCATCGGCTGGCCGTGGTCCAACCAGCAGAGCAAGCTGATCCGCGCGCGCTTTCAGCAGCGCGACGAAGTCTCGCTGCTCGCGCCGGGCCAGTTCCGCGAATCGGCCGCGAGCCACCGGGTGTTTTTCATCGAGAAAATGTCGCCCGACCAGGGGCGGGTGGAAAACGTGTTCGTGACCAGTACGGAAGGCGGCAAGGTCAACGTGGTGGTGTCGAAGTACGGGCATACCGAGACGCGTAAAAACGGCGACCGCTTCGTCGTGCTCGAAAACGGCCGCCGTTACGACGGCGAACCGGGGCACCCGGACTTTCGCATCATGGAGTTCGAGCGCTACGGCGTGAAGATCCAGAGCCAGCCGGTCGTCAATACGCCCACCACCACCGGTACGCCCACGCTCACGCTGTTGCGCTACCCCACCAACGAAAACCTCGCCGAATTCGCATGGCGCGCGGGCCTGCCGCTGATCGCAATCAATCTGATGCTGCTCGCCATTCCGCTCGCGCACCAGAATCCGCGCCGCAGCCGTACCATCAATCTGGTGATGGCCGTGCTGATCTATCTGACGTATTCGAATCTGCTGAACGTGGTGCAGGCGTGGATCGAGCAGGGCAAGATGTCGTTCGGACTGGGGCTCGTGATCCTGCACGTCATCGTGGCGGCGATCGTCGCGTTCATCTTCTGGCTGCGCGTGCGTAACCGTCCGCTCTTCACGTGGACGATGTTCAGCCGTTCGCAGGGAGCCTGACCCATGCGCATCTATGAAAGGTATTTCGCGCGTCAGATCTATCTAACGTTCATCTTCATTCTGTTTGCGTTTTCGGGTCTGTTCTTTTTCTTCGACCTCATCAACGAACTGAATTCGGTCGGCCACGGCAACTACAAATTCCAGTACGCGTTGCTGCGCGTCGCGTTGCAAACGCCGTCGCGCTTTTACGAAATCATTCCGGTCGCCGCGTTGATCAGCGCGATTTACGTGTTCGCGCAGATGGCAGCGAACTCCGAATACACGATCTTCCGCGTGTCCGGCCTCGCCACTAATCAGGCGTTGCGCTCGCTGATGAAGATCGGCATTCCGCTCGTGTTCCTCACGTATCTGATCGGCGAAGTGGTCGGTCCGTACACGGATCAATTATCGGAGCGCGTGCGGCTCGAAGCGTTGGGCTCGTCGGTGTCGAGCAATTTTCAGTCGGGCGTGTGGGTGAAAGACACGCTCACCGCCCGCGCGGACGGCGAACAGGTGACGCGCTTCGTGAACGTCGGCGAGTTGAACCCCGACGCAACGATCGCCAATGTGCGCATCTACGAGTTCGATTCGAAGTTCCGTCTGTCGAACGTGCGCACCGCGCAAAGCGGCCGGTTTCAGCCGCCGGGCCATTGGCAATTGACGGGCGTGACCGATACGCAACTGATCGACGTCCCCCCTACTCCCGGCACGCCGGCCGATGCATTGAATCCGGTGTATCGTGCAAAACAGGTGTCGTTGCCGGAGTATTCGCTGCGCTCGGAATTGACGCCGCAGATTCTGTCGGTGCTGCTCGTGTCGCCGGACCGTATGTCGATGTTCAACCTGTTCCGCTACATTCAGCATTTGACCGAGAATCACCAGGACACGCAGCGCTATGAAATCGCGCTGTGGCGCAAGCTGCTGTATCCGTTCGCGGTGTTCGTGATGCTGGTGTTGTCGCTGCCGTTCGCGTATCTGCACACGCGGGCCGGCGTGGTCGGCATGAAGGTGTTCGGCGGGATCATGCTGGGGATGAGCTTCCAGCTTTTCAATACACTGTTCTCGCACATCGGCACGTTGAATACATGGCCCGCGCCATTGACCGCGGCGACGCCGGGGCTGGTGTATCTGGTGCTCGGACTGGTCGGGCTCAAGTGGGTCGACCGTCATTAGGAGCGGATGTCATGACAACGCACGGGCTGGTTCTGTTTGGGCATGGTGCGAGGGATCAGCGCTGGCGCGAACCGTTCGAGCGGCTCGCGCAAAAGCTCGAGGCCGCGCGCGCGACAGGCGGCGCGGCCGGCCCGGTGAGCCTGGCTTTTCTCGAATTGATGGAGCCTGATCTGCCTGCCGCGGTGGCTGGCCTCGTCGGTCAGGGCTGTGATGTGATTACCGTCGTGCCGGTGTTTTTCGGGCAAGGCGGGCATGTCAGAAAGGACTTGCCTGAAGCGATCGAGCGGTGCCGCGCGCGCCACGCGGGGGTTGAGATCAGGTGCGCGGTTGCGGCCGGCGAGGACGAAGCGGTGCTCGATGCGCTCGCGCAGTATTGCTTGCGGCAGGTTTGATGCCGGTTGCCTATCAGGCGGCCACCAATATCCCGTCCGCCGAACGAAGCACCTCGCGTTGCCGGGCAGCGAACGCCTCACCGATCATCAACAAGCTGGGCTGCGAAGCATCGACCCAGCGCTGCGCGTCGCCCGCGGCAAGCTCTTCAAGCGTCAGCGTGAGCATGCGCTCGCGTTCCGTGCTGCAAGCCTCGACAATCGCCACCGGGGTGGAAACCGGCTTGCCGGCATCGATCAACTGCTGCGCGATCTCAACGCCGCTATCGCGGCCCATATAAAACACCAGCGAATCCGCGTTCACCTGCTCCCGAATCTCGTCGGACCCAGGCGCACGGCTGAACGTAGCCAGCGCGACGCTGCGCGACACGCCGCGCAGCGTCAACGAACGCTTGAGCGAAGCCGCGCTGGCGAGCGCCGCGGTGATCCCAGGCACGACCTCGTACTCGATGCCCGCCGCTTCGAGCGCCCGCATTTCTTCGTCGGCGCGGCCGAATAGCATCGGGTCGCCGCCCTTCAGACGCACCACCACATCGTGCTCCAAAGCGGCGTCCACGATCTGCTTGTTGATGAACTGTTGCGCCGTCGACAGTCGACCGCAACGCTTGCCCACCGCAATGCGCCGCGCGCGCGCCGGCGCATAGTCGAGCATGGCCGGCTCGACGAGCGCGTCGTGCAGCACGACGTCGGCAAGAGCGAGTAGCCGTGCGCCGCGCACCGTAATCAGGTCCGCGGCACCCGGGCCCGCGCCGATCAGATAAACCTTACCCATGTGCATCAACCTGTTGGTTAGGGCGGGTCAGAGCGTAAGCGGCGCTGCGTCGCCGCCCGCCCGTCGCCCGCTTACGCCGAAAACGCCCGGATCATCCCGGCCGCGACGGTATGGTGCGTCGCCTCGTCGATCAGCACGAACGCGCCCGTGCCCGGATGCGAGTCGTACACGTCGCAGACAAGCGGCTTTTGCAACGTCAACGCGACGCGGCCGATGTCGTTCATCGCGAGTTCCTTGCGATCGGTTGCCTGTGACAGCGTATGCACGTCGAGCACTTCCCGGATCGCGCCGATCCGCGCGAACACCGTGCTGGTGGTTTGCTTGAGCAGGTACTTGCGTTGCGTCGACAGCGGCGTGTCGTCGAACCAGCAGAGGTCGGCCTCGAGCTTTTTCGCCGGCTCGGGCGCCGCTTCGCGCAGCACGAAGGTGTCGCCGCGCGACACGTCGACGTCTTCCGCGAGACGGATCGTCACCGTTTGACCCGCGAACGCGCGGTCCACCGCAGCCGTGCCGCCCACCACGGGCGCGATGATTTCCGCGACTGTCGCTTCGCGATTGGCCGGCAGCACGACGATCGTGTCGCCGAGCTTCACTTCGCCGGATTCGACGCGGCCCATGTAGCCGCGGAAATCGTCGGCCTGGCTGCCGTCCTGGCGGGCCACCCATTGCACCGGGAAACGCAATGCCTGGCCAGTCGGCGTTTGGACCGGCAACGCTTCGAGCAGGTCCAGCAGCGGCTCGCCCGCGTACCACGGCATGCTCTCGCTGGCGGTCACGATGTTGTCGCCCTTGAGCGCCGACACCGGCACGAAACGCACGTCGGTCAGGCCCAACTGGCGCGCGAGTTCGACATACGCATCGCGAATCTCGTCGAAACGCGTTTCGCTGTATTCGACCAGATCCATCTTGTTGATTGCGACGATCACGTGCTGCAAGCCGAGCAGCTTGACGATCGCGCTATGACGCTTGGTTTGCGGCAGCAGTTGCGCGACGCCGTCGACGAAGCTCACGCGTGTCGCGTCGACCAGGATGATCGCCGCGTGTGCGGTCGACGCGCCCGTCACCATATTGCGCGTGTATTGCTCGTGCCCCGGCGTGTCGGCGATGATGAATTTGCGCTTGGCCGTGGCGAAGTAGCGGTACGCGACGTCGATCGTGATGCCCTGCTCGCGTTCGGCTTCGAGGCCATCGGTCAACAGCGACAGATCGATTTCGTCGCCGACGGTGCGCTTGTTCTTTGCGCGCGACAGCGCGGAGAGCTGGTCGCTCAGCACGGCTTTGCTGTCGTACAGCAGGCGGCCGATCAATGTGCTTTTGCCGTCGTCGACGCTGCCCGCGGTAATGAAACGTAGCACGCCGAGGTCTTCAGGTTGATGAATACTCATAATGTTCCTTTGTCGATCAGAGTTAGCGCTTTAGCGCTTACTCTGGTCCCATGTCCCCGCCTCAGAAATACCCCTGCTTCTTGCGCTGTTCCATCGCGGCTTCCGAGACCTGATCGTCCATCCGCGTCGCGCCGCGTTCCGTGATTTCCGTCACGGCCGTTTCGGCGATGATCTTCTCGACATCGTCGGCATCGCTTTCCACCGGGCACGTGCAACTGATGTCGCCGACGGTGCGAAAACGCACCAGCGCGCTCTCGCTGACTTCGCCTTCGCGCATCGGCGTGAGCGGCGTGACCGGCACGAGCAGCCCATTGCGACGCACGATTTCGCGTTGATGCGCGTAATAGATCGACGGCAGTTCGAGCTGTTCGCGCGCGATGTACTGCCATACGTCGAGCTCGGTCCAGTTCGAGATCGGGAACACGCGCAGGTGTTCGCCGTTATGCAGACGCGCGTTGTACAGGCTCCACAGTTCCGGGCGTTGCGCCTTCGGGTCCCATTGGCCGAACTCGTCGCGAAACGAGAAGATGCGTTCTTTCGCACGGGCCTTCTCTTCGTCGCGGCGCGCGCCGCCGATCAGCGCAGTGTAGCCGTGCTGTTCGATGGTTTCGAGCAGCGTCACGGCCTGCGCGGCATTGCGCGAATCCGTTTCGCGGCGCAGCCGCACGGTGCCGCGCTTGATCGAATCTTCGACGTGACCCACCACCAGTTGCGCGCCGATTTCTTGTGCGCGGCGATCGCGGAAGTCGATCACTTCGCCGTAGTTGTGACCCGTGTCGATGTGCACGAGCGGGAACGGCAGCACGGTCTGGCGATTGGCGCCGATGCCAAAGGCCTTCAGCGCGAGATGCAGCACCACCACCGAATCCTTGCCGCCCGAGAACAGCAGCGCGGGCTTGCTGCATTCCGCGACCAGTTCGCGCAGGATGTGAATCGACTCGGCTTCGAGCCAATCGAGGTGATCCATCCGGTTCGCCGTGTTGGCAAGCGGAGCGTTGACAGTGGAATCGAGCGTGGTGCTCATATCTGGGTCCTTCGTTGATTCGCCCGGCGAGCGGTTGCTCGCTTCGGCGAAAGTATTCGAATCGGTAAGTGCGCGGTAGGTGGGGCGTTCGGGCTGCAAACCGAGGCCTCCGTTACTCTGTGTACTTGCGGGTACGCAAGAGCTCAGACTGAAGCGTTCTCGCTGCCCACAACCGGGATCGGAGTGATCGTCGTGATGTGCAGTCCGCATTCCTTCGTATCACGCGACTCCCACCACCAGCGCCCGGCGCGACTGTCCTCGCCGGGACGGATTGCGCGCGTGCACGGCTCGCAGCCGATGCTCGGATACCCGCGCGCATGCAGCGGATTGACCGGCACGTCGAATGCCTTGAGGTAATCCCACACCTCGCCCTCGGTCCAGTCCGTCAGCGGATTGAACTTGGCGATGTTGCGCGCGGCGTCGTGCTCTTCCTCGTGCAGTTCGGCACGCGTGACCGACTGCTCGCGGCGCTGACCCGTCACCCATGCGCTGACGTCCGACAGCGCTCGGTTCAGCGGCTCGACCTTGCGGATCTCGCAGCAGCGCTTGCGCAGATCGACGCTTTCATAGAACGCGTTCAGACCGTGGGAGCCGATGTATTCCTCGACCGCCGCAGCCTGCGGATGAAACTGTTCGATCTCGTAGCCATAGCGCTCGTTCACGCGCTGGAGCATGCCGAGGGTTTCCGCATGCAAGCGGCCCGTGTTCAGCGAAAAGATGCCGATCTTCACGCCACGCGACAGAATGGCGTGCGTAAGCAGCATGTCCTCCGCCGCGAGGCTGCTGGCGAGCTTCACGTTGGCGTGACGCGCGGCGATCGAGTCGAGCAGCGCATCGAGGCGCTCGACCTTCGCCGCGAGTTCCGGCGCGAGCAATTGAGCGTCGCTCATGCCGAAACCTTGCCTGCGGTTGCAGCAGTGGTTGCGGCAGTTGCCGCCGCGCGGCGGCGGAATAGCGGCGACGGGTCGTCCACCGCGCCCTGGTACTGAACGCTGAATTCGTCGAACGCTTTGAGCGCATCGTCGAAGTCTTTGTCCGCGCGCAGCGCATAGGAATCGAAGCCGCAACGGAACATGAACCTCAACTGGTCGCGCAGCACATCGCCGATCGCGCGCAATTCGCCCTTGTAGCCATAGCGCTCGCGCAACAGCCGGCCAATGCTATAACCCCGGCCGTCGCGAAATACCGGAAAGTCCACGGCGATCAGCGCGAGCTTGTCGAAGTCGCCGACGATCTCAGCCGGTTCGCTGTCCGGCGCGAGCCACACGCCGATCTGCGCCGCGCCGCGCGACGCGCTCAACGCGTCGCGTTCGGCTTGCCACAACGCGAGCGGCACCAGCACCTTGCCGGCCGGCAAATCGTTGACCGCGGGCAGCGAGCCGTCTTCCGCGGGACGCACGAGCGTCCAGTCATCGTTGACGATCGCGCGGTTCTTGATGATAGAAGCCATCTGTTCGGTATCCTTTGCGCGGTTACGCGTGAGCCGGTTGACGCGACGCGTACACGCGTTCCTTGAACGGCGCGATGCCGATGCGGTTATACGTTTCGATGAAGCGCTCGCCTTCCTGGCGGTTCTCGACGAAGGTGTCGATCACCTTGCTCATCACGTCCGGCATTTCTTCCGCCGAGAACGACGGGCCGATCACGCGGCCAAGATGCGCGCCGGTCGCGCCCGTGCCCTGCTCGCCGCCGAGGGTCACCTGGTACCACTCGGAGCCGTCCTTGTCGACGCCCAGAATGCCGATGTTGCCGACGTGATGGTGACCGCACGCATTGATGCAGCCCGAGATGTTCAGCGACACGTCGCCCAGGTCGTACACGTAGTCCAGATCGTTGAACCGTTCCTGGATCGCGAGCGCGATCGGAATCGACTTGGCATTCGCGAGCGAGCAGAAATCGCCGCCCGGGCACGAGATGATGTCGGTCAGCAAGCCGATGTTGGCCGACGCGAAACCTTGTGCCTTGGCCTTTTCCCACAGCGCGAAGAGGTCGCGCTTTCTGACGTTGGCGAGAATCAGGTTCTGTTCGTGCGACACGCGGATTTCACCGAACGAATACTCGTCGGCCCAATCGGCGACGGCTTCCATCTGCGTATCCGTGGCGTCGCCGGGGGCGACCGTGGCGGGCTTGAGCGACAGCGTCACCGATGCGTAGCCCGGCACCTTGTGCGGCCGCACGTTGCGCTCGACCCAGCGCGCGAATGCGCGGCTTTCCAGCAGATGCTTCTCGTACGATACGTCGGTATTCGGCAGCTTGTCGTAGACCGGCGGCTGGAAGTACTGGCTCACGCGGTCCACTTCCGCCTGCGTGAGGGTCGACGGGCCGTCCTTCAGGTGCTGCCACTCTTCTTCGACCTGCGCCGAGAACTTTTCCGGGCTCAACGCCTTCACGAGAATCTTGATGCGCGCCTTGTACATGTTGTCGCGGCGGCCATAGCGGTTGTACACGCGCAGCACCGCTTCGCAGTACGTCAGCAGATGCTGCCACGGCAGGTCGCGGCGGATCACCGCGCCGATGAGCGGCGTGCGGCCCAGCCCGCCGCCCGCCAGGATGTCGACCACCAGTTCGCCTTGCCCGTTCTTCCTCAGATACACGCCCATGTCGTGAATCTGCACGGCCGCGCGGTCTTCTTTCGAACCCGACACGGCGATCTTGAACTTGCGCGGCAGCCATGCGAACTCGGGGTGGAACGTGGACCATTGGCGCAGGATTTCGGCCCAGGGACGCGGATCGACGACTTCGTCCGGCGCCACGCCGGCGAACTGGTCGGCCGTGATGTTGCGGATGCAGTTGCCGGAGGTCTGGATGCCATGCATCTGCACTGCGGCGAGCTTGCGCAGGATTTCCGGCGTTTCTTCGAGCTTGATCCAGTTGTACTGGATGTTCGAGCGCGTCGAGAAATGGCCGTACCCGCGGTCGTGTTCGCGCGCGATCTGCGCGAGCACGCGCATCTGGTCGCTGCGCAGATTGCCGTACGGGATCGCGATGCGGTGCATGTACGCGTGGCGCTGAAGGTACAGGCCGTTCTGCAGGCGCAGCGGACGGAACTCCTCTTCGCTCAATTCGCCCGACAAGCGGCGACGAACCTGATCGGCGTATTGCGCGACGCGTTCATCGACGATGGTCTGGTCGTACTGATCGTATTGGTACATTCGGGGACCCCAGTTTTTGGCGTGACACACGACGGTCCGACTCGCCGCGCCTTAGATGTCCGTCTTTGTCAGCAACCGCGAACGAGCGTTCAGACTAAACGTTCATTTGCTTATGACAAATACAGATACCCATATTGAAAAAGATGGACAGATCGTAATAAACTCGCCTTATATTTCAAACGACTAAAAAATTCTTTTGATATGCGCAGAGGTTATATATGAACCTGCATCAATTCCGCTTCGTTCGCGAGGCGGTGCGGCAGAAATTCAACCTCACCGAGGCTGCCAAGGCGCTGTTCACGAGCCAGCCGGGCGTTTCAAAGGCGATCATCGAGCTGGAGGACGAGCTGGGCGTCGAGATTTTCACGCGGCACGGCAAACGCGTGCGTTCGCTGACCGAACCGGGGCGCATCATTTTGCAGTCGGTCGAAAAGATTTTGCAGGAGGTGGAGAGCCTGAAGCGCGTCGGCAAGGACTACGCGGCGCAGGATCAGGGCAATCTGGTGATCGCGGCGACGCACACCCAGGCGCGCTACTCGCTGCCGGCCGCGATCGCCGAGTTCAAGAAACGCTTTCCCAAAGTCCACCTTTCGATTCTGCAAGGCAGCCCGACCCAGGTCGCCGAGATGGTGCTGCACGACCAGGCCGATCTGGCCATCGCCACCGAGGCCATCGCCAACTACAAGGAGCTGGTGTCGCTGCCCTGCTTCCAGTGGCATCACGTGGCGGTCATGCAGCCGGACCATCCGCTGCTGGACCGCAAGCTTTTGTCGCTGGACGATCTGACCCAGTATCCGCTGATTACGTATGACAATGCGTTCGCCGGCCGCACCAAGATCAACGAGGCGTTCCGCCTGCGCGCGCTGCATCCGGACATCGTGCTCGAAGCAATCGACGCGGACGTGATCAAGACCTATGTGGAACTGGGACTCGGCGTGGGCATCATGGCGGACATCGCGTTCAACGCCGAGCGCGACCGTCATCTGCGCGCGATGCCGGTGGGCCACCTGTTCGGCAGCAACGTGACGCGCGTCGCGCTGAAACAGGGAGCCTATCTGCGCAGCTATGTGTACACGCTCGTCGAGCTGCTGTCGCCGAGCATGAACCGCAAGCTGATCGAACAGGCGCTCAAGGGCGAACACGAAACCTACGAACTTTGACTCACCGCTTTTCGCTACGGAGACCCCCGATGAAGTCGCATAACAAAAAACGTCGCAACCCATTTCGCGGCGCAGCCGCTCTCGGCGCGCTGTTGCTCGCCACCGCGGCCCATGCCGAGCTGAAGGTCGGCATCGATCTGTCGAGCACCGGCCCGGCGGCCGTGATCGGCATCACCAGCAAGAATGCGATGCTGATGTGGCCCGCGACGATCGCCGGCCAGAAAGCCGACTACATTTTCCTCGACGACGCATCCGACCCCGGCACGGCCGTGCGCAACATCCGCAAGCTGATCAACGAGGACCACGTCGACGTGATCGTCGGGCCGAACATCACGCCGGCCGCGATGGCCGCGCTCGACCCGGTCGCCGACAGCCAGACGCCGATGATCACGCTGGTCGGCTCGGCCAGCGTGGTAGAGCCGCAAGAGGGCAAGAAGGTCTGGGCCTACAAGATGGCGCAGACCGACAGCGCGATGGCCGACGTGATGACGCGCTACATGTCGAACCACAACGTGAAGACGGTGGGCTTCATCGGCTTCGCAGACGGCTACGGCGAGAGCTGGCTCAACGAGTTCAGCAAGTTCGCGGCGCTGCGTCACATTCAGCTGGTCGCGACCGAGCGCTATAACCGCACGGATGCGAGCGTGACCGGTCAGATTCTGAAGCTGATGGCCGCCAGGCCGGATGCGATCCTCATCGCGGGTGCGGGCACGCCGACGGTGCTGCCGCAGCGCACGTTGGTCGAACGCGGCTATAAAGGGCCGATCTATCAGACTCACGGCATCGCCACGCCCGAATTCATCAAGCTGGGCGGCAAGGACGTGGAAGGCACGCTCTTTCCGACCCAGCCGGTCGTGGTCGCCCGCACGCTGCCGGCCGATCATCCGGCGAGGAAGGCGGCGCTCGCGTTCACCAACGCGTACGAGGCGAAGTACGGTGCCGGCAGTGTCACGCAATTCGCGGGCGATGCGGCGGGCGTCTATCCGCGTTTGCAGGATGCGGTGACGCGCGCGCTGAAAACCGCGCAGCCGGGCACGCCGGCGTTTCGTGTTGCGTTGCGCGACGAACTGGAGCACGCGCATGAACTGGTCGTGCCGAACGGCGTGGTCAACACGAGTCCGAAAGACCACGTCGGTCTGGACCAGCGGGCGAGCGTGATGGGCACGATCCGCGACGGCAAGTTCGTTTATCTCAGTCAGTAAGGGGTCTTCCTTGCGCGGCCGTTTGCGGTGAGCCGTGCAGACCACGGAGCGACGCGAGCGTTCGCGGGGCATGCCTGAACCGAACGGAGCGTTTGCAGCACGGCTCGCGTCGATCGCAAGCGTGGGGTGACCGAGGCCGGCGTGACGGACGGCGCCGGCAGATAATTTGGCGGTCCAGTCAAGCATGCATGACGACAACCCCGACAAGCTGTGGCGACGGCTGACCGCCGCGCAATTTCGACCGCACCTGCGTGTTCCGGCGATGACCGCCGGGCGCGCGGCTGCGGCGAACTTGTTAAAGTAGCAATCTCTGCCCTATCTCTGCCCTATCAGCCGTCCCACACCATGCGCACCACCCGAGCCATCCACGCAGTAGAACGGCTGAAAGCGCGCAGCGGCAATCCGCAGTTCGCCGCGATCAGCCTCTCCGGCGGCCTGTTCTATCTGGTCGACAAATCGAGCGGCACCGACAAAAAGGTCTGCGATCCGTTGACGCTCGATGACTTCGTCAAATTCGTCGATGGTTTCGGCCCGCAGAAACCGCGCAAGGCGAGCAAGCTCGATATCGCGTTTGAAGAGCAGATCAAAAAGAGCAAGGGCGGATGACGCTCGGTCGAACACGGCGACGCCTGGCTCACCACCGCTTTCAGACTGCCCCAAACCGCTCAAGCCGCTTCGATTTCACGCCACTGCCCCTGCGCCGCGCTGCTCGCGAGCACCGCATCGATGAAGCGCAGCCCCGCCACACCATCATCCACAGTCGTCAGCAGACGACTTTCCGCAGGCAACGCGCGACCTTCGTCCAATGCTTCGATCTGCAATGCGGCGTCCTTGTACAACTGCGCGAACGCTTCCAGATAACCCTCCGGGTGTCCGGGCGGCACGCGCGTCGCGTGCGCCGCGGGCGCGCTCGTCACGCGCGCCCGCGTGAACCGCTCGGCGAACCCGCCCAGCGGCGTGAACCATAGCTCGTTCGGCTGCTCCTGATCGAAAGCGAGGCTGGCCTTCGTTCCGTACACCCGCAGCCGCAGCGCATTCTCCGCGCCGCTCGCCACCTGGCTCGCCCATAACATGCCGCGCGCGCCGTTCGCATAGCGCAGCATCGCCTGCACGTGATCGTCGATGCGCCGTCCCGGCACGAAGGTATGCAGTTCCGCCGACAGTGCGCGAGGCGTCATCCCCGTGACGAAGGCGGCGAGCTGATAGGCGTGCGTGCCGATATCGCCGAGACAGCCCGCCGGGCCCGCCAGCGCAGGGTCCGTGCGCCAGCCGGCCTGCTTGTTCAAACCACCGGCTTCGACCGGTTCGGCCAGCCAGTCCTGTGCGTATTCCACCTGCACCACGCGAATCTCGCCCAGTTCGCCGCGCTCGACCAGCTCGCGCGCATGACGCACCAGCGGATAGCCGGAGTAGGTATGCGTGAGTGCGAACAGCTTGCCTTTGTCGCGAGCGAGTTTCGCGAGCGCTTCGCCTTCGGCGAGCGAAATCGCCAGCGGCTTGTCGCACACGACGTGGATGCCTGCTTCGAGAAACGCCGTCGCCACCGGCGCATGCAGATGATTGGGCGTGACGATCGCGACCGCGTCGATGCCGTCGTCGCGCACAGCTTCGGCGCGCGCCATCTCGCGCCAGTCCGCGTAGCTGCGCGCAATGCCGGCCTCGGCGGCGCTCGCCTGCGCGCGCTGCGGGTCGGACGACAAGGCGCCTGCCACCAGTTCGAAACGATCGTCGAGCCGCGCCGCGATCCGATGTACCGCGCCGATGAACGCGCCCTGCCCACCACCGACCATGCCCAGCTTCAACCTTTTTTGCTGCATCGCTTACTCCTTCGTTGGGAGGCTGCGGCGAAAGCGTGGTGACGCGGGTTGCCACGTTGCAGCGTCGCCCGCGGCCTCGCTTCTGGGCTTCTGTGCTTGAGCCCCTGCCTCTTTCACGTTCGCAAATCGCGCCACAAAACTTCGCTCACAGCCCAAGGACACGCTTGACCTGCGCATCGTCCACACCACTGCCGGCGAAATCGTCAAACGCATGTTCGGCCACGCGAATGATGTGCCGGCGAATGAACTCCGCGCCCTCGCGCGCGCCGTCGTGCGGATGCTTGAGCGCACACTCCCATTCGAGCACGGCCCAGCCCGGAAAATCGAATTGCGCCATCTTCGAGAAGATCGCGCCGAAGTCGATCTGTCCATCCCCAAGGGATCTGAAGCGTCCCGCGCGTTCGACCCAGCCGCTGTATCCGCCATACACACCCTGCTTGCCGTTCGGCCGGAACTCCGCGTCCTTCACATGAAACGCCTTGATGCGCTCGTGATAGATGTCGATGAACGCGAGGTAGTCGAGCTGCTGCAGCACGAAATGGCTCGGATCGTAGAGGAGGTTCGCGCGCGCGTGCTGCTTCACGCGATCGAGAAAGCGCTCGAAGCTCGCGCCGTCGTGCAGGTCTTCGCCCGGATGCAATTCGTAGCACACGTCCACGCCGGCTTCGTCGAACGCGTCGAGAATCGGCGTCCAGCGGCGCGCGAGTTCGTCGAACGCCGCTTCGACGAGCCCCGCCGGACGCTGCGGCCACGGGTACACGTAAGGCCACGCCAGCGCGCCGGAAAAAGACACGTGGGTGCTCAGGCCCAAACGCCGCGACGCCTTCGCTGCGAGCTTCAGCTGTTCGATCGCCCACTGCGTGCGCGAGGCGGGGTCGCCTCGCACCCGCGGCGCGGCGAAGCCGTCGAACAGCACGTCGTACGCCGGATGCACGGCGACCAGTTGGCCTTGCAGATGCGTCGACAGTTCGGTGATCGTCACGCCCGCGTCGTCCACGGTCTGACGCAACTCGTCGCAATACGTCTGGCTCGCCGCCGCCTGTTCAAGATCGATCAGGCGCGCGTCGCACGGCACCTGTATTCCCTTGAAGCCGAGACCCGCGGCCCATTGCGCCAGATGCGCAAGATTGTCGAACGGCACCTCGTCGCCCATGAACTGCGCGAGAAAGATCGCCGGCCCTTTGATGGTTTTCATCGTACGGTCCCTCTAACGATCGCATACGGGCCGCGCCACTGCAGTGTGGACGCCGCCCGCGCGTGCCACGCGCCGCTCAGAACGGCGAGTCCGGAAAATAGAACTGCTGCGCGTTTTCCTTGGTGATCAGCACCGACGGAATGATGGTGGTCGGCGGCAGCTTCTCGCCCTTCAGACGCGCCTCGGCGGTCAGCTTGATCGCGTCGTAGATGAATTTCGGCGAGTACGACACGTCGGCCTTGATCATCGGCGCGCCGTCCATCACGTTCTTCACCATGCCCTTCGAGCCCGCGCCGCCGAACACGATCTTGATGTCGTTGCGCTTGGCCTGGTCGATCGCCTTCAGCACGCCGACCGCCATGTCGTCGTCGGCGGCCCATACGGCGTCGATGTGCTTGAAGCGCGTCAGGTAGTCCTGCATCACCTTGAACGCGTCGTCGCGATTCCAGTTCGCGTACTTGCCGTCGAGAATCTTGATGTCGGGATAGTTTTTCAGCACGCCGGTGAAGGCGGCCCAGCGTTCGTTGTCGAGCGTGGTCGGAATGCCGCGCAGCGCGACGATGTTGCCCTTGCCGTCGAGCGCTTTGGCCAGGTACTCGGCGGGAATCTTGCCGAACGCGGTGTTGTCGCCCGCCACATACGCATCTTGCGCGCTCGTGTCGGTCAGGCCGCGGTCGACCACCGTCACGTACACGCCTTTCTTCTTCACCTGCGCGACCGGTTGCGTGAGCGAAGCCGATTCGAACGGGAAGATCACGAGCGCGTTGATCTTGTTGACCGTCACCAGATCCTGCAACTGGTTCGCCTGTTCCGGCGCGCCGGCCGCCGTTTTGACGATGACCTTGAGATCGGGATGCGCTTTCTCGAGATCGGCTTTGGCCTTGTTGGCCCACCAGACGATGCCGCCCGTGAAGCCGTGGTCGGCTGTCGGAATCGCGACGCCCAGCGTGACCTTGTCGTCGGCACGCGCGAGCCCTGCCGTGCCCAGTATCCCCAACGCCAGCATGCCGGCGCCGACCGCTCGAATGACCTGCTTCATGGTTGTGTCTCCAATCGCATGCACTTGTATGTCGATGGGGGTCGGCGCTTTGCCGCTGACTCCCATCCCCATGCAAGACGGTTGCTAAAGTGAGGCGTTCGGGCGCCCCGATTTTTGGACCTGCCGGTGTGTTGCCTGGTGTTGCTTGGTGTTGCCTGGTGTTGCGTGGTATTGCCTGGTGTTGCCCGTTGCCTGGTGTTGCCCGTTGCCTGCTGCCTGATACTGCCCGTTATTGCGATGTGAAGCGCTGACCCTACCGCCGCCCGCGCTGCACGAACGCGACGAAGATGATCACCACGCCCTGCACCGCCGCGTTCAGATACACGCTGATGATGCTGGTCAGATTCAGAATGTTGGCGATCACCGACAACAGGATCGCGCCGATCACCGTGCCGATCACGCGTCCTTCGCCGCCCTTGAGCGCCGTGCCGCCGACCACCACCGACGCGATGGCCTCCAGCTCCCACAAGAGGCCGGTGGTCGGCGTGGCCGAGCCGAGCCGCGGCACGTAGAGCACGGTGGCCACGCCCACGCAGATGCCGAGCAGCACATAGGTGACGATCTTCACCGTATCGACGCGAATCGCCGCATAGCGCGCGACCTGTTCGTTGGAGCCGATCGCCTGCACATGTCTGCCGAAGGTGGTGCGATTGAGGATCAGCGCGCCGCCCGCCGCGACGACGAGAAACACCCAGATCGGCACCGGCACGCCGAACAGGCTCGCGTAGTACACCGGCCCATATAGATCGGACAACGAATTATCCAGCGTCAGTGCGCCGCCGTCGGCGAGCCACGTGAGCACCGCCCGAAAGATTCCGAGCGTGCCCAGCGTGACGATGAACGGCTCGATGCGTCCTTTGGTGATCAACAGGCCGTGCGCGCAGCCGAACAGCCCGCCGAGCAGGAGCGCCGCGACGATGCCGATCGCCACGATCATCAGCGGCGCCAACGCGTGGCCGGCGCCACTCGCCGCAAGCCCGTTCATCAGCCAGATCATGCTGCCCGCGATCAGCGCCGCCATAGACCCGACCGACAGATCGATGCCGCCCGAAATGATCACGAAGGTCATGCCGACCGCGATGATGCCGATGAACGACGTGCGCGTGAGCACGTTCATCAGGTTGTCGAGCGTCGCGAAGTCGCGGTTCAGCAACGTGCCGGCGATGCACAGCAGAATCAGCCCGACGAGCGGCCCGAGCGCGTACAGTCGATGCGCGAAGCGCAGCGCGCGGCCGGATTGCACGGCTTCAGTGGGTGCCGGTCGCATGAGCGATCAACTCCTCTTCGGTGAGATGCTCGAGTGTCAGCGTGGCCTGCAGGCGTCCCGCGCGCATCACGGCGACGCGGTGGCACAAGCCGATCAGCTCGATCAGTTCGGATGAAATGACGATCACTGCGCGGCCTTGCGCGGCGAGCCGATGAATCAGGAAATAGATGTCGCGTTTGGCGCCGACATCGACGCCGCGCGTCGGCTCGTCGAGCACGATCACGTTCGGATCGGGCTGCAGGAACTTGGCGAGCGCGAGCTTCTGCTGGTTGCCGCCGGAGAGCATGCGCGCGCGGCTCGACAGGTCGCCGGTGCGGATGCCGAATTCGCCGACCGCCTTCGTCAACGCCGCGCGTCCCGCCTTCATGTCGAGCAGCGGATGCGCGTAGCGTTCGAGCGTCATCAGCGTCACGTTGTCCTGCAGGCTCAGATCCACGTGCAGGCCCTTGCCCTTGCGGTCCTCGCTGAGATACGTGAGGCCGTGGCGCATCGCTTCGCGCGGGCTCTTGAGATCAGCGCGCCGGCCGCCGATCTCGATGCGCCCCGCAGTGCGCTTGCGCAGGCCGATGAGCGCTTCGAAGGCCTCGGTGCGGCCCGCGCCGACGAGGCCCGCGAAGCCCAGCACCTCGCCCGCGCGCACGTCGAAGCTGAGCTCGTCTACCCAGCCGGGCACGGCAAGGCCTTCGACCTGCAACGCGAGCGGCGCGTCGGCGGGCACGGTGAGCTTGTCGGGGAACATGTCCGACACGTCGCGCCCGACCATCAGGTTCGCCATCTGCTGACGCGCGAGCGCCGCCGTCTCGCTGCGCGCGACGAAGCGGCCGTCGCGCATCACGATCACTTCGTCGGTGATGCGCTCGACTTCATCCAGCTTGTGCGAGATGTAGACGATGGTCACGCCGTCGGCCTTGAGCTTCGCCATCAGCGTGAAGAGCCGCTCGGTCTCCGACGGCGTCAGCGTGGCGGTCGGCTCGTCCATGATCAGCAAGCGCGCGCGGCGCGACAGCGCCTTCGCGATCTCCACCATCTGCTTCTCCGCGACGATCAGCTCGCGCACCCGCGTGTCCGGCGCTTTCTCCAGCCCGACCTGAGCGAGATAACGCGCGGCCTCGGCGCGCATCGCGGCGTCGTCGAGAAACCAGCCGCGCCGCTTTTCGTGGCCGAGGTACATGTTCTGCGCGATCGTCAGGTGCTCGGCAAGGTTGAACTCCTGATGGATCAGCACGATGCCCTGCGCTTCGGCTTCGCGCGAACCGGCGAACTGCTGCTCGCGGCCCTCGACCAGCAAGGTGCCTGAAGTCGCGGTTTCGTAGCCGGCGAGAATTTTCATCAGCGTCGATTTGCCCGCGCCGTTCTCGCCGAGCAGACCGTAGATGCGACCGGGCGTCAACTCGAAACTCACGCCGTGCAGCACGCGCACGGGGCCGAAGTCTTTGCGGATGTCGTCGAAACGGATGGCGAGGCTCATGCGTCAAGCGCTCCCGCGAATCACGAGCCGATGCGGCAGCAGCACGCCCGGCACGTTCGCCAACGGATTCGCCAGACGCTGCAACAACAGACGCGCGGCGGTTTCGCCCAGCTCGCGCATCGGCTGCGCGATGGTGGTGAGCGGCGGGTCGATCTGCGCGGCAAGCGAAATGTCGTCGAAGCCGACCACCGCGACATCGTCCGGCACCTGCTTGCCCAGGCTGCGCAAGCCGTGGATCACGCCGATCGCCAACGTGTCGGAGACCGCGAAGATCGCGCTGGGCGCGCGCGATTGCTCGGTCAACGCGACCGCCGCCGACGCGCCCGCCTCATAGTCGAGGCTGTTCAGGTTCATCCGCCAGCGCGAATCGGGCGCGATGCCCGCTTCGGTGAGCGCGTCGAGATAGCCTTGCTGACGCTGCTGCGCGTACAGGTAGTCGACGTCCGAGTTGATCAGCCCGATGCGCCGGTGCCCGCGCGCGAGCAGGTGGCGCACGGCGTCGCCGGCGGCGCGGTAGTTGTCGATTCCCACGTACGGCACGCCGACCGCCGGATCGAACTCGCAGCAAGCGACCCACGGCAGCGCGCCGGACTCGCCGCCGAACGCCTGCTGGATGGTGGCCGGGTCGAGGCAGATCGCGCCGTCCGCGCGGCGGCGGCGCAGCAGGTCGAAGTAGCTGCGCTCGCGGCCGGGGTCGGCGCCGGTGTCGCACAGCAGCATGAAGTAGCCGTGTTGACGCGCGACGCTGTCGATGCCGCGCACGATCTCCGCGTAAAACGGATTGCCGACGTCCGGCACCATGGTGAGCAGCAGCCGGCTTTCGGAGGTGCGCAGATTGCGCGCGAGTTCGTTGACGCGATAGCCGCTCTCGTCGACCGCGGCGAGCACCTTGTCACGCGTGGCGGGCCGCACGTTCTCATGGCCGTTCAGCACGCGCGACACCGTCGCCACGGACACCCCCGCCTGCCGTGCGACGCCGGCGATCGACGAGGCTGCGGCGACGCGCTGCGGCACGCCTCCCGGTGGGGAAGCCGGGTTGGACACTGCCGCTGCAGGCGCCTTGAACGACGATCTGGACAAGTGACCTCGCGTGGGGAGAATGTAATCGATTACATTCTTGGGCGATGCAAGCCGGAATCGCAAGGACGAATCGCTAGGGATTAATACGGGGTCGGGCGGCGGTGCGGCGCGAAGGGCGCGCGAACCGGAGATGTCGCTGCCGCGGCTGGCCACGGCCGGCCCGGGCCCCGTGCCCGCAGCGGCACGGCTGGCCCCCGCCATTTGGTACAATCCCGCAGTTACCTTGGCGCTGCTTGCGGCCCGAATCGTTGGAGTCTCGTTCGCGAGGTTCGGGCGAGCTTCGGGAAGCTGTCCGCCGGAGGCAAAAAAGTCAATGGCGGCATTTGCGAACGCAATCCAGCGCATCGTCGAACGCTTCGTCGAACTGCCGCCCACTCGCCAAACCAAACCGCCGAATCCATCATGAACATCGAGCAAGCGCGTTTCAACATGATCGAACAGCAGATCCGCCCCTGGGAGGTGCTCGACCAGGACGTGCTGAATCTGCTGTCGGTCGTCAAACGTGAAAACTTCGTCCCTGCGGTCTACCGCGAGCTGGCCTTCGTCGACTTCGAAGTGCCGCTGCCAGCCGGTCAGCACATGCTGGCACCGCGCATCGAAGCGCGCGTGCTGCAGGAACTCGTTGTGAAGAAACACGAAAGCGTGCTGGAAGTCGGCGCGGGCTCGGGTTATATGGCGGCACTGCTCGCGCATCGCGCGCAGCATGTGCTGACGGTGGATATCGAACCGGAACTGGCCGAGCTGGCTCGCAGCAACCTGATCGCCAATGGCGTGCTCAACGCCGAAGTCGCCACCGGCGACGCATCGCGCGGCTGGCCCGGTGCTGCGCCCTATGACGTGATTTGCGTGTCGGGCGGCCTGCCGGTGCTGCCCCAGGAAATCCTCGAACAGCTGAAGATCGGCGGGCGCCTCGCGGCATTCGTCGGCACCGCGCCGGTCATGAAGGCGCAAATCATCACGCGTATCGACGACAAGCAGTTCCGCATCGCCGACGTGTTCGAAACCTACGTCGAACCGCTGATCAACGCCGTGCAACCGCCGCGCTTCAAGTTTTAAGCCATACGTCGTATGTCGATACGTCGACATGTCGATCCGGACGGCCCGCATCGGGCCGTCCTTTGAACTGGATGTCCGCTGATGCAAAATCTGACCGCTCCCGCGCTCGCCGAATGGCTCGCCGACACCTCGCGCCCCGCACCTGTACTGCTCGACGTGCGCGAGCCGTGGGAATTGCAAACCGCGTCGATCGCCGGCGCCGTGTCGATCCCGATGCGTGAGATCCCCGCGCGCAGCGAAGAACTCGATGACGACGCGCAGATCGTCTGCGTCTGCCATCACGGCGCGCGCAGCGCGCAGGTCGCGATGTTCCTCGAATCGCGCGGCCATACCAACGTGTTCAATCTGCAAGGCGGCATCGACGCATGGTCGCGTCAGGTCGACCCCTCCGTTCCGACCTATTAAACGCCGCGTCGCAATGACGCGCGAGCCATCCTCCGACTCCTTACCCTAGCCGGCACCCCTACGATGGGCCGGCCCACCGGGCCGTTCATCGCGATCTGACGCCAGCCTCGACGGCATTTGTCCACGCGCAGTTAGCGCCGGCTTGCGCCGTTTCCCGTCTTCTATTCAGACTTTTCCTCTGCTCCTGATAACGGCGCGCGGGCACCATGCTCCGACCTGTTTTCTGGAGCATCGGATGAGACTTATCAAGCTCGCGCTGGCGATCGCCGCCCTGGCGCCGCTCGCGTGCTACGCGACGTTGGGCGCGGCGCCGGCGACCCGGACACACACCGTGGCGGCGGCGCGGTCCTCGCTACAGGCGGCGACGCCCGGCCCTGCGGCTGGCGCGGCGGCGGCGACTACGCCTGCGCCGGCGCAGTACACGATGCGCGAGGCGAACGACGTCGACGGTGTGACCATCCGCGAATATGTGCTGCCAACCAACGTGGTGTTCGCCGTCACGTGGCACGGTCCGGTGCGCCCGGACATGAGCGAGCTGCTCGGCAGCTACTTCGCGAACTTCGTGAGTGCCAGCGATGGCCGCGCGCGCGGCATCGGACCCATGGTCCAGCACAACGGCGACTTCCACATCGAGTCGGCCGGCCATACCGGCTACTTCTTCGGCAAGGCCTATCTGCCGCGCCTCGTTCCCGCCAATGTCCGCATGGAGAATCTGCAATGAAGCGGCGCGTGGATTCATCGAATAACAACACAATGACGACTCTCAACAAGAAGCTTTGCTGCGCGCTTGTGAGCGCCGGCGTCGCGCTGTCCGCCTGCGGCGGTGGCGGCGACGATGGCAGTGCTACCGTGGCGAACAATAGCGATAAGCCGGCGGCGCCCGCGCCGGGTCCCGGCGCAAATGGCGCTCAAACGCAAGGTAAGACACCGAGTCCAAGCCCGGGGCCGAGCGGGAGCCCTGGCACAGGTCCTGGTGTTAGCTCAGGTCCGAGTCCAACACCAACCCCGAGTCCAACACCAACGCCAAGCCCAAGCCCGACCCCAACCCCAAGTCCAACGCCGACCCCCAGGCCCACCCCAACGCCGACGCCAACCCCAAGTCCAAATCCAACCCCAAGTCCAACACCGACACCGATACCGACACCAACACCAACACCAACACCAACACCAACACCAACGCCAACGCCAACGCCAACACCAACCCCAACGCCAACGCCAACGCCAACGCCAACACCAACACCAACCCCAACGCCAACCCCAACGCCAACTCCTTCTCCCGCCACCAACACAGCCAGAATCACCGTCGAACGGTTCACGACCTTCGTCAATGTCCCATACGTGAGCGTCACGATTTGCATCCCTGGCAGCCAGGGGGCCAATCAATGCGCGACCGTCGATCACATGCAGGTCGACACCGGCTCGGTCGGCGTGCGTGTGCTCGGCAGCGCTCTGGGCGCGGCGTTGGCCGGCGGCCTGCCGTCGCAAACCGGCGCCACCGACGATCCGACGGGTAACGCCCCAATCGCGGAATGTGCGCAGTTCAACTCCGGCTATACGTGGGGCGCCATCAAACGCGCGGACGTGACGATCGGCAGCAAGGTAGCCGGCAATCTGCCGATTCAGGTCATCGCCGACGGCAGGTACTCGACGCCGTCGGCCTGTGCGTCGCGCGGTGGCAACGACCTGAACACGGTTGCCGCGATGGGCGCGGATGGCATAGTTGGCATTTCGCCGGCGCGGCGCGACTATGCGGCAGCGGCGACATCCGTCCTACCGGCAGCGTATTACTACTGCACGTCTGCTACGTCCTGCACGAGTACGCGCGTTCCGCTCGACATTCAGGTGATGAACCCGGTCGCCGACTTCACGTCGGATAACAACGGCACGGTCATCCGTCTGCCCGCCTTGCCGCCGGGCGGCCAGACCAGCGCGACGGGCGATCTGGTATTCGGCATCGGCACGCAGTCGAACAATGCGCTGCCGCCGAATGCCAACGTGCTCTCGCTCACCCAGGACGGCTATTTCACGACCACGTACAAGGGCAGCCAATACCTGAGCGCAATCGACAGCGGCTCTAACGCGAATTTCTTCACCGACTACACGGTGCTTTATTCGGGGGACTGGTTCGTGCCGACCACCACGCTCAGCCTGTCGGCGATTCTGACCGGCGCGACTGGTGCGTCGGCGCCGGTCACCGTGCCGTTTTCGCTAGGCAATGGTGCGTCGTTGCTAGCCAACCAGTACGCCGCCTATGACAGCCTCGGCTCGCCGATGTACGGCACGTTCCTTTGGGGTCTGCCGTTCTTTTACGGACGCAGCGTCTACACCGCACTCAGCAACTCGACGATCGGCAAGGACACCGGACCGTTCATCGCCTTCTGATCGGCAAAGCTCCAGCGCCGGTCGATGTCAAAGAGGCCGCCTCCGAACGAGGCAGCCTCGCGCCGTTCAAACAGCCAGGCACGCGCAAAACGCCCGTGACCCGCGACCAGGCACCGCGCGAAGCGGAAGCAAACCAGATACAAGCCAAAACCAAACCATAGGCGCACAAACAACAGCCACCGGCAATGCACGCGCAAAACGCTGGCAACGGGCCCGTCCTACTCCGTCGCTCTCAACACCTCCGCGACCGTCGCAAAGATCTCATCGATTTGCGACTCCTCGACGATCAACGGCGGCGAAAAGGCCAGAATGTCTCCCGTGTAACGCGTGAGCACCCCCTTCTCGAAGCAGCGCACGAACACGTCGTAAGCACGCGCGCCCGGCGCACCCGCGCGCGGCTCCAGCTCCACGCCGCCCACCAGCCCGAGATTGCGCACGTCGATCACGTGCCGTTCGCCGCGCAGCTTGTGAATCGCGTTCTCGAACAGTGGCGCCATCTGCGCGGCCCGTTCGAACAGTTGCTCACGCTCGTACAGATCGATCGTCGCGCAGGCGGCGGCAGCCGCAATCGGATGTCCCGAATAGGTGTAGCCGTGGAACAGTTCGATGCCCGCAGGCGCCCCGCCGACAATCGCGTCGTGAATCTTCGCGCTCGCCGCGACCGCGCCCATCGGCGCCGCCGCGTTGTTGGTGCCCTTGGCCATCGTCAACAGATCGGGCGTGACGCCGAAGTACTGCGCGGCGAACGGCGTGCCCAGGCGCCCCCACCCGGTGATCACTTCGTCGAAGATCAGCAGGATGCCGTGCCTGTCGCAAATCTCGCGCAAGCGTTGCAAGTAGCCTTGCGGCGGAATCAGCACACCGGTTGATCCGGCCACTGGCTCGACAATGACCGCGGCAATCGTCGACGCATCGTGCAGCGTGACAAGCCGTTCGAGTTCGTCGGCAAGATGCGCGCCCCATGCCGGCTGTCCCTTCGAAAACGCCGCCTCCTTGATATTGAGCGTATGCGGCAAGTGATCGACCGCCGGCAGCAGTCCACCTGAAAACGCCTTTCGGTTAGGCGCGATGCCGCCCACCGAAATTCCCCCGAAGCCGACGCCGTGATAGCCGCGCTCACGGCCGATCAACCGAATGCGTTGCCCTTCGCCCCGCGCGCGGTGATAAGCGAGGGCGATCTTCAGCGCGGTATCGACCGCCTCCGAGCCCGAGTTCACAAAAAAGATGTGCTTCAGATCGCCGGGCGTATGACGGGCGATTTTGGTGGCAGCCTCGAAGGCCTTGGGGTGTCCCATCTGAAACGTCGGCGCGAAGTCCATTTCCGCGGCCTGTGCCTGCACCGCCGCGACGATCTCGTCACGGCAATGGCCCGCGTTGACGCACCACAGGCCGGCGGTGCCATCGAGGATGCGCCGGCCGTCGTGCGTCGTGTAGTACATCCCCTTCGCGCTTGCCAGCAGGCGGGGCGCGCTTTTGAACTGACGGTTCGCGGTGAAGGGCATCCAGAAAGCCGCCATATCGGGTGGATTGATGCCCATGCTCTCATTCATGTCTTGTCTCCTGTCGTATGCAAGGCGGTCGCATGCAACCCACTCGCTGCTGCCCATCACCTCAGTGTAGGCACAGCGCGGCGCATGCACAAACGCGCGGCGGCCATGCACCGTCGATGGCCGCCGCCGCACGCGCGCGCTTCGTTGCGGCGCGGCCCGCACCCGAACGAGGCGTCGGCGGCGACCCTGCACCACTTCTGCACCGCGCGCCACGCCCCCGACCAGCCCCGCGAGGCGCGCCGCGGCGCGCAATGCGCATATTCCGGATCGAACTTCCCGCATGGCATATCACTTGCAGTACACAAGCGGCAAGTCATGCGGGACGAACCGTGCTGGCACAAATTGACGCCCACAAACAGTCACATCAATGGCAAGGGGATACACATGAAACGTCGCAGTCTGTTGAAGTTCGGTTCCATGTCCGGCGCACTGGCGCTGGCGGGTCGCGTGCCGTTCGCCGATGCGCAGTCCAGCAGCGGTCCGATCAAGGTGGGGATCCTGCATTCGCTGTCGGGCACCATGGCCATCTCCGAAACCTCGCTCAAGGACACCGCGTTGATGACCATCGCGGACATCAATAAAAGCGGCGGCGTGCTGGGCCGTCAAATTCAGCCCGTGGTGGTCGATCCTGCGTCGAACTGGCCGCTGTTCGCCGAGAAAGCGCGCCAGCTGATCACGCAGGACAAGTGCGCGGCGGTGTTCGGCTGCTGGACTTCGGTGTCGCGTAAATCGGTGCTACCGGTGTTCGAGGAACTAAACGGGCTGCTGTTCTATCCGGTGCAGTACGAGGGCGAGGAAATGTCGCGCAACGTGTTCTACACGGGCGCAGCGCCGAATCAGCAGGCGATCCCCGCGACGGAATATCTGATGAGCGCGGAAGGCGGCGGCGCGAAACGCTTCTTTCTGCTGGGCACGGACTATGTGTATCCGCGCACGACCAACAAGATCCTGCGCGCATTCCTGACATCCAAGGGCGTTCAGGCGGCCGATATTCAGGAGGTCTACACACCGTTCGGCCACAGCGACTATCAGACCATCGTCGCGAACATCAAGACCTTCTCGCAAGGCGGCAAAACCGCGGTGATCTCGACGGTGAACGGCGATTCGAACGTGCCGTTCTACAAGGAACTGGGCAACCAGGGGCTGAAGGCATCGGACGTGCCGGTGGTCGCGTTCTCGGTCGGCGAAGAGGAACTGCGCGGCATCGACACCAAGCCGCTGGTCGGCAACCTCGCAGCCTGGAACTACTTCATGTCGCTGCGCAACCCGTCCAACGAGAAGTTCAAGAAACAGTGGGCCGCCTGGGTCAAGGACAACAATCTGCCAGGCGGCACGAAGCGCGTGACCAACGACCCGATGGAAGCGACGTTCGTTGGCATCCACATGTGGAAGCAGGCCGTCGAGAAAGCGAAGAGCACCGAAGTGGACAAGGTGCGCGTGGCGATGATCGGCCAGAGCTTCGCCGCGCCGTCGGGCTTCACACTGGAGATGGACGGCAATCACCATCTGCACAAGCCCGTGATGATCGGCGAAGTGCGTGCCGACGGCCAGTTCAACGTCGTGTGGCGCACCAAAACCGCGGTCCGCGCGCAGCCCTGGAGCCCGTTCATCGCCGGCAATTCGGGCAAGCCGGACGTGGTCAGTTCGATTCCGGCGTTCCTGAAGCGCTCGCGCGTCGCCTGACAGTACGGCTCACTTAGCACACGCGGCCGCTTTGCCGCGTAGCGAGCCGGCGTGATCGCACGGCTCGCCGCTCGCGCCCGACGCGCGTCGGGCGTTCGGCGTGCCGTGGGTTCCTTCCGTGAAGGAGGTTGCGTGCCTGCGCAACCCGACGGTTTATCTTCAAAGGCCATCATGGCGTTTTCATTGCTTATGTCCGCACGACTCCCAGGTCTCGCAGGATCGGCGCACACGGCGCAACGCTTCGTACAACGTAGCATTGCCGGCGCGACGCTCGTGTTGCTCGCCAGCGTGCCGCTGGCCGCATTCGCACTGGTCCCCGCCGATGTGGCGCCGCTCGCCGGCGACGACTTCGACGCCAAATCCGCCGCGATCGACAAGCTGATCGCCAATCACGACAAGGAATCGCTCGCAGTGCTCAAGGCGCTGTCCGACGACAGCGCGCTCGCCACCGACGCAGGCGCCGTGCTGCTGCAAGACGGCGACACCGCGCGCGACGCCGTCACCGGCAAAACCGTGGCCGCCGGCGACGCGCAGCCGGTCACGCTGAACAACCTGCTGCGCTCCAAAGTGGCGGGTGCGCTCGCCGGCTTGCAACTGAGCTCGCCCGAGCGCGCGACCCGCGAAGCCGCGATCGCGTCGCTGTTGCAAAGCCCCGATCCGGCGACCAAGCCGCTCGTCGACGCGGCCCGCGCGAAGGAGACCGATCCGGCGTTGAAAAAGCGCCTCGACACGCTGTGGGCGATGACCGCCTTGCACGACGCCGATCCGGCCAGACGCCTCGAAGCCGTGCAACTGGTCGCGGCGCGGCACGATCTCGACATGAACGAACTGCTGCGGCCGCTGGTCGCGAAGAAAGCGGACGGCAGCTTCGTCGAAGCCGACTCCCGGGTGCGCGCCGCCGCGCAAAGCGGCATCGACGAACTCGAGGCAATCCAGCGCCGCAGCCAGATCGCCGGCACGCTGTTCGCCGGCTTGTCGCTCGGCAGCGTGCTGCTGCTCGCGGCGCTCGGCCTTGCGATCACGTATGGACTGATCGGCGTGATCAACATGGCGCACGGCGAATTCCTGATGATCGGCGCGTACGCCACCTATGTCGTGCAGAACCTCTTTCTGCGCTTCGCACCCGGCGCGTTCGACTGGTATCCGCTCCTCGCGGTGCCGGCATCGTTTGCGGCCGCGGGGCTGGTGGGCCTCGTGCTCGAACGGGTGGTGCTCAAGCACCTGTACGGCCGCCCGCTCGAAACGCTGCTCACCACCTTCGGCGTCAGTCTGATCCTGATCCAGGCGACGCGCATGCTGTTCGGCGCGCAAAACGTGCAGGTGGTCAACCCGGCGTGGATGAGCGGCGGCGTGAGCGTGCTGCCCAATCTGATCCTGCCGTACAACCGGCTGGCGATTCTCGCGTTCTCGCTGATCGTGGTCGCCATCGCGTGGGCCGTGCTGACCAGGACGCGCCTCGGCCTATTTGTGCGCGCGGTCACGCAGAACCGCCGGATGGCCGCATGCGTCGGCGTCAAAACCGCACGGGTCGATTCGTACGCGTTCGCGTTCGGCGCGGGCATCGCGGGTCTGGGCGGCTGTGCGCTGTCGCAGATCGGCAATGTCGGACCGGACCTCGGCCAGAGCTACATCATCGATTCCTTCATGGCCGTCGTGCTGGGAGGTGTCGGCCAACTCGCCGGCACTGTTATCGGCGGCTTCGGGCTGGGGCTCGTCAGCAAGGCGATCGAACCGTTCTGGGGCGCCGTGCTCGCGAAGATCGCCGTGCTCGTGCTGATCGTGCTTTTCATCCAGAAGCGTCCGCAGGGCATGTTCGCCCTCAAGGGCCGCAGCGCGGAGGCTTGAGATGACTTCCGCTACTTCATCGACAACCGCATCGGCCGGGTCGGGCTCGTCGGCCGCGTCGGCCTCCTCGGCTGTAGTCGGCGCGACGGGCAGCGGCAGCGCGGCATCGGCACGCGGGCTCCCGTCCGGCTTCGCGCTCGGCTTGCCGCCGCGTCCCGCACTGCTGTCGCGGCGCGCATGGCTCGCGCTGATTGCGCTGATCGTCGCGTTCGGGCTCGGCGTACCGTTCGCCACGCTGGTGGTGCCGGAAACCAGCGCGCTGCATCTATCGGCCTACGCGATGACGATCGCCGGCAAGTTCATGTGCTACGCGATCGCCGCGCTCGCACTCGACCTCGTGTGGGGCTACTGCGGCATTCTGAGCCTCGGTCACGCTCTGTTCTTTGCGTTGGGCGGCTACGCGATCGGAATGTATCTGATGCGCGCGATCGGCCATGACGGCAAGTACGGCAGCGACCTGCCCGACTTCATGGTGTTCCTCGACTGGCATCGGCTGCCGTGGTACTGGCAAGGCACCGAGCATCTCGGCTACGCGCTGCTGCTGGTGGTGCTGGTGCCGGCGGTGATCGCGTGGGTGTTCGGCTTCTTCACGTTCCGCTCGCGCGTGAAGGGCGTGTATCTGTCGATCATCACACAGGCGATGACGTTCGCCGCGATGCTGCTGTTCTATCGCAACGAAACGGGTTTCGGCGGCAATAACGGCTTCACCGACTTCAAGCGTATCGGCGGCTTTCCGATCACGCAGCCGGGCACGCGTACCGCGCTGCTGCTGATCACCTTCGCAGTACTGATCGTCGCGTTCATCGGCGCGCGCGCGATCGTCACGTCGAAGCTCGGCCGCGTGGTCACGGCCGTGCGCGACGGCGAAACACGTCTGATGTTCCTCGGCTATAGCCCGCTCGCGTACAAGCTGTTCGTATGGACCGTCTCGGCGGTGTTATGTGGAATCGCCGGTGCGTTGTACGTGCCGCAGGTCGGCATCATCAATCCCGGCGAGATGTCGCCGGGCAATTCGATCGAGATGGCGATCTGGGTCGCCGTGGGCGGACGCGGCACGCTGATTGGACCGATCATCGGCGCGTTCGCGGTGAACGGCGCGAAGAGCGTCTTTACGGCGCATTTCCCTGAATACTGGTTGTTCTTTCTGGGTCTGATCTTCGTGCTGGTTCCCCTGCTGCTGCCCAACGGCATCATGGGACTGATCGAACTCGTGGCCCGCAGGAGCAACCGCCGATGAACGAAAACCCGAGGGTTCCCGACCTGGCTTTACCTCGAGCGCCCAGTGAACATGCGCTGAGCGGCGTCGCGAGCATGGGGCACGCGGTGGTGCCCGGCGAGATCGACACTTCGCACGGAACGATTCTGTACCTCGAAGACGTGACGGTGAGCTTCGACGGCTTTCGCGCGTTGAACGCGCTGTCGCTCACGATCGATGCCGGCGAGTTGCGCTGCATCATCGGCCCGAACGGCGCCGGCAAGACGACGATGATGGACGTCATTACCGGCAAGACCGCGCCGGACTCCGGCAAAGTCTTTCTCGGCCAGTCGATCGACCTCACGCGGATGAACGAGCCGACCATCGCACAGGCGGGCATTGGCCGCAAGTTCCAGAAGCCGACCGTGTTCGAGCAGCATCCCGTGTGGGAAAACCTCGAACTCGCGATGAAGACCGACAAGCGCTGGTGGGCTTCGTTGCGGGCGCGCCTCGATCGTCAGGCGCAGGCGCGTATCGAGGAAACGCTCGCGCTGATCGGTCTGGAGAGCGAAGCGCGACGCTCGGCCGGCGAGCTTTCGCATGGACAGAAGCAGCGGCTCGAAATCGGCATGCTGCTGATGCAGCAACCTGCGTTGCTGCTGCTCGACGAACCGGCCGCCGGCATGACCGACGACGAAACCATGCAGTTGGCCGAGTTGCTCAATCACCTGCGCGGCACCTGCTCGATGATGGTCGTCGAACATGACATGGAGTTTGTGGCCGCGTTGTCCGGCGATGCGGGCAAGGTCACGGTGATGGCAGAAGGACGCGTGCTTGCGCACGGCACGCTCGACGAAGTCAAGCAGGACGAGACGGTGATCGAGTCTTATCTCGGTCGATGAGTGGGTCGATGAATCGAAGATTTGAACGGATATAGCGCATATGCTGGAAGTCGAGAACCTCAACCAGTACTACGGCGGCAGCCACATTCTGCGCGACGTGAAGCTGACCGTGCCCGACGGCAAGCTCACCGTGCTGCTGGGCCGCAACGGCGTCGGCAAGACCACGCTGCTGCGGTGCCTGATGGGCGTGGTGCAGACGAAGAGCGGCTCGATCGCATGGCGCGGCACGCCGATCGGCAAGTTGCCGACGTACTCGCGCGTCGAGCACGGACTCGCGTATGTGCCGCAAGGCCGCGATATCTTTCCACGGCTAAGCGTCGAGGAAAACCTGCTGGTCGGTGCAGCCAGCAAGAAAGCGCCGAAGAAAATCCCCGAGCGCATCTATGAGTTGTTCCCCGTTCTGAAGGATATGCGCAGCCGGCGCGGCGGCGATCTGTCGGGCGGCCAGCAGCAACAGCTCGCAATTGGCCGCGCGCTGATGAGCGATCCGCAATTGCTGATTCTCGACGAACCGACTGAAGGCATCCAGCCGTCGATCATTCAGGACATCGGCCGCACGCTGCGTCAACTGGTCGACGAAATGGGCATGACGGTGCTGCTCGTCGAGCAGTACTACGACTTCGCGAAGGACATCGCCGATCGCTACTGGGTGATGAGCCGCGGCGAAGTCGTCGCGGGCGGCGAAGGCGCGAACATGGACAGCGATGGCGTGCGGGGCTTGATTGCAGTTTGACTGTCGTTCATTCGCTGGGTGACGGGCACGCGTAAGGGCGTGCTATTCTCGCCGCATCCTTTGGGCGGCGCAGCGTGCGCTTGATTTGCACCTGCTTGCGCTTGTTTCGCGGCCGCGAACTCTGCCCGCTCTCATATTCCACACGTCGCTCGCACGCCGTTCATTCGCATGTCGCTTCACGAACATCACGCCGCGCTCGCCAATGCGCAAACTGCGACGCAACCCGCCGCGCATGCGTCATGGCGCGCGCGTCTCGAACTGGGTTTCGCCAAACAGAGCGAGCGCACGACGCTCGTTCACCGGCTGCATCACGGGCCGTTGCGCGTGCAACGCCCGCTCTATCCCGAAGGCCGTCCGATCTGCCACGCGGTGATCGTGCATCCGCCCGGCGGCATCGCGGGCGGCGATGAGCTGGATATCGACGTCGCTGTCGGCGCTCTGGCGCATGCCGTCATCACCACGCCCGGCGCGACCAAGTGGTACAAGTCCAATGGCCACGGCGCGCATCAGCGGATCGCCGTGCGCGTCGGCGAGCAGGCGAAGCTCGACTGGCTGCCGCAAAACAATATCGTGTTCGACGACGCGCATGCGCACCTGAACTTCTCGCTGACGCTGGCAGAAGGCGCCACCGCGATCGGCTGGGATGCCACGCAACTCGGCCGGCAAGCGGCGGGCGAACGCTGGTCGGCGGGCCGGTTGCGCGCGGTGTCGCGCATCGTCGGGGCGCGCGGCGAATTGCTGTGGCTCGAACGCGCGAGCCTGGACGCGAAAGATCCGCTGCGCGACGCGGCCCAGGGGCTGGCCGGCTTTCCCGCCTACGGCACGCTGTGGGCCGTGGGCGCGGCCTGCGACGACGCGCTGGCCGAGTCGCTGACCGCGCAACTGCCGTTCGACGATTCGCTGCGCGCGGCCGCGTCTTGTGTGACGCAGGGAGTGCTGCTGGTGCGCGCGGTGTCGCGCTCGATGGAAACCTTGCAGCATGCGTTGACGTGCTGCTGGATGCAGTTGCGACCGCTCGTGCATGGCGTCGCGGCGGTGCCTTTGCGGATCTGGTCGACGTGAGGCAAGGACCGGCCAGGAACGGCCGGTCGACATCGATTCCTGGCTCGTTGGCAAGCGTTTTCCCTGCGTAGCACGCAGGCCTGGCTGGCTCTCCTGATAACGGTATGTATTCGCGAGTCGCCGGGTTTTTCGTATAGGCCCACAATGGAGCGTCTGAAGGCGCCGAGAAAGCGCCATTCGTTCGTCAGTTCAACCGGACGTCCGTGCGGCCGCTTCGCTCCCGATACAGCCGCTCGCTGGTGACGCCGTACATCAGGTCGTCGACGAGATTTCCAGTCGCAGTTTGTTCGCCTGCCTGACGAGAGTAGCAAATGAATCCGCCCGCATTTTCCGCATTATCTGTCCGCGATGTATCTGCACCGTATATTCAGTGATGCCAAGGTTTGCTGCCACCTGCTTGTTGAGCAGGCCGCTTACGAGCAACGGCATAAGCTCCCGCTGACGAGGCGTCAGCGTTTGATAGCGTGCCTGGAGGCTCGCCGCATCCTCCGCCTCCTTGCGAAGAACGTGTGCTCTGGCAAGTGCCGCGTCAACAGCGCGCATCAACGCGTCTTCGTCGGGTGGCTTTGTAAGGAAATCAACCGCCCCGCCCTTCATGGCCAGGACCGTTGACGGCACATCTGCACTTGCGGCAATGAAAATAACGGGAATCTGCGAGTCCCTGCTGACAAGCTTCTGGACTTCCAGCCCGTTCATGCCTGGCATTCTCATATCCAGGATCAGGCATGCAACGACATTTCGATGCGGTGTGTCCAAAAACGCTTCGCCAGAGTTGAATGTCTGGACCGCCCTTCCGCTTGCACGCAACAGTGCTGCGAGTCCCTCTCGCACGCATCTCTCGTCGTCGACCACGTACACCAATTCGCTTGCGGATCCCATAGCCCCCCCTCATTAGGTCAAAGCCCTTCCTGGCCTGACTAACGGCTGCCAATGTCCGACTTCGTGGCGAACGCCATCTGAGACGGGTAGTCGATGAAACTCAGCGCATGGTCGGACGGGGAAAGCGGCAGATTTCCGGGCTTGGCTTGAGCTTGCGGCATTGAATTCCTGGGCTAGGTAGAGGGAACACATGGCATCCGCAGTTCGCGCCAATCCCGCATCGTCGCGCAGCGCACCCGCAGACGAGTGACGAAGCCGCTATTCGCAACTGGCTGAACTTGACCGCTGCTTGCCCGGCACCGTTGCCGCGATCTTATTAGAGCCGCACGCGTAACGGAATAGAATAAATGGAATAGCATCCATTCCAGAGTTCATGCAAACACTTCCCGATCTCGAAGCGTGGGCGATCTTTGCCCATGTCGCGGACACCGGCTCGTTCGCCAAGGCTGCTGAAGCCGTCGGCGTATCGCAGCCCACTGTGTCAAAAGCGATTTCCCGGCTGGAGCAGCGGCTCGGCACGGCGCTGCTCTATCGAACGTCGCGCCGGCTTTCCTTGACGCCAACTGGCGAGATGGCCCGCGAGCGTGCGAGTCGCATCCTGAGCGAGGGCAAAGCGGTGGAAGCGGAAGCGTCCGCGCAAGCGCTGACCCCGCAAGGTACGGTGCGCGTTACTGCGCCAATGTCGTTTGGAGTCAAGTATCTGGCGCCACTGATTCCCGCGTTTCTCGCGCGCTACCCGGAAGTTGACATCGACCTGGCGCTCACCGATCGCGTGGTCGACGTGGTCGCAGCCGGCCTCGACGTGGCGATCCGCATCGCAGAACTAAGCGACTCCTCGCTGCGCTCGCGAAGGCTCTGTGCGGTACGCCGGCCACTCGTGGCCGCGCCCGCCTATCTGGATCGCCACGGGCGACCTGCACATCCCCGCGACCTTGCACAGCATGAATGCCTGGTCTATACGAACTTGCCGAGTCCCGAACTCTGGCAGTTCACCCATATATCGGGCAGCACCTACGCGGTGCCCGTGCGTGGCAGAATCCGGAGCAACAACGCGGACGTGATCGGTCCGGCGCTGCTTGCCGGGCAGGGGCTCGCGCTGCAACCAGAGTTCATCGTTAGCGATGAGCTCGAGCGCGGCGATCTGGTAGAAGTTTTGCGCGACTGGCATATCCCCCAGATCTACGTCAACCTCGTCACACCGCCGGGCATCCTGCGCCCGGCCCGCGTGACGGCCTTGCTTGATTATCTGGCCGAGATCCTTGCTGCAGCGCCGTGGGCACTGAGCGACGGTTGATGCGCCAGTCCATGCATCTTCGGCGCTCGCCATCTCACACTACCCAACACGGGCGACCGCGCACCAGCAGAACTGTTTCCGGTCCAATGCCCGAATGTTGAGCGAGTTGCCGTAGTCGCGGGCCTTACGCCGCAAAGCAGCGAATGCGGGCCAGTTTCGCCCAACCCAGGTGGGCGTTTGCTCCGAGCATTCTGGTGGCTATCTGGCCTCGTGATCTTTGTGATCGCCGTGCTGGTGCTTATAGTGACACCAGCGGCACACGACGACAGTTCAACCAGCCACGGCTCGTGGATGAAGATGTTCGCGCCGTACAAGCGAGTGCTGTCCAATCCGCAGTCGTAGCTTTGCGGTTTCTGCGCCGGTCTGCTCTTCCTGCCACGGCGCCTCACAAAGCCGTAACCTCGATAGAGTCAGTCTCCGATAGACCGCTGGAATGGTCTCCCCGGTGGGCGCGCCGACGAAAAATTGTAGACATCGAAACCGCAGTCCGGAACCACAGATAGCGTGTTTAGCATTACATGATTATGTAATGTCGCATCGAATTCGAAGTTGTAGGGTATTGCTTCGCCTCACTGGGCTGATTGGAAACTGTTGGTGCGCGCTCGAAAAGCTTGAATAGTATGCGTTCGACTATGTTCTTCAAAACTGCATTTCACAGAAGGCTAATCCTGCAGCTGCCGGAAGCCGACGCATGTCCTCCATTCCGCGCTCTCTGGCTCGCACCAGAGGACCCGTTAACTCCTGCACGAATTAAACGACTACACATCACGACCGACTAGCGAACAAGAAATCGTTGCGCCTGAAAAAACCACCATCAGGCGGCGAATTCAAAGTCTTACTCTGTATGCGCCAACGAACTCCGAGGTTGACATGCTTACCGCGTTGATACCACGCTCGTCTCGGAACGTTGCTCTTCGCGTCGCCATATCAGGTGCGTCAGGAGTGGCAGTGACACTTGAACCGATTTCGGGCTGTTTTGCCTCCTCTTGGGGAGCAACAGGCATTGACATCCGGTGAGAGAGAAGCCACCCGCGGCGAACCGTTTAGGGACGAAAGCGAGCAGGTTCTCTACTGGTACGGCGTATGTATGGACATCAACGGCCTCAAGCGAATAGAAGCGGCGCTCGAACAAAGAGAGCGCCAGCTACGAGAGCTCATCGAGACGATCCCCGCCATGCTCTGGTGCAATGATCCAAGAGGGGAACTCACTTACATCAATCGGAAAACAGCCGAATTTGTTGGCCTGAGTATTTCGCAGCTCACGAAGCTCCGCTTTAGGAAGGCCATTCACTCTGACGACCTGAACAGCCTGGTACAAGCGTGGAGACACTCGGTCGAGAGTGGCGAACCCTACAGCCACGTTGCCAGGCTTCGCCGAAAGGACGGGGTTTACCGGTGGCACCAGCACACGGCTGAAGCGATGAGAGACGCCGATGGCAACATTGTCCAATGGTATGGCGTCAGTCTTGATATTGACGAATCAAAGCGTGCAGAAGACCGACTCAGACAGACCCAAGCCGACCTCACCCGTGCAAACCAGATTGCCACGGTGGCCGAGCTCTCGGCATCCATCGCACACGAACTCAATCAACCTCTCACGTCCGTTATCGCTAATGCACAGGCATGCAAGCGGTGGCTCGCAGCGCATCCGCCAAACTTGACGGAAGCCAGGGCGTCCGTAGAAAGCGTCGTTCGCGACGCCCGTTCCGCTGACGAGAAGATGCAAAGCATCCGTGCACTATTCAGGCGGCAGACATTCCAGAAGCTGCATCGGAACGTGAAAGACTTGGTCCTCGAAGCCGTACGACTCCTGCGAGAAGACGAAACCATGCATGCCACCGACATCGACATCGACCTCGACTTGCCTGCTGGCCTGCCTCCGGTGTTTGTCGATCAGACCCAGATTCAGCAAGTACTTCTTAACCTCATCACGAACGCGATAGAGGCCACGGAAGACTCTGGACGCACACCAAGAATCTTAATTACCGCATGTTCAATCGACGACAGGTTCCTGCTGCTGCAGGTCATCGATAACGGATCGGGCATCATCGGCGGCGACAGCATATTCGACGCATTCGTCACGACCAAGAGCAACGGGATGGGCATCGGACTGGCGGTGTCGCGCTCGATTATCGAAGCTCATGAGGGTCGTCTCACTGCCGCCAATAACGAGGGCTTCGGAGCAACCTTCAGCGTCGTTCTGCCAGTCGGGCCTGTGCACGTTGCGCAGCGGCAGGGGGGCGCAAAATAGTTCGCTTATGGTGCGACGTTGCGCCACTTCTCTGAGCGCGGACCAACGAAAAATATCTTCAAACAAGGCGTCATCGATGGATGGCGTGCCTGGAGGCTCGCCGCATCCTCCGCCTCCTTGCGAAGAACATGTGCCCTGGCAAGTGCCGCGTCAACAGCGCGCATCAACGCGTCTTCGTCGCGTGACTTTGTAAGGAAATCAACCGCCCCGACTTCCAGCCCGCTCATGCCTGGCATTCTCATATCCAGGTCAGCGGGTACAACCGGCCCATCAAGAGACATTCGACAGCCGAAGCCCTGCATGAAGCCGCTGCTCGGTTCCTTCAGCTCACGCCGGGTAAAGATGCCGGCTTTGGCGGCATCTCGTGTCCCGCAGCTAGTCCGTGCGTGTCAAAAGCGTTGGGCCACCGACGATCGCCTCACGCGGCAATCGGGCCAAAAAGACACGCCCGTCGGCAATGCATCGAACGGCCGCATGCGAGCCATCACCTATGCCCCCCACCTCCGCAACACTCCACTGCGCGATGCCCCATCCAGGCTCAGTGGCCCTGCCGCTCCCCCGCCGCGACCGGTGCCTGCTTCGATTGCCGGCTCAGCATCAACGTGACGACAGCAGACACCGCCAGCGTCGCACCGACCACATACAATCCCGCCGAGTAACCGCCCGTCACATTCTTGAGCCAGCCGATTGCGAAGGGACCGACGAAGCCGCCCAGATTGCCGATCGAGTTGATCATCGCGATGCCCGCCGCTGCACCGGCACCCGACAGGAACATGCTGGGCATCGCCCACAACGGCGCCTTGGCCGCGCTGATTCCGATGTTCACGATCACCAGCGCCAGGATGATCATCAAGGCAGTCGTGGCGTTACCGGCAAAGACGAATCCCAGGCACGCGACGACACAAGGGATGACTACGTGCCACGTGCGTTCTTCGGTGCGGTCCGAGTGCTTTGCCCACACGATCATCGCAATCACGGCGAGGATGCTTGGTACGCCTGCCAGCAGCCCCGTCTCGAACGACCCGAATCCGTATTGGCGGATGATCAGCGGCGCCCACAGGCCGAGCGTGTACAACCCTGCCGACGTGCCGAAGTAGATCAGTGCAAGCGCCAGAACCCGCGGATCGCGCAACGCGCTGAGCGCACCCGCGGTATGGCCGGCATGCGACTGTTTCGCGTCCGCTTCGATTTTCAGCTTCGCGATCAGCCATTCGCGCTCTTCCGGTTCAAGCCACTGCGCTTTCGCTGGCGTATCCGTGAGGTACTTGAGAACAAAGAAACCGAGGATGATCGCGGGCACCGCTTCGAGAATATAAAGAATCTGCCAGTCAGCCAGTCCGGCGATCGGAGGGAGCTTCATGATCGCGCCGGAAAGCGGCGAGCCGATCGCCGTCGAGATCGGCGCGGCGGCCATGAACCATGCCGCTGCAACCGCGCGCTGGCGCGATGGAAACCACAGGCTGAGATACAGGATGATGCCAGGGAAGAAGCCTGCTTCGGCGATGCCCAGGATGAAGCGCAACGCGTAGAAGCTGTTAGGACCGACGACGAACGCAGACGCCGCCGACACGATCCCCCACGACACCATCACGCGGGCAATCCACCGACGCGCACCGACCTTGTGAAGGATCAGGTTCGACGGCACTTCGAACAGGAAGTAGCCGATAAAGAACAGTCCGCCGCCGAGACCAAAGGCCGTCGGCGAAAGGCCGATGGCTTTGTTCATCGATAGCGCGGCGAAGCCCACGTTGACGCGGTCGAGAAAACTCACGAAATACAGCAGCATGACGAACGGAATGATCCGCAGCATGAGCTTGCGGGAAACCCGGCTTTCGAGATCGGAAATCATTGTCTCCTCCTTGGAGGCTTGAGCAGTGCTCTTTTTAGAAACGCAGTACGGGTCGACGATCTCCTTGCACAGCACCGGATGAACGCCCCACGGCAGCGCGAGGCGAAGCGCCGTGCCTCGTTGCGGCGTCATGCCGATGATCGGTGCGCATGGCCGTTCGCGCCGCCATGCGCAGCGCGCGATAGCCGGAACTCGTGTCTCAGCGTCAGCCCGCTGATGACCGAGTCGCCCAGCGCCTGCAAAGCGCCCTGTGCGTCGCTGTTTTCCAGGCGCTCTGATGGACGCATGCCGCGTTCGCGAGCCGGTTCGAGTGTGTGCGGGCCACGTTCACGCGCTGGCCGCCCGCGCAGACCATGCTCCACCGATGCCCCTAATGAGGCTTATGCCGCGTTGCCAGCGGGCACTGCCGCTTGCTCGATCAGCGCGCAAACCGCCGCTGTTACCTGCGCGGTCGTGGCCGTGCCGCCGAGATCGCCGGTATGCAGCGACGCATCGGCGGTCACCGCTTCGACGGCCTGCATCACGCGTTTGGCCGCGTCGAATTCACCGAGGTGCTCGAGCAGCATGACGACCGACCAGAAAGTGCCGACCGGATTGGCGAGGCCCTTGCCCATGATGTCGAACGCGGAACCGTGGATGGGCTCGAACATCGACGGATAGCGACGCTCGGGATCGATGTTGCCGGTCGGTGCGATGCCGAGGCTGCCCGCGAGAGCGGCCGCCAGGTCGCTGAGGATGTCGGCGTGCAGGTTGGTGGCGACGATCGTGTCGAGCGTGGCCGGGCGGTTGATCATGCGGGCGGTCGATGCGTCGACCAGTTCCTTGTCCCACTTGACGTCCGGAAATTCCTTCGAGACTTCGAGAGCGATCTCGTCCCACATGACCATGGCGTGACGCTGCGCGTTGCTCTTGGTGATCACGGTCAGCAGTTTGCGCGGACGGGATTGCGCGAGGCGGAACGCGAAACGCATGATACGTTCGACGCCCGCGCGGGTCATGAGCGATACGTCCGTTGCGGCTTCGATCGGGTGTCCCTGGTGAACCCGCCCGCCCACGCCGGAATATTCGCCTTCCGAGTTCTCGCGGACGATGACCCAGTTCAGGTCTTCCGGCTTGCAGCGCTTCAGCGGTGCATCGATGCCCGGCAGGATGCGGGTCGGACGCACGTTCGCGTACTGGTCGAAGCCCTGGCAGATTTTCAGGCGCAAGCCCCACAACGTGATGTGATCGGGAATATGCGGGTCGCCGGCCGAGCCGAACAGGATCGCGTCCTTGTTGCGGATCGCATCGAGGCCGTCCGCCGGCATCATGACGCCATGCTCGCGGTAATAGTCGCCGCCCCAGTCGAAGTTTTCGAATTCGAATGCGAACGACCTGGTGGTCCTGGCGAGGGCTTCGAGAACTTGCGCGCCAGCGGGTACGACTTCCTTGCCGATGCCGTCGCCCGGGATGGTCGCGATGCGATAGGTTTTCATGTCTGCGTCCTTCACACATTTTGGGTCTCAGTGACTCTACACGTCTCCGGACGCAAGAACCGGTGCTAAACTCAAAGCATCTTTAACTTTAATTCACAGGTGGAGCCATGCGCGACACCGTCCAGCCATCCGATCTGAGCTTTTTCTCGACGCTCGCCGCCTCGGGCAGCCTGAGCGCGGCGGCACGGGAACTGGGGCTCACGCCAGCGGCCGTCAGCAAACGCCTGACACAGATGGAGAGGCGCGCGGGAGTGGCGCTGATCAACCGCACGACGCGCCGGATGATGCTCACGCCGGAAGGCGATCTGTACCTGCAGCACGCACGGCGAATCCTCGACGAGATCGACGAACTCGCCGAGCTGCTCGGAACAGCGAAGAAAACTCCGAAGGGACTGTTGCGGGTGAATGCCACGCTCGGTTTCGGGCGCAGTCATGTGGCGCCCGCCATTTCGCGCTTCGTGGCGAAATATCCGCAAGTGTCGGCGCAGCTCCAGTTGTCGGTCACGCCACCGCCGCTGACGGACGACACCTTCGACGTCTGCATCCGGTTCGGTGAGCCGCCCGATACGCGGGTGGTGGCGCGCCGTCTCGCGGGCAATCGGCGGCTGCTGTGTGCGGCGCCTTCGTATCTCGCTTCACATGGCATGCCGATGACGGCGCACGATCTGACGCGGCACAACTGCATCGGCATACGCCAGGGCGACCAGGCGTATGGCGTGTGGCGTTTGACTTCCGGTAGGGGCGCGTCGCGTAAAACCGAAGCTGTGCGGATCAATGGCACGCTGACGACGAACGATGGTGAGATTGCCGTGAAATGGGCGCTCGAGGGCCATGGCATCCTGATGCGGGCCGAGTGGGACATCAGGCAATATCTGGCCGATGGCTCACTGGTCCTCGTACTGCCCGACCACGATACGCCGAACGCGGACATTTTCGCGGTGTATTCGCAACGGCATCAGATGTCCAATCGCATTCGCGCGTTCGTCGAATTTATCGCAGAAGATCTTCGGAGCGAAGCGGACGGGACAGCGTAACCTATTGCGCAAACACGACCTGCCACGCCCCGGACGCACTCCGTTCGATTGCTCTCGATACGAGAAATATCAATTCGCGCCAGGAAGCATTCTGCGGCAACGGCGAACTGTCTAAACTAGCCTCAAGCGATGAGATTTGCTCAGCGCGCCCCACCCGAGGACACTGCCATGCAGCTCTACGTCCATCCGCTGTCTGGTCATTCGCATCGTGCCCGCCTGCTGACCTCGCTGCTCGGCATCGAGCATGAACTGATCGAAATCGCCCTCGCCGCGGGCGCGCAGAAGTCCCCCGTCGGGCTCGCGGCCGCTGCCTGATCATCGCCTCGTTGCGGCGCTGAGTACGCCGAACGCGCGCGTCGACGCGTGCTGCACAGGTTTCGTCGAGGAGACATATCGTGAACACGGTACCGAGCCAAGTCAAGTCACCCTGGCATCAGGGCGAACTGAAGCTGCAGGAACAGGTCGGCGTCATGCAGAAGATGGACAGCGTCGGACGGCGCTTCGTCAGGGATCACATGCCCGAGCTGCATCAGGCTTTCTTTGCGCAATTGCCGTTCGTCGTCGTGGGCGCAGTAGCGGACGACGGTGACGTGTGGGCGACTTTCGCCTTTGGGAAGCCTGGCTTCATGCAAGCGTCCTCCGACAAGATCCTGGGCATCGATACCGCGTTCGATCCCCGCGATCCGGCAATCAGCGGCACGCGCGACGGCGCGGCCATCGGACTTCTCGGCATCGAACTGCATACGCGCCGCCGCAATCGGCTAAACGGTGTGATCCGTCGCGGTGCGTCGCGCAATTTCGACGTCGAGGTCGCGCAAAGCTTCGGCAACTGTCCGCAGTACATCCAGTTGCGCGATTTCACGTTCGTCCGGGAGCCGGACGCGTTCCCGGAGATCGCGCCGGTAGAACTCGACGGTCTTGCCGGCCGCGCGCGCGAAATGATCGCGAGCGCCGACACGCTTTTTGTCGCCTCGTATGTCGGTGAAGGCAAAGCCCGTCAGGTCGATGTATCGCATCGCGGCGGCAAGGCGGGATTCGTGCATATCGGCGAGGACGGGGTGCTGACGATGCCCGACTTCGCAGGCAATCTGTTTTTCGCGACACTCGGTAATTTTCTCGTCAATCCGCGCGCTGGTTTGATCTTCACCGACTTCGAAAGCGGCGACGTCCTGCAAATGACGGGCGAAGCGGAAGTCGATCTGGATTCGCCGGAGATCGCCGCGTTTCAGGGCGCGGAACGGCTGTGGCGCTTCAGGCCGCGCCGCATCGTCTATCGCGCAGGCGCCCTGCCGCTGCGCTGGCAATTTCGGGAAGACGGCTGGTCGCCCAACTCATTGATGACGGGCAACTGGAGCGACGCCATGAGCCGTCTGAAGGCCGCCGAACTGGCGCAGACGTGGCGTCCTTTCCGGATCGCCAAGGTGGTCGACGAAAGTACGCTGATACGCTCGTTTCAGCTGGAACCGACAGACGGCGCCGGCTTGATTGCACACCTCGCGGGCCAGCATCTGCCGATTCGCGTGACCCTGCCCGGCGAGGACCATCCGTTCATCCGCACCTATACGTTGTCGAGCGCGCCGTCGGACGGCCTGTACCGCATCAGCGTGAAGCGTGAAGGACGCGTATCGTCGCATCTGCATGACAGCGTGCATGTGGGCGATGTCATCGAGGCCCGTGCGCCCGCGGGGCAGTTCACGGTCGACCCGCTGGAGCGCCGGCCTGTCGTCTTGCTCGCCGCCGGTGTCGGTGTGACGCCGATGCTCGCGATGTTGCGTCACATCGTCTACGAAGGGGCGCGCAAGCGCGGCACGCGCAATACGTGGTTCTTCCACTCGGCGCGTTCGATCAAGGAGCGCGCATTCAGCGACGAGATCGGCAAGCTGGCCGCGCTCGCGAACGGCGCGGTAAAAGTGGTGCGCACGCTGTCGGACGTGGGCGGCGCACGCAAGGACGAAGACTTCGACTTCGCCGGCCGTGTCGACGTGAATCTGCTGCGCACCACCCTTCCTTTCGACGACTACGACTTCTATCTGTGCGGACCCTCGGGCTTCATGCAATCGGTGTATGACGGCCTGCGCGATCTGAACGTTGCGGACCACCGTATTCATGCCGAGGCGTTTGGCCCTTCGGGGATCAAGCGGCGCAACGATGCGATGGCGGGCATTGCGTTGCGCGCCCCCGCGGATGAGCCGACACCGGTCGCCTTCGTCAAGTCAGGAAAGGAGGCGCGCTGGCAACCGGACGGCGGCTCGCTGCTGGAGCTGGCCGAAGCGCGCGGGCTCATGCCCGCATACGGGTGCCGCGGCGGCAGTTGCGGAACTTGCCGGACCCGTATTGTGGAAGGTGCCGTGACCTACGCCGTCGCGCCGGAGTTCAAGGTGCCGGACGACGAGGCACTGATCTGCTGCGCCGTGCCCGCACATCCGGATTCCGGTGGCGGCGATCGGCTGCTGCTCGATATCTGATGCCGGGCGATCGCCGCTTGACAGCGATTAACCTGGTAGGAGAACGCACGATACCGAGCCCTGCCGTCGCCGCAACGATGGCGGAGTCGTTCGGCGTGGCCACGAGACGCGGCTGGATGGGCGCCGTCCGCGTGCTGTCGTGCTCGCGAAAGCGCCGTTCAGGCGTGGGCCACGTCGCGCTCGAACCAAAGTCCAATTGCCTTCGAGCCAGGCAGATGCCACTATGGGTATGACCGGGGAAAGCCCATTTGGGGTTTCTTTCGTCACGCCAGGTCGCCTTTCGAACGGGAGCACAAGTCATGAGCAAGTGTTTGCGGCTTTTTCTCGTAGTCCCGCTTTTGCTGCTGGCGGCGGCCTGTTCGACACAGGAGCCTTCGTCGGCTGGAATGGGCGATCCGGCACTGGAGGCGCAAGCGCGCGCAGCGCTCGAACAACTGTTCGACACTGTGCCCAGAGCCCGAGAGCTTCATGATCGGGCGAAAGCAGTTCTCGTATTTCCGAACATCGTCAGGGCGGGCCTCGGGGTGGGCGGCCAAGGCGGAAGGGGCGTACTGTTCGGTTCCGACGGCAAGGTGCTGGGCTACTTCAGAAACACAGGGGTCTCCTGGGGCCTGCAAGCGGGTGCGCAGACGCTCTCGGAGGCGTTGTTTCTGATGACCGACGCAGCCGCGCGCCGGCCCTTCGATAGCAGCGGTTGGGCCGTTGGCGTAGGCCCGAGCGTTGTGGTCGTAGATGCGGGCGTAGCCAGATCGATGAACACCACGACCCTGCAGGCTGATGTCTACGCATTCATTTTTGGCCAGCAGGGATTGATGGCCGGGCTTGGCGTCCAGGGCCAGCGGATTACGAGGTTAAATCCGTGAAGTCAGGCGCGGCCGCGTCGAGTTCGAGTTCATGTTTTGTGCGGTACCCATCGCGAGCGCGTTCTGTAGCGTTGTCTCTTGATGTGCGCTTTCGTCCGCATGATGCAAAATAGCCGCATTAAAAAAAATGCGGAGGATGGCCGTGGGCGTCAACTTCGACCTGAATGATTTGCAGGCCTTTCGAGCCGTCGTGGAGTTGGGTAGCTTTCGCAAAGCAGCGGACGCTGTCAATATTTCCCAGCCGGCGTTGAGCCGGCGCATCGAGAAACTGGAAGCGGCGCTCGGCGTGCGGCTCTTCGAGCGAACCACGCGCAGCGTGTCGCTCACTACCGTAGGTCGCGTGTTCGCCCCGAGCGCGGAACAACTCCTCGACGATCTCGATGTCGCATTGCTCGGCATCCGTGACGTATCCAGCAGCCGCCTCGGTCATGTGACGATCGCATGCATACCGTCGGTTGCCTACTATTTTTTGCCGAGTGTCATTGCCGCCTATCACAGCCGCTATCCGCGGATCCGGGTCAAGCTGCTCGACTCGAGCGCGAATGAAGTGCTCGGCTCGGTCATCAGCGGTGAAGCCGATTTCGGCGTCAGTTTCATGGGCAGCCAGGAAACCGAGGTGGAGTTCAAGGTTCTGCTGCAGGAACGGTTCGTCGCCGCGTGCCGTCGCGATCATCCGCTGGCCCGCAAGACTCGTGTGTCCTGGAGCGAGCTTTATGAACACGAATACGTTTCGGTCGACAAGACTTCCGGCAACCGCCTGCTGCTCGATCAGGCATTGACCAACGTGGTGCCAGCCGTGGCGAGCATCTGCGAAACGCGCCATGTCACCACCATGCTCGGCCTGATCGAAGCGGGGCTCGGTGTGGCAGCGGTGCCTTCAATGGCAATGCCCATTCGCGACCATCCGATTTTGACCAGCGTGCCCCTCGTCGATCCGGTCGTGACGAGGCGCGTCGGCATTATCAGGCGCCGCGGGCGTCCGCTCGCGCCGGCCGCGCAGCAGTTCTATCAGACGATACTCGACACCAAGCGCAGCGGCTCGCCCCGCGCGGCGAAGAAGACCTCGAAATGACACTGCCCAGGCCGTTGCGGCTGCTCTACGTCCAGGTACTGCTTGGAATGGGGCTCGGCATGACCGTCGGCCACTTTTGGCCCCATGCCGGCGCGTCGCTCAAACCGCTCAGCGACGCTTTCGTCGCGCTGGTACGCATGATGATCGCGCCGATCGTCTTCTGCACGATCGTCACCGGCATCACGTCGCTTGCGAGCGGCTCGAAGATCGGCCGGACGATCCTCAAGGCGCTGGCTCTGTTCTACTTTCTCACCATCGTCGCGCTCGCTCTCGGGCTCGTTACCGCGTTCGCGCTGCAGCCGGGGGCGGGACTGCACATCGACGCGCATCGTCTGGACACGGCCATCCTCGCGCAGTATGCGACGCGTGCGCAGTCGCACGGACTCGTCGAATTCGCGCTGCATGTGATTCCGGACACGCTCGTCGGCGCCTTCGACAAAGGCGAAGTGCTGCCGGTCCTGCTGCTCGCCCTTCTGTTCGGCTTTGCACTGAACGCCAGCCGAAGCCCCGCGCGGCGGGTACAGGAACTGATCGACGGCGTCGCGCACGTGCTGTTTCGCATCCTCGCGATGATCATGCGGCTTGCGCCCGCTGGCGCGTTCGGTGCGATGGCGTTCACGGTCGGCCGTTTCGGCATCCGTTCGATTGGCTCGCTCGGCGTGCTGATGGTGGCGTTCTACGCGGCGTGCCTGCTGTTCGTGGTCTGCGTGCTGGCTCCGCTCGCGCGCCTGCATGGCTTCTCGTTGTGGCGACTGCTGCGCTACATGCGCGAAGAACTCGTCATCGTGCTCGCGACTTCTTCGACGGAACCGGTGCTGCCGCGCCTCATCGTCAAGCTCGAAGCGCTTGGCTGCGACAAGGGTATCGTCGGACTCGTGCTGCCCGCCGGCTATTCGTTCAACCTGGACGGCACGGCGATCTATCTGACGCTCGCCTCCATGTTCATCGCTCAGGCGTGCGACGTGCGCCTCTCGGCCGGCCAGCTCGCGACGATGCTCGCAGTCATGCTGCTCACGTCGAAGGGCGCAGCGGGCGTATCGGGCAGCGGACTGGTCGCGCTCGTCGCGACGCTCGCGGTTATGCCGGACCTGCCGCTTGCGGGCGTCGCGCTATTGGTCGGGATCGATCGCTTCATGTCCGAGGCGCGCGCGCTGACGAGCGTGATCAGCAACGCCTGCGCGGTGATCTTCGTATCGATGTGGGAGCGCGCCTGCGACCGGACGCGTCTGAAACAGGCATTGAGCCTCGCGCATCAGCCGGAAGAAGCCTTCGATCAGCCCGCCGATCTGCCGGGCTGAATCGTGGGCGTCCTCAATGCGCGGCGACGGAATCGAGTCCGGTCGATGTCACCTCCGGTTGCACGGCGGGCGACGCGAGATAATCGAGCAACGCTTTGGCCTCTTTCGGATGCTGCGCGCCGACCGGAATGCCGGCCGCAAACCGCGTGACAGACTGCAGCGACTCCGGAATCTTGCCGACGTACGCGGCGCCCTTCACGGGAAGCAGTTCGCTCACCTGCTGAAATCCCACTTCGTAATCGCCGGTCGCGACGACGGATGCCACAGGAATCCTGGGAATCATCTTCGCCGTGGGCTTCACCTGCTCTTCGATGCCTAGCCGCTTGAACAGCTCACGCTCGATATAAACGCCGCTCGCGCTATCGGAGTAAGCGATCGACCGGGCATGCAGCAAGGTTTGCTTGAGCGCCGCCTCGGAGCCGATGTCGGGCTTCGGCGCGCCCTCGCGCACCACCATGCCGATGCGCGAATCCGCGAGCTCGACGCGCGACTCAGGAATCACCTTGCCCTGCTTGATGAGGTCATCCAGAGCATAGCCGACCATGATCACGACGTCGGCAGGCTCTCCGCGCTCAAGCCGGTTTGGAATGGCCTCAGGCGACTTGCCCATCGACGGTCCGAGCGCGGTCTCCAGCGTGTCGCCCGTGGACGCCGCGAACTTCGGGCCGAGCAGCTTGTAGGCGGCGGTGAAGCCGCCCGAGCTCATCACGTGCAGATCGGCGGCGTGCACATTCGCCACAGCGGCGGCGCTGCTGAGAAGCGCCGCGGTACAGAGTTTCAGAAGGATGGATTTCATGGTTGAAAGAAGATCAGGCTGAAGTTCGAGGAGCGACGCGATGGTTCAGGAAGCCGCAGCTACCGGAGCGCGACGGCGTCGGTACAGTGCGAGCGTGGCACCGAGCCCGCACACCGCGGCGAAGCTCATCCAGTAGCCGGGCGCGGCTTTGTCGCCCGTCATGTGAATGAGCGCCGTCGAGATAACGGGCGTGAAACCGCCGAAAACCGCCGTCGCCAGGCTGTAGGCCAACGAGAATCCAGCCACACGGACTTCGACCGGCATCACTTCAGTGAGTGCGACGACCATCGCGCCGTTGTACATGCCGTACATGAACGAAAGCCACAACAGCACGAGCAGCATGTTGACGAAGCTCGGCGCGTGAGCCAGCAGCGACAGCGCTGGGTAGGCCGTTGCAATTGCCAGGATCGTCATGCCGAGAAGGAGCGGACGGCGTCCGATCCGGTCCGACAGCGCGCCCCCGATCGGCAGCCAGATGAAGTTGGAGACCCCCACGCAGAGCGTGACGAGCAGGCTATCGGCGGTGCTCAGATGCAGGACCGTCTTGCCAAAGGTCGGTGCATACACGGTGATCAGATAGAAGCTCGTGGTGGTCATTGCGACGAGCAGCATGCCCGCGATCACGACATTCCAGTTCTTCACGAGCGTCGTGAAGACTTCTTTCATGCCCGGACGATGCGCGCGCTGTTTGAATTCCTGGGTTTCCTCGAGATTGCGCCGCAATATGAAGATGAACGGCACGATCATGCAGCCGACGAAGAACGGCACGCGCCATCCCCAGCTCGCGATCGCCGCCGTATCGAGCCACTGGTTGAGCCCGAAGCCGAGCGCCGCAGCGATGACGATCGCCACTTGCTGGCTCGCCGACTGCCAACTGGTGAAGAAACCCTTGCGGCCCGGGGTCGCCATCTCGGCGAGATAGACCGATACGCCGCCCAGTTCCGCGCCCGCGGAGAAGCCTTGCAGTAGACGGCCGATGAGAACGAGGATCGGGGCGAACAGTCCGATGGTCGCATAGCCGGGCACCAACGCAATCAGGATGGTGCCGCTCGCCATGATCGACAGCGTGACGATCAGGCCCTTGCGGCGGCCGACATCGTCGATATACGCGCCGAGGATGACCGCGCCAAGCGGCCGCATCAGGAAGCCCGCGCCGAACACCGCGAACGTCATCATCAGTGAAGCGAATTCGCTCCCGGCCGGGAAAAAGATCGCGGCGATCTGCGTGGCGTAGAAGCCAAACAGGAAGAAGTCGAACTGCTCCAGAAAGTTGCCTGCCGTCACGCGTATCACGGCGGAAGATTTCGACTGGCCGGGGGCCAGGCGGGTTGAGGAGGGATGCATCGAGGTGTCTCCGGATATTTTGAGCTTGCGGTGCTCGGGCGATCTGTTGTTTGTCGAATAGTCGCCCGAACCACATGAAACGATAAGTGCTATTTATGGAACGATTGATGTTCGCCGGTTATCAGTGCGGCGAACCGCTCAGGCTACGAAGCGGCACTGGGACGCGGGCGTTCGGGTGTCCATGTTGCGCCCGCGGTTCAGGTGATCGTCGATTTCCGCCGCGCATCCGAGCATGCGCGGATAAAGGAAGATCGTGAACGCGGCGGTTTCCAGATCGGTCCCGCTCAATTCACCACGTTGCAGCGGCTGCCAGAGCATCTTCAGCAGCAGCGCCGCGATCACCGCATCGACGTTGACGCAGTACACGTTGCGGGAAACGCCGGCATCGAACAATGCCTGCACCAGTTCGCGATAGAACGCATGGAACGCGTTATATTCCCCGCGCTTTTCGCACAGTTGCGCGATGAACACTTCGCGCGGGTCGTAGTTGACCGGCCTGTCCTTGAAGACGGGATGATTCACGCCGGGCAGCTTTGCGATATCGAGGCTGCCGGCATGCTTCTGCCGGGCCTTGTACTGCGCATAGCGCTCGACCGATCGCTCGGCCAGCGCGCGCAGGTCCACGCCGTGCGCGGGGTCGGACGGATCGGCAAGCCCGCTGTCCCTGAATGCTTCGATCAGGAACGCGATGCCTTCATAGCCGTTGCCGCCATGCGTATAACCCGTATGGCTCAGAAAGCCGACCAGCGCCTTGTTCAGTTGCACGCGCTCGGGGCTTTCCGGGCCGTCAGCGGATACCGCACCCTTTGCTCCCTGCGCCGAAATGGCTCCCGGACCATTGGTCAGCAGCAGACCCACGAGCGTCCTGAAGGCGAACAGATCGTCGGGCCCCGGCGCGAGATCGAGCAACGCGGCAAAACAGATTTCGGTCAGGCTGCGTTCGTTCAGCAGCGCTTGCGTGGTGAAGCCGCAAAAGCCGTCAGGACGGTGTCGCGAGGCGTGCGCCGAGGCACCGATCAGCGTCCCGAACAACATGCTCCACCAGGGCAGGCTCTCGGCCGTGACGCGCGAGATGCGCTTGCGCATCAGCGGCCCCCAGGCGAGCGTGATGCAGATCGCGGCCAGCACGGCGTCCGCGCTCGGGTGAGCGTGGTGAGATGTGAGCCAGCGCAGCGCAACCGAGCTCACTCCACGTTCGGCGAGTCCCGTAAGCATCGCTTCGGCGCGCGAATCGGCGGTATCGGCGAAGAGCTTCTCGCACCCTTCGTCGTCGATCCGGGCGATGTCGAAGGTCTCGTCCAGCGCACTCGTGAGGCCCGCTGCCGAGAAGCGATCGATCATCCATTTCGCGGCATCGCGTGCCGCGCGTTGACGATTCGGCCCGATGATCGACGCCGCGGCAGCCAGGATCGCGTTGGGGGCATTGCCGGCTTCGCGAGCGGCTTGCGCGGCCGCGAGTTCCGGCGTTCCATGCAAATTGACGAACGCGGCGATTGCAACATCGATGAGCTTTTCGTCGTTCTCCCCGCCGAACTCCCGCAACAGGGCCAGACTGACGTTCGCTTCCAGCGAATGCGTCGACGCTTCCAGCATCGAGGCGCCATGCAGGCTGCTGACCTGCGTTTTCGCGTCCATCTGCGATGCCCCGGACGCATCCTTCAACGCCTGACGCGGCGCAATCGCACCGACTTGCCGATTGACCTGCAGGACCTGCTCGTCGTAGGGCGCGACTGCCCCCACTACCGGGATCGCAAGGCCGGGCGGAAACTGGAGCCCCTGGTCCGAGCCGAACCACGGCTTGAGCGCCAGGCTGCCTTCGGGCTCGAAGTCAGGCATCGTCGCGTTGGCGCGCATCACGGCCGTCAGGGCCGCCGGGATATGCGCAATGTTCGTGACGACCGCGCCCTTGGCGGAGCAGCACGGATCGTCGGGCGTGAAGAGGCGCTCCACGCCGAACTTCTCCATGAACCAGCGTTCTTTGGCTTGCGCGTCGTCGGAGCCGCCCGCCATCGCGCCGGCATGGCCCACCGCACGCGTGAGGCGGCTCTTCCACCGGCCCACCACACAGGCGACCACCGGTTTCGTGAAGCTTGCATCGGCCTCGTAGTAGCCACCCGGTTCGCAATAGAGCACCGCGCCCTTGGTTCGGGCATCGTTGGCGAGCGCGAATGCAAACTCCGGTGCGGCGTAGTGGATGTAGACGTCCTTGCCGCTGGAGATGACGGTCGAGGTGCCCCAGCCGCTCATGCGCAAGTATTGCGCGATCGTCGTGCTGAAGCCGCCGGAGTTCGAAAAGATGGCGATCGATCCCTTGCGCAGCGAATCGTCCGGACTATCGCCGCCGAGCGCTCCGCCGATTCTCACGCGATTCCACGAGTCCGCGACGCCGAGCCCGTTCGCGCCGAAGATGTCGATGCCCGCCTGCTGACCCATCGCGCGGATTTCGCGGGCGTCGTGCACGGCGATCTTTTCGGTGATGATAAAAATCTTCTTCAGATCCGGATTGACGCGAATCAGTTCGGCGACGCCGTCGCGCGCGGCCGACGGCGGCAGATACACCACGCCGCAGTTGAAGCGGTGTCCGGCCTCCAGACCTTCGCGGACGTTGTTGTACACAGGGATATCGCCGATGGATGTGTGGAGCACTTGCCCGCCCTTGCCCGGCGCCGTGCCGAACACGATGTTCCCACCTGAGAAGGCATGACTGACGGGCGTCACGTCCGAGGACTCACCGCCGAGGATATTGAGCACGCACACCCGGTCGTCACGCGTGGCGATTTGCGCCAGCGAGTTGACGCCGACGAAATACTTGAATTGGCTGCTGGTTTGTTTATACACGTTGCTCTCCTCGGGCTTGCGCCGTTTCGGTTGCCGTCGCCGTTGCGCCGATCCGTGCTGCGATCTCGGCCCGGCCGCCGGCGCGCATCCACGCGTCCGCCTGACGCGCGAACTGGATCACTTCGCTGATGTCGGAGTCGAAGCCGAACAGCCGATAGGGCAGACCGAGCGAGTCGCATGTGTCTCTCAGCGCGGCCATGCCACGCACGAGGTTCGGGCCGCCGCGGCCCAGCACCACGTAAAGCGGTGTTGGTCCATGCTCGCTGAAGTGTTCGCGAAGGGCGTCGGCCATCGCTCGCAGCGTCTCGAAGATGTCGGTGTTGTTCGACTTGCCGCCGATGATGAAAAGCACGTTCGACTGCTTGAGCCAGTGTTTGAAGCAGATACGGGCCACTTCCTTCATCTTCGCGTACGGCGGATTGCCGCCGAAATCCGACGAGATGATCGCGGCGTCGCCGAGCATTTCGGTGACGAGCGAGTTGGCGCCGCCGCCGAAGGTCGGCGCGAGAATCGTGCCTTTCTCGTTGATCACATACACATCGCTCTGGCCCTGGTGCGTGCGCAACTGATTGATCTCCTGTTCGAAGTCGGAATAGTCCGCTGCGAACAGGTGTTGCGGTAGCCCGAGGCGTGTCCAGCGCGGATCGTCGCGATCGAAACCGCACTTGAAGTCGCAGGCGACCGGTGTCAGGCGACCCTTCTTGTCCTCGCGCATGCGGATCGGATTGAGCTCCAGCGTCGTCATGCCGAAGTCGTGAAAGAGTTCCCAAAGCTTGGGCAACTGCTGGACGAGCGGCGAGATGATCTCCTTGGGCGCACCGATCTCGCTCAGCGCGTTCGCCACGACGAACGCCTTGAGGCCCGTCAACGCGTCGAAGGGCACCATCGCCACGTGCCGCGGGTCGACCTCTTCGATGTCCATGCCGCCCTTATGCGAGAGCGTCATCGTCGGTGCGCGAAAACGCGTGGAGTCGGTGATCGAAAAGTAGACCTCATGCTGGGCCGGAACGCCCGCTTCGAACGTCACGCCATTGGCCTTTGCTTTCAGGTGGCCGACGCAATGCTCGGCGAAGTACAACCGCTCCTTCTCGATCAACGCCGTCTTGAGATCGCTCGCGCGGCCGAGCAGACCGGCCTTCCCCTTCTTCCCCACTCCGCCTTTGAAGACGGGTTTGATGAATATCTGGCGATGACGATCGATCAGGGTCTTGATGTCCTCCTCACTGGCGCTCGGGCCGAGGATTTCACTCGCCGGAAATCCGACGAATTCCAACAGGCGCGCGCCGTGCAACATACCGGTGATTTGCATGAGATTGTCTCCTGAAGCGCATTGCGATAGAAAAGAAGCGGGTGTTCGGGTGGTCGTCAGGCGAAAGCGCCAGGTGACAAGCGGCCGCGACGCCAATGGCGTGGGATACCGTGGCCCGATATGTTTCGAGTTGGCCGGTGCTCGAACCGGCTGGGGCGTGAAACTATGCTGCCCGAGGGGCGATCGTTAGCCGCTGTGGGTGCGCGTTGCTTTGTACTTAGCCTTGTCTCCGATGCGTTTTACTTTCGTTCCAATGTCGCTGGAATCTTGAGTCAGATACTCACGCAAACCGAGTCACGCGATAAGTGCATTGTTTGGAAGCATTGATGTTGGGCCGTTATCAATGCCGCTGGATGAAGCGCGGCATCTGGGGTGCGTCGGTCATCTGACCGAGCGCATCAATCGCAGTCGGTTACGTCAAGTCGAGCTGCCTGCCGGCGCAGTGCGCCGGTGGGTCGCGCCGTTGACAGCGTCACTGACCGCAGCGTTTCCCGTTGCGAGGCCGCGTGCGCACCAGCGCGGCGCACTGCCAGGCCCCAACTCAGTGCGTGCATGCCGCTTCCGGTCAGCAAGCGCAAGCCGCTCCGCTATGGCACACACCTTGCGTTCCCCTGCGCCACAATGCCGCCGCTCTAACGGCAGGCGAGCGCTTTCCCATCGTCACGCCACCGCTACCATCGCCAGGAGACCATGAAACGATCATTGCCCCGCCGCGCACGCCGCGCCTTCGTTGCCGCGCTGCTCTTTGCGCCCATTACCGCGCACCTCGCTTTTCACGCGATCACCGCCCACGCTGACACGCTCGAGAACATCGCCAAAAGCGGCGTGCTGAAAGTGGCGGTGCCGGAAGACTATCCGCCGTTCGGCTCGGTCGGTCCCGACATGAAGCCGCAAGGCTACGACATCGACACCGCCGCGCTGCTCGCGAAGTCGATGAACGCGAAGCTCGAACTCGTGCCGGTCAATAGCGCGAACCGCATTCCGTACCTGCAAACGGGCAAGGTCGATCTGGTGATCTCGTCGCTCGGCAAGACGCCGGACCGCGAGAAGGTGATCGACTTTTCGACCGCGTATGCGCCGTACTATCAAGGCGTGTTCGGCCCCGCCGACATCAAGGTGAGCGGCCCCGCCGACCTCACCGGCAAGACGGTCGGCGCAACGCGTGGTGCACTGGAGGAAATCGGCCTGTCGCAGATGGCGCCGAACGCGACCATCAAACGCTTCGAGGACAACAATGCGACGATCGCCGCATTCCTGTCGGGCCAGGTGCAACTGATCGCCGCGGGTAACATCGTCGCGGCCGCGATCATCGCGAAAAATCCGCCGCGCCGCCCGGAGCCGAAGTTCGTGATCAAGAACTCGCCGTGCTTCGTCGGCATGAACAAGAACGAGCCGCGTCTGCAACAGAAAGTGAACGCCGCAATCGTGCAGGCGAAGCACGACGGCACGCTCGACACGATGTCGAAAAAGTGGTTCGGCGCCCCATTGCCGGCCGATCTGTAAGCCCGCCGTTAGCGGGACTTGATACCGTGACCGGACTATCGGTCCTGCCCGCTTCGTCGGCTCGCCGGCATACGTCGCACCCGGTCGGCGCTGTGACCTGCAGCGACTGTCGCGGCCCCGGCAGCCATTGACGCGACCGCCACGACGCCTGTCGATGCCGAAGGCAAATCCGACCGCCCACTAGAACGCACACATTCGATGAAGCTGACACCTCGCGAGAAGGACAAGCTGTTGATCTTCACCGCCGCGTTGCTCGCCGAGCGGCGCCGCGCCCGCGGCCTCAAACTGAACTACCCGGAAGCGATCGCCTTCATCACCGCGGCGCTGATGGAAGCGGCGCGCGACGGCAAAACCGTCGCCGAGGTCATGCACTACGGGACCACACTGCTCACGCGCGACGACGTGATGGAAGGCGTGCCGGAGATGATCCCCGACATTCAGGTCGAAGCCACCTTCCCCGACGGCACGAAGCTCGTCACCGTCCATCATCCAATCCCTTAAGCGCACAAGGCAGGCCCCATGATTCCCGGCGAACTCCTCATCGACGACGGCGAACACGAGCTCAATGCAGGCCGCGCTACGCTCTCGCTGGTGGTGTCGAATACCGGCGACCGCCCGGTGCAGATCGGCTCGCACTACCACTTCTATGAAGTGAACGAAGCGCTCTCCTTCGATCGCGAAACCGCTCGCGGCTTCCGGCTGAACATCGCGGCGGGCACCGCCGTGCGCTTCGAGCCCGGCCAGGAACGCACGGTGGAGCTGGTCGAACTGGCGGGCGAGCGTCTCGTCTACGGCTTCAACGGCAAAGTGATGGGTAAGCTGTGACGCGCGACATGCGCTGCCGCGCCCGAACCGCCCTGCTCACCTCCGGACTCACACCATGACATTACGCATTGGCCGCCGCGCGTACGCGGAAATGTTCGGCCCCACGACCGGCGACCGCGTGCGCCTCGCCGACACCGAATTGCTGATCGAAGTCGAGCGCGACTTCACCACGTACGGCGAAGAAGTGAAATTCGGCGGCGGCAAGGTGATTCGCGACGGCATGGGACAGTCGCAGCGCGTGCACGCAGACGTGGTCGACACGGTCGTGACCAACGCGGTGATTCTCGACCACTGGGGCATCGTCAAGGCGGACATCGGCATCAAGGACGGCCGCATCGCCGCAATCGGCAAGGCGGGCAATCCCGACATCCAGCCGAATGTGACCATCCCGATCGGCGCGTCCACCGAAGTGATCGCGGGCGAAGGCCTAATCGTGACGGCGGGCGGCATCGACACGCACATTCACTTCATCAGCCCGCAGCAGATCGAAGAAGCGCTCGCGAGCGGCGTGACGACGATGCTCGGCGGCGGCACCGGCCCGGCGACCGGCACCAACGCAACCACGTGCACGCCGGGTCCGTGGCATCTCGAACGCATGCTGCAGGCAGCCGATGGTTATCCGATGAACCTGGGCTTTCTCGGCAAGGGCAACGTGAGTCAGCCGCAGCCGGCGCTGGAGCAGATCGCGGCCGGCGCGATCGGTCTGAAGCTGCACGAGGACTGGGGCACGACGCCCGCCGCAATCGACAACTGCCTGTCTGTCGCCGACGACACCGACACGCAAGTGGCGATTCACACAGACACGCTGAACGAAGCGGGTTTCGTCGAAGCGACCGTGGCCGCGTTCAAAGGCCGCACGATTCACACGTATCACACCGAAGGCGCGGGCGGCGGCCACGCGCCGGACATCATCAAGGTGTGCGGCGAGGCGAACGTGCTGCCCTCGTCGACCAATCCGACGCGCCCTTACACCGTCAACACGCTCGACGAGCATCTCGACATGCTGATGGTGTGCCATCACCTGGACCCGTCGATCGCGGAAGACATCGCGTTCGCGGAATCGCGCATTCGCCGCGAGACCATCGCCGCGGAAGACATCCTGCACGATCTCGGCGCGCTGTCGATGCTGTCGTCCGACTCGCAGGCGATGGGCCGGGTCGGCGAGGTGATCATCCGCACCTGGCAGACCGCGCACAAGATGAAGGTGCAGCGCGGCGCGCTGCCGGAAGACAACGCGCGCCACGACAACTTCCGCGCGAGGCGCTACGTCGCCAAGTACACGATCAACCCGGCAATCACGCACGGCATCGCGCATGAAGTCGGCTCCGTCGAACCGGGCAAGTGGGCCGATCTGGTGTTCTGGGAGCCGGCGTTCTTCGGCATCAAGCCGTCGCTGATTCTCAAGGGCGGGATGATCGCGATGGCGCAGATGGGCGACCCCAACGCGTCGATACCGACACCGCAGCCGGTCCACTATCGCGAAATGTTCGCCACGCGCGGCGGCGCACTCGCGCGCACGTCGCTGACCTTCGTGTCGCAGATGGCCGCCGACGCGGGCGTAGCCGAACGTTATGGGCTGAACAAGCGTATCGTGGCCGTGAGGAACTGCCGCAACATCTCGAAGGCGAACATGATTCACAACGCGTGGCGTCCGGCGATCAGCGTCGATCCGGAAACCTATCAGGTCATCGCGGACGGCCAGTTGCTGACCTGCGAACCGGCTACCGTGCTGCCGATGGCGCAACGCTATTTTCTATTCTGACCATGCGCACTCTCGACAAACTGCTGGCGCCCCATCTGAAGCTGGCCCCTGTGCTGGTGAAGCGGGCCCCGACGCTGACGCTCGCTTTCGACGAACGGCGCAAGAGCCGACTCGCCGCCACGCTCGATAACGGCGAGCAAGTCGCGCTGCTGTTGCCGCGCGGCACCGTGCTGCGCGGCGGCGACGTGCTGGTGGCCGACGACGGCGGCCTCGTGCGCGTGGTCGCCGCGGCGCAGGCGCTGCTGTATGTGCGCGCGCGAGATTCGCTGACGCTGACGCGCGCCGCCTATCACCTCGGCAATCGTCATACGCCGGTGGAAGTGGGCGCCGATTATCTGAAGCTCGAATACGATCCGGTGCTGGCCGATATGCTCGAGCGCATCGGCGCAACGGTCGAGCGGGCGTCGCTGCCGTTCGAGCCCGAGTCCGGCGCTTATGGCGGCGGGCACAAGCATGGGCACGACGAGACGTTCGCCGAAGACTACGCGCTCGCGCAGCAGGTGTTCGGCGAGCATCATGGGCATGACAATGCCGGCTCGCAGGATCATCCGCACGGGCCCACCCACGCTTCGCATGGTCATTCCCACGAGCACGGGCATCAGCACGATCACGACCATAGCGGCCACGTGCACGACGAATCATGCGGCCACGCGCATCATGCGCATCGCTGAGCTCACCGCGCTGCTGCATCTCGCATCGCCGGCGCTGCCGATCGGCGCGTTCAGCTACTCGCAAGGTCTCGAAGCGGCAATCGAAGCGCAGTTGATCACCGACGCCGAGTCCGCCCGCGCGTGGATCGAAAGCGGGCTGAGCGACGTGCTCGCGCACGGCGAGCTGCCGTTTCTCGCGCATCAGATGGAACGCTGGCGCACGCATGACGCCGCCGCTCTCGCTGAGGCCAACCGCGAATTTCTCGCGAGCCGCGAGTCCGCGGAATTGCGCCGCGAAACCGAGCAGATGGGCTGGTCGCTGCGGCAGTTGTGCGCGTCGCTCGAATGGGGCGATGCGCCCAGACGCGCGACGCTCGCTTCGCTCACACCGCTCGCGCAACCCACGGCATTCGCGTTCGCTGCCTGGGCGCACGACGCGGCCGTCGATGCTGCGCTCGCCGCATACGCGTTCAGCTGGGTCGAGAACCAGGCCGCCGCGGCATTGAAGGCCGTGCCGTTAGGACAGCTCGCGGGCCAACGCATCATCGTCGCCTTGCGCCAGCCCATCGATGCAGCGGTCGCGCGCGCGCTCGCCACGTCACCCGAGAACATCAACACGTTCGCGCCGCAACTCGGCATTCTGTCGGCGCGTCACGAGTCGCAGTATTCGCGGCTCTTCCGCTCATAACACGATCCATCATGAACGCAGCTCATCATCCCGCCCATTCGTCCGTCCGAACCCGGAAACTGCCGCCGCTGCGCGTGGGCGTCGGCGGACCGGTCGGTTCCGGCAAGACCACGTTGCTCGAAATGCTCTGCAAGGCGATGCGCGACCGATACGACCTCGTCGCGATCACCAACGACATCTACACGAAAGAAGACCAGCGCCTGCTGACCGTGGCGGGCGCGTTGCCGGCCGAGCGGATCATGGGTGTCGAAACCGGCGGCTGCCCGCATACGGCGATCCGCGAAGACGCGTCGATCAATCTGGAAGCCGTCGAGCGCATGCTGACGCGCTTTCCCGATGCCGATATCGTGTTCATCGAATCGGGCGGCGATAACCTGGCCGCGACGTTCAGCCCGGAACTGTCGGACCTCACGATCTACGTGATCGACGTGGCGGGCGGTGAGAAGATTCCGCGCAAGGGCGGCCCCGGCATCACGAAGTCGGATCTGCTGGTGATCAACAAGACGGATCTCGCGCCGATGGTGGGCGCGAATCTCGACGTGATGGCAACGGACGCGAAGAAGATGCGCGGCGAGCGGCCCTTCGTGATGTGCAACCTCAAGGCGCTCGACGGCCTGGATGAAGTCGTGCGGTTTATCGAGAAGAAGGGGTTGTTGAAGGTTTGATGCCGAGAGGCACCTGGTGCACGCGTTGCATCCGGTGCGTCAGCCCGCCCTCGCAGTCACCGCCTCACTCCGGCAACGCCGCCATCACCACATCCACGGTCCGCGCCGTCGCGCCGCGATGGCGCGCGGCGAATGCCGAAGCCGCTCCACTCATCGCCAGACGCCGCGCCTTGTCGCCGAACAGCTCGCGCAATGCGCGCGCCAGATCGGCCGGGTCTTGCACCTGCACCGCCGCACCCGCTGCGACCGCATCCGCGGTGGCCTGCGTAAAGTTGAAAACGTGCGGCCCGATCAGCACCGGCACACCGACCGCGCACGCTTCGATCAGATTCTGTCCGCCGAGCGGCAGCAGACTTCCACCGATGAACGCCAGGTCCGCCGCCGCATAGTAGGCGCCCAACTCGCCCATCGAATCGCCCAGCAGCACGTCGACGCCGGGCGGCAAAGCCGGCACCGCACCGCTCGTGACCGCAGCCGCCGAGGCCAGTTTGGCATCCGGCGCCCACTTCGAGCGCCGTTCCAACCGCAGCCCGGCCTTCTCGACGAGTGCCGCCACTTCGTTGAACCGTTGCGGATGGCGCGGCACCAGGATCAGCAGCGCGTCATCGACGCCGAGCGCCGCGAGCGCCTGCAACACCAACGCCTCTTCGCCTTCGCGCGTGCTCGCCGCCACCCACACCGGCCGCGCGCCGAGCGCCGCGCGCCAGGCATGACCGCGCGCCACCAGTTCCGGCGGCGTGCTCATATCGAACTTCAGATTGCCCAGCACCGCGACATTGCGCGCGCCGAGCGCGCTGAGCCGCTCGGCGTCCGACGGACTTTGCGCGAGCACACGCGAAAAACCGCCGAACACGTCTTTGGCCGCGCCGCCGAACCTGGCCGCGCGCTTATACGAACGCGCCGACATGCGCGCATTGGTCAGCATGAGCGGCACGTCAGCGCGTCGGCATTCGTCGATCAGCGTCGGCCACACTTCGGTCTCCATCACCAGACCGAGCGAGGGCCGCCACGTGCGCAAGAACCGCCGCACCGCATGCGGCATGTCGTACGGCACATAGCTGCGCAGCACGCGGTCGCCGAAAATCTGCGTGCCGGTGGCGCGGCCGCTCGGCGTCATATGGGTCAGCAGAATGCGCGCATCGGGGCGCGCTTTCATCAGGGCGTCGATGAGCGGCTCGGCGGCGCGCGTTTCGCCGACCGACACCGCATGCACCCAGATCAGCGGCGCATTGTCTTCCGGCAAGCGTCCGCGTGAGTAGCCGAAGCGCTCGCCGATATGGGCGCGATAACCGCGCTCCTTGCGCGAGCGGATCAACAGACGCAGCACGGCAAACGGCGCGATGATCCACCACAGCGCGTTATAGAGGGCCCTTAGCATCGGCGATCCACGGTCTGTGCGCGCTGCACGCACGGCGCTCGTTGTGTGCGCTGCGCACACCGCGCTTGGTCCGCATGCAGCGCATTCTTCGCGCGCTCGAGCGCACCGCAGCACGCGCCTCGCCAATCGCCCACGACGTGCGCGGCGCTCAAACCAGCGCCCTGCCCTTCAGGCGCTCGAGAATGCCGAGCGGCGCGCACTCGGGCTGCGCCATCGCCTTGACCGGCAGGAAGAACGTCTGCTCCAGCATGAATTGGCCGGACATCACCGCGTGCGAGGTTTGATCGGAGAAACACACCCATACGCTGCCCGGCGGAAACGGCATGGTCTGCTGCGGGCTCGTCTTCTGGTAATCGAGGTCGGCCTTCATGCCGTCGTGCAGGTTGAGCATCAGATGGTCGTATTCGCTGCGCCGCGACTTGGTGACATGCAGCAGATTGAGCACCCACGCGGAGCCCGGCATCTGCGGCTTGATGCGCGGCAGGAAACGCCGCGCCATGTCCTCGAACGGTTCGCCGACCCGCCACACGCGCGGCGCGCCATGCGGATTGACATTGGCGAACACGCGCAGAATGCGCTCGCCGTAGTTCGGCCGCGACGGGAACGCGTCGACGTGCAGGCGGCTGTCGTCCTTGCGCCATGAGGTTTCGCGCGTTTCCACCTGATGCAGCCGCAAGCTGGTCGGCGCGACGCGCAGCCGGCCGTTGTATTCGGGAAAGAGCCCGTCGACCAGCGTGCGCGCATTGACCTGATAACGCGCGATCAACGCGCGCACCGCGGATTGCGTCACGGCGTCGCCGGCCACGCCGTGCAATGCGCCGCCGTTGGGTTCGAGGCTGATGTTCTTGCGGCTGGGATCGGCGAGCGCGGGATCGAGCAGCGCCTGCTCGCCGCCTTCGATCGCAAAGCGCAGGTTCGGGAAGTACAGCACCTTGCCCCGCTCGACGCCGGCCAGGAGCGTCTCGCGCGGCACGGACAGGTTGCGGGCGTGCCAGTCGGCGTTCGCTACTTCGATGATCTGGGTTTCGTTCATGGTCGCCCTGGAAACGGAGGGTGCGCGAGGCGAAGGCACCGACGGGTTACAGCAGGCCGAAACCGGCCAGTGCCGATTTGACCTGTTGCAGTGTGGGCGGCTGGCCGGCGGAGCCGAGATTGACGACGTTCGGCGACCAGTAGCCGCCAGTGCGCCATGCGGTCGAGAAATTGTACAACTCGACCGTGGGCCGCTTGAGCGCCGCCGCAATGTGCACGAGGCCCGTGTCGACGCCGACCGTGGCCGCCGCGCCATCGAGCAGCCCGACCACCGCGGGCAACGACAGCTTCGGCGGCACGATTGCGGCCGCGCCGAATTCCTTCGCGAGACGCTCGCTGGTCGCGCGCTCGGCGTCACTGCCCCACGGCAGCACGATCGACGCGCCGCGCCGCACCAGCGACTGACCCAGCTCGATCCACGCGGCGTCGGGCCACTGCTTGTCAGCCCGCGACGTGGCGTGCACGAACACCACATACGGCACCGGCAGATTCAGATTGGCCTGCGACAAAGCCAGCGCGGCGCGCCCGGTGTCGATGCCGAAGTCGATGTCGTCGGTGGGATGCGGAGGCGGGTCGTTCAGCGCTGCGGCGACCAGTTGCCGCGTGCGCTCCACCACGTGGGTGCGCGGTTCAATCGGCACGCGCTTGCCGTAGAAAAAGCGCACCGGCCATTCGAAGCCCGCGCCGTCGGTACGGTTCGCGAGGCCGACCAGCGGCCCGCGCGCCATGCTCGCGACCCACGCGGTCTTGATGAGCCCCTGGCAGTCGATCACGAGGTCGTAGTGCTCGGCGGCGAGCGCGCGGCGGAACGCGCCGATCTCGCGCCAGTTCTCGACCGACAGCATGCGCTTGCGCCAGCGCCGCAGCGAGATGGGAATGGCCCGCCGCACGCCGCCGACCAGTTGCACGAGTCCCACGAAGCTTTCTTCGACGAGCCAGTCGATCTGGGCGTTGGGGTGACGGCGTCGGATGTCGGCGATCACCGGCATGTTGTGAACGACGTCGCCCAACGACGACACCCTCACGATCAATATCTTTTGCACGCTCAAGAGTGGGAAAGCCGGCTATCCGGCCCGCAGATGCGTTGAAAGAGCCCCCGACCTGTCGCTTCGCACAGGGCCCCGAGGGGATGAGAAAACACCGGGCGACCCGGCGCTGGCTCACGAAGACGGCAATTCTAGCGCGTCACATGTGAATCACATGAAAACGCGACATGAAAAAACGCGGCGCGGTCATGCAAAACCGCGCCGCGTTCGACAACCGCAGCGATGACAAGCGGGCGAACCGGACAACGCCGCCCGGTCTGCGCCGCCGCTCGAGCCTTTAGAAGGGCAGCTTCGCGTCGGGCTTCTCCGCGAGGATCACGCGGCGGAAGTCTTCCTGGATGCGTCTGAGCGCCGCGTCGTTATCGGCCTCGAAGCGCATCACCACGACGGGCGTGGTGTTCGACGAACGCGCGAGACCGAAGCCGTCCGGGTACTCGACACGCAGGCCGTCGATCTTCACGACGTCGTCCGCGCCGGTGAACTTCGCGTTCTGCTGCAACCGCGCGATCAGTTCGAAGTTCTCGCCTTCTTCGAGCTTCAGTTGCAGCTCGGGCGTGGAGTTGGAATTCGGCAGCGAGTTCAGCAGCTTGCTCGGGTCAGCGACGCGCGTGAGGATTTCGAGCAGACGCGCTCCGGTGTACAGGCCGTCGTCGAAACCGTACCAGCGGTCCTTGAAGAACACGTGGCCGCTCATCTCGCCGGCAAGCGGTGCGCCGGTTTCGCGCAGCTTCGCCTTCACGAGCGAGTGGCCGGTCTTCCACATCAGCGGCTCGCCGCCTTTGTCCTTCACCCACTTCGCGAGATTGCGCGTGCACTTCACGTCGTAAATGATCTGCGCACCCTTGTTGCGCGACAGCACTTCTTCGGCGAACAACATCAGTTGGCGGTCCGGATAGATGATCTGGCCGTCTTTCGTGACGACGCCCAGGCGGTCGCCGTCGCCGTCGAACGCGAAGCCGATTTCCGCATCCGTCTCGTTCAACGCGCGGATCACGTCCTGCAGGTTTTCCGGGTGAGCCGGGTCCGGGTGATGGTTCGGGAAGTTGCCGTCGATCTCGGTGAACAGTTCGACCAGTTCGCAGCCGAGCTTTCTGAACAGCTTCGGCGCGAGGCCGCCGGCAACGCCGTTGCCCGTATCGACGACGATCTTGATCGGACGTGCGAGCTTGATGTCGCTCGCGATGCGATCGAGATACGCGTCGGCGATGTCGTATTCGGTGTAGGTGCCGTTGCCGTCGCTGAAGTTCTCGTCGACGATGCGCTTATGCAGCGCGAGAATCTGCTCGCCGTAAATGGCCGCGCCGCGCAGCACCATCTTGAAGCCGTTGTAGTCAGGCGGATTGTGGCTGCCCGTCACGACGATGCAGGAATCGACACGGCGTTCGCCGCCTTCGAGCTGCAACGGTACGCTGGCCGCGAAGTAGCCGACCGGCGTGGGCACCATGCCGACGTTGACCACATCGACGCCGGCAGCGCGCAGCCCGTCCGACAATGCCTGGACAAGTTCGGGACCGGACAGGCGACCGTCGCGCGCGACCACCACCGCATCGCCACCTTGCGCGCGCACTTCGCTGCCAAACGCACGGCCGATGGAACGCGCCGCATCGGCGTCGAGCGTCTTGCCGATCACGCCGCGAATGTCATATGCCTTGAAAATGGATTGGGAGATCATGTTGGCTCACTTACGTGCAGTGGAAAATTTGACAGGCGCACCGCTGAATATCGGTAAGACTCGCGGTAAAACTAGTATGAGGCCAGTGATAAAACGTAGCGCTAAAACCCTGCGGGGCGTCCTTGCCGGAAGCGGTCCGGTTCCAACTTATAATTGCGTTTTTCCGACCGCCTGAACAACGCCATTCTAATGCTTAGACGCCCTCCGTTCGTAAAGTTGCCGCGGTGGCCGGCCAGGTGGGCAAACGCACGGAACGCCGCCGCGCTATCTGCCTGCATGGACCCCTGGATGGACCGCCGAGCGGTCAACGGATGCTGACGCTCAAGCGCTTCGCCAATCCCGACGTCACGCGCGCTTTTACGAATATCGTCTGGCTCGGGCTCGAAAGACTCACGCAGATCGGCGTGGCGATTGCCATCAGCGGCCTGCTGGCGCGCTACTTCGGGCCGGACGTGTTCGGCAAGTGGCAATACGCGAACACGCTGCTACTGGTGCTCTCGCCGATCACCTGGGTCTGCGGCGCGGAAATCCTCGTACCCACTATCGTCGGCAGACCGGCCGCGCAACTCGGCACCGTGCTCGGCAGCGCGTTTGCGTTGCGCTTCTCGGTGTCGGTGGGCGCGCTGCTGCTCACGTGGCTTGGCATTGCGCTGCACAGGTTCGACCCGCTGGTCGGTGCGATGCTCGCGGGACTCGCGGTGACGATGCTGTTTCGCGAACCGTTCGTCGGCGTGATCAACGCGTGGCTGCAAAGCATGACCTATAGCAAGCCGCAGTTGCTCACCAGTATGAGCACGGCTCTCGTCAAGGCCGGCTGCGTGTATCTGCTGGTGCGTGCGGCGGCGGCGCCCGCGCGCTTCGGCTGGCTGTGGGCGCTCGAATCGGCGGCAATCGGCGCGGTGCTGCTGATCTACTTCATGCGACGCCACGGCGGCCGGCTCGGCTGGCAGGTCGACGGTACGCTGTTCAGGCATTTCGCGAGCGCGGGCACGGTGTTTTGGCTCGGCCTGATCTGTATGTATCTGTTCCTGAAACTCGACCGGCTGATGCTCGAACGCGCTATCTCGTTCGCCGACCTGGGCCGCTATTCCGCCGCACAGCAGTTGAACGAAAACTGGATCACGCTCGCGCTGATGCTCGCGCAGACCATCGCGCCTGCGTTCGTCTACCGCGTGCAGCAAGCCGGGCAACTGCGCCGCAACATGTGGCGGCTCACTGCGATGACCGCCGCGCTGATGGTGGGCGGCGCATGCGTGCTGGACCTGCTCGCGGGCTTCATTATTCGCCGTGTGTTCGGGCCGGACTTCGAAGGCGCAATCGGAATCTTCCGCTGGGCCGTGTGGCTGTCCCTGCCGGCCGGCATCGAAGCGATCGGCAATCTGATCGTGCTGAAGTATCAGGCCAAGTTCGTGTTGCTGTGCAAATGGCTGCTGGCGCTGGCCATCGCATTCGCGGTCAATCTGCTGGCGATTCCGCGGCTCGGCGCGTATGGCGCGCTGGTGGGTCTCGCGGCCGGCTATCTGGCGGCGGCGTCGATCAATCTTTGTTACATCCGCTTCAAATTGCGCCCATGACGAACTCATCCGCCACGCTCGACGACGTCGCCGTCCTGATGCCCGCGTACAACGGCCAGGCCGACGTCGATCTGACGCTCGCGTCGTTCAGCGAAAGCGCGCCGGTCCATGTGCTGATCGTCGATGACGGCAGCACGCCGCCGATCGTCGCGCCGAGGCTCGCCAATCTGCGCATCGACGTGTTGCGCATGCCGCGCAACGGCGGCATCGAGCGCGCGTTGCAAGCGGGCATCGACGCGCTCGCGCAGCGCGGCTTTCGCTACGCCGCGCGTATCGACGCGGGCGACCGTAGCGTGCCGCACCGGCTCGCGAGGCAACGCGCGTTCATGGAGTCGCATCCGCAGGTGGCAGGCCTAGGCATGTGGACGCAGGTGGTCACGCGCGCGGGCGAGCCGCTCTTCATGCTGACGCCGCCCGCCGAGCCGGCCCTGATCCGGCGCATGCGCTTTTTCCGCTCGTGTCTCGCGCATCCTTCGATGATGCTGCGCATCGACGCCGTGCGCGCCGTGGGCAACTATCGCGCGGCCTACCGCTCGGCCGAAGACCTGGATCTGTTCGTGCGCCTGATGGAGCGCTATGACTGCGCGAATCTGCCGGAGCTCGGTCTCTACTACGAGCTGAACGAAGACGGCATCAGCGCGACCAAACGGCGCCGTCAGGTGAGTTCGACGCTGCGGCTGCAATTGCGCTACTTCAATCCCGCCAATCCATACGACTGGCTGGGACTCGCCAAGAATCTGCTGCACCTGGTGACGCCGTACCACGCGCTGCAGCGGGTCAAACGCGCGCTGCTCGCGCCGCGTGCGAGTCACTGACTGAGCCATGCCCCGCTCCACTCAACGCCACGCCCGCTCCCGCATGAAACCTGCCCTGAAGTCGACGCCCGCGCTGCGTATCACCCTCGTCTGCAATACTGCCTGGGCCATCTATACCTATCGGCAAGGGCTGATCCGGATGCTGGTCGGACGCGGCGTCGACGTGACGGTGCTCGCACCGCGCGACCGGACTTTCGCGCTATTGACTGCGATGGGCTGCCGTTGCATCGAACTGCCAATCGCCTCGAAAAGCACCAATCCGCGCGACGATCTGCGCACGCTCGCAGCGCTCTACCGGCAATACCGAAGCATCCGTCCGCACGTGGTGTTCCACTACACGGTCAAGCCGAACATCTACGGCTCCATCGCCGCGAAGCTTGCGGGCGTGCAGTCGGTGGCGATCACGACCGGTCTGGGCTATGTGTTCATCCAGCACAGCCGCGCCGCCCAGGTGGCGAAAAGGCTGTATCGTTTCGCGTTCCGTTTCCCGCGTGAAGTCTGGTTTCTGAATCGCGACGATCAGGCCGCGTTCGTCGAGCAAAAGCTGCTGGCGCATCCCGAGCGTGCCCGGCTCTTGCACGGCGAAGGCGTCGATCTCGAACAGTTCGCGTTGACGCCGTTGCCGGAGCGGCCTGATTTCAGGTTCGTGCTGATCGGGCGGCTGCTGTGGGACAAGGGCGTCGGTGAATATGTGCAAGCGGCGCGCAGCTTGCGCGAACGTTATCCGCGCGCGCGGTTCCAACTGCTCGGTCCGGTGGGCGTCGACAATCCGAGCGCGATCACCCGCGAAGAAGTGGCTGCGTGGGAACAGGAAGGCATCATCGAGTATCTTGGCGAGGCGCACGACGTGCGCCCCTTGATCGCCGATGCCGACTGCATCGTATTGCCGTCGTACCGCGAAGGCGTGCCGCGCACCCTGATGGAAGCGTCGGCAATGGGCCGGCCGATCGTCGCGACGGACGTGCCGGGTTGCCGCGAAGTGGTGAGCGACGGCATCAACGGCTTGCTGTGCGAAGTGCGCAACGCGGACAGTCTTGCGTCACAACTTGCGCGCATGCTCGACATGAGCCACGCCGAACGCCGCGCGATGGCCGAGCGCGGCCGGCAGAAGGTCGCACGGGAATTCGACGAACGGGTCGTCGTCGAAAACTACAAAGACCTGGTGCAGAAAATCACGGGTGTCTTACTTTAACGGAGCGCTAGCATGACGAAGGGCACGATTCTGGTAACGGGCGGCGCGGGCTTCATCGGTTCGCACACATGTGTCGAACTGCTCAACGGCGGGTTCGACGTCGTGGTAATCGACAACCTCGTGAACAGCAACCGCGAATCGTTGCGGCGCGTGGAAAAAATCACCGGGCGCGCCGTGACCTTCTACGAAAACGATGCCCGCGACGCAGCCGCGCTCAACCGCATTTTCGACGCGCATCCGATCACCGGCGCGATTCACTTCGCCGCGCTCAAGGCAGTGGGCGAATCCGTTGCGAAGCCGATCGAGTACTACGGCAACAACGTCGGCAGCCTGCTGAGCCTGCTCGGCGTGATGCGCGATCGCAACGTGAAGCAGTTCGTGTTCAGTTCCTCGGCAACGGTGTACGGCGTGCCGCAGAGTTCGCCAATCGACGAGTCGTTCCCGCTGTCGGCCACCAATCCGTATGGCCAGTCGAAGCTGATTGCCGAGCAGGTATTGCGCGATCTGCAACTGGCCGATCCGTCATGGCGCATCGCCACGCTGCGCTACTTCAATCCGGTCGGCGCGCACGAGAGCGGGCTGATCGGCGAAGATCCGGCGGGCATTCCGAACAACCTGATGCCGTATGTCGCGCAGGTGGCGGTCGGCAAGCTCGAAAAACTGCGCGTGTTCGGCGGCGACTACGAGACGCCCGACGGCACGGGCGTGCGCGACTACATCCACGTGGTCGATCTGGCGCGCGGACATCTCGCCGCGCTCGATGCGCTCGTCGAGCGCGATGCGAGTTTCGTCGTGAACCTCGGCACGGGCCAGGGTTATAGCGTGCTGGACGTGGTCCGCGCGTTCGAAAAAGCGTCGGGCAAGCCGGTGCCCTATGAGATTGTCGCGCGCCGTCCGGGCGACGTCGGGTCGTGCTTCGCGAATCCGGCCGCGGCGCAGCGCATCATCGGCTGGCGCGCGCAATTCGGCATCGAGCGGATGTGCGCGGACCACTGGCGCTGGCAGTCGAGCAATCCGAACGGCTTCGCATGAGCGGCCGAGGCGCGTTCGAGCGCCTCGTTCAAACCGCCGGCGCATCGAGCTGAAACACCGCCACCGCATCGCGCAGCGCAACGGCATGCTCTTCAAGCGACTTCGCCGCAGCCGCTGCCTGCTGGACGAGTGCCGCATTGTGCTGGGTGACTTCATCGATCTGCGAGACGGCCTTGTTGACCTGCTCGATGCCGTCGCTCTGTTCGAGCGCGGACGCTTCGATCTCCTTCATCACGCCCGTTACGCGCTCCACCGCGCTCATCGCTTCGTGAATCGTCTTCTGCGCATCCGACACGAGCGAAGCGCCTTCCTCGACCTTGGCCGCGGATTCGCCGATCAACTCCTTGATCTCCTTGGCCGCCGCGCCCGAGCGCTGCGCGAGACTGCGCACTTCCGAAGCCACCACCGCGAAGCCGCGTCCCTGCTCGCCGGCGCGCGCCGCCTCGACCGCGGCGTTCAACGCGAGAATATTGGTCTGAAACGCGATCCCCTCGATCATGCCGATGATCTCCGTCACCTTGCGCGAGGACGCGCTGATGCCGTCCATCGTCGTAGTGACGCGCGAGACCACCGTGCCGCCGCGCGTCACCGTGTCGAGCGCGCCATGGGCTAGCCGATTGGCCTGCTTGGCGTTGTCCGCGTTCTGCTTCACCGTCGCCGATAACTGTTCCATGCTCGCGGCGGTCTGCTGCAGCGCGGCCGCCTGCTGCTCGGTGCGCGCGGACAGGTCCGCATTGCCCGAGGCGATTTCGTTCGCGCCCTGCGTGATCGCGCTCGTGCTGGCGCGCACTTTGGCGACCGTGTCGACGAGGCCGTCGCGCATCTTGGTCAGCGCGCCGAGCAACTGACCCATCTCGTTGCGCGAGCGGACTTTGATAGCCACCGTCAGGTCGCCGGCGGCCATGCGCTCGAAGTGCCTGACGGTCGCGTTGACCGGCTTGATGAGCGCCGCCGACAACGCCATGCGGGCCGCCACGCCGATCACGAGCGCGACCGCGCCGATCGCGACGAACAGCAGCGTCGCCAGTTGGAAACGCTGCGCGCCGGTGGCCGCCTGCTGATGCTCGGCGGCCATCTGCGCGTTTTCGAGCGCATCGATCGCCTTCGAATAGGCCGCGTAGAGGCTGTTTGCAGTCTCGCCCTGGATGTTGCGGAAGGTGTTGAAGTCGAACTCGGTGAGCGCCTTGAATTCCGGCTCGATCGCTTTGTCGACCAGCGCGGCGCGCGCCTGCTCGACGCTCTGCGCGAGCCTGCGCTCGTCGTCGCTCGCAAACGGGCCAGCCATGTAGTTGCGGAAATCCTTGCTCGATTCGACCAGCACCTTGTGCGCGGCCGGCAGCAGATCGTCGGTCTGCTTGCCGACGCTAAACAAGGTCTGATAGGTGCCCAACGCCAGCTGCACCTGCAGCAGCTTCTCGGAGCTTGCCTTCAGATGCGACAGCGCCACCGCGCTGCGCTGCGTGTCATCGAGGCTGCCGTTGGCGAGCTTGAGCGCGCCGTAACCGACACCGATCACCGTCAGAAGGAAAACGACGAATACGCTGATCACCAGCGTCAGGCCGCCACGAATCGTGATGTTGTTTAGCATTGGGTCTCCGTAACGTCTTTGCCTACGCGCGGCTAAACAGCTCAGCATGTGCACGCCGCGTTGTCGCGCGTGACCGACACTTCGCCGCATCCAGGTTAACGACCTCGCGCGAGTTCTGCCGAATAGGTGAAATCCATGACCGGCGTTGATTTGCGGGCGTCTCGGACCTCACTATCCAGGATTCGCCGACGACTGCCTCGCAGCGGCAGGGCCACGGCGCGATGCATGCCGCTTTCCGGGCACCGCGGGTTTCGTTTGTATAATTCGGCGTCTTCGCTCAGGCCCACTTTCATGCTTAGTTTTGCGCTCGGCTTTCTCGTTTCACTGCTGATCACGCTGTTGATCGTGCGCTATGCGCATCTGCATGAAAAACTTTCCACCGATACCGATCTGGCCGGCGTGCAGAAATTCCATGTGCGTCCGGTGCCGCGCATCGGCGGGATCGGAATTTTGCTCGGGCTGATCGTGTCGGCCGTGCAACTGCAGCGGGCCTACCCCGCCGTGTCGGGCGGCATTCTCGGGCTGATGGCTTGCGGCATGCCGGCGTTCGGCTCGGGCCTCGTCGAAGATCTGACCAAACGCGTGTCGCCGCTCGCGCGCCTCGTCTGCACGATGGCGGCCGCCGCGCTGGCCTTTTTCGTGCTCGATATCGCGGTCACGCGCATCAGCGTGCCACCGCTCGACTTCCTGCTCTCGTATGCGGTGATCTCGTTCTTCGTCACGGTGCTGGCCGTCGCGGCGCTCGCCAACGCGATCAATATCATCGACGGCTTCAACGGCCTCGCGTCGATGGTCGCATTCATGATGTTCGCCTCGCTCGCTTACGTGGCGTTCCAGGTGCACGATCCGATCGTGCTGTCCGCGTCGTTCATGATGATGGGCGCGGTGCTCGGCTTCTTCATCTGGAATTTCCCGGCGGGTCTGATCTTTCTCGGCGACGGCGGCGCGTACTTCATCGGCTTCATGCTCGCCGAACTGTCGATCATGCTCGTGATGCGCAATCGCGACGTGTCGGCGTGGTATCCGGTGCTGCTCTTCATGTATCCGATTTTCGAAACCTGCTTTTCGATCTACCGGAAGAAGTTCATTCGCGGCATGTCGCCGGGCATTCCCGACGGCGTGCATCTGCACATGCTGGTGTACAAGCGGCTGATGCGCTGGGCGGTCGGCGCGCGCACCGCGCGCGAATTGACGCGGCGCAATTCACTGACCTCGCCGTATTTGTGGCTGCTGTGCCTGATCGCCGTCGTACCGGCGACGCTGTTCTGGCGACATACGCTGCATCTGTTCTGCTTCGTGGTGGTGTTCGCGGCGACCTATGTGTGGCTGTACATGAGCATCGTACGATTCAAGTCGCCGCGGTGGATGGTGGTGAGGAAGACGAAGCGGTAAGCACTGCGCCGCCGCTTAGGCTTCATGAACCGCGGCTGGTGTCGATACCGTTGAAGTTTTTTAAATAACCATAAGGAAAGGGGCCGTCATGAAGTGGCAAGTTCATGTTTTCGCGCTTGGCGTTTTCGCATCCAGCCTGCCCGCGTTCGCGAACATGGTGTCGGACAATCTCGTCTGGGCCGCGAAGCCGGCCGCGGCAGCGGTCGCAGCGCCCGAATGCACGGCTAACGCGGGCCGGCAGGTGAACGAGGCGAGCGATGCGACCGGCGATCCGCTCGCGAAGATGCTGAAAGTTGCTGCAACGCTCGCGGGGGTCGCCGCGTTTTCAGCGGCGACCAAGGCCACGAGCGTGCCCGGGCCGAATCCTTGTCGCAGGTTTTGATGGTCGGCCCCGGGATCATGTGAACCTGTCGTCGGGATGATGCAAAAAAGGCGCCTCGGCGCCTTCTTGCTGACCAGGTGCGACGGGCATGCCGCCCGCCAAACTCAGGAGGCCCGCGTCGCCGGCATCACGCTGCGCAGAGCGGGGGCAGTAGCCGGCTGATATTCGGGCACCCAGCGGCGCAGGTCGCGGCGCACTTCGTCGTCGGGGGGCACGCGGTGCTGCATCAGCCACGGCAGCAGATTGTCGATCAGGCTGTCCGGCACTTCACGCGCGCGCGCGATGCGCAACTTCGCATGCGGCGTACGCGTAGTCGTTTCGTCGTCCGCCAGCAGTTCTTCGTAAAGCTTCTCGCCAGGACGCAAACCGGTGAACACCACGCGAATCTGTTCCTCGGTGAAGCCGTACAGCCGGATCAGATCGTGCGCCAGATCGGCGATGCGCACCGGCTTGCCCATGTCGAGAATGAAGATCTCGCCGCCGTGCCCCATGCTCGACGCTTGCAGCACCAGTTGCGACGCTTCCGGAATCGTCATGAAAAAACGCGTGATTTCCGGGTGCGTGACCGTGACCGGTCCACCGCGCGCGATCTGCTCCTGGAACTTCGGAATCACGCTACCGGCGCTGCCCAACACGTTGCCGAAGCGCACGGTTTCGAACTGCGTGCGCCGTGCGCCCTGCTGCTGCAATGCCGAGCAGGCCATCTCCGCCAGACGCTTGCTCGCGCCCATCACGTTAGTCGGGTTGACGGCCTTGTCGGTGGAAATCAGCACGAAATGGGCGACGTCGTGGCGGATCGCCGCGCGCCCCACGCGATACGTGCCGAGCACGTTGTTGCGCACGGCCTGCCACGTGTTCACTTCTTCCATCAGCGGCACGTGCTTGTAGGCGGCCGCATGAAACACGATGTGCGGACAGTAGCGCCCCAGTACCTGATCGAGCAGCAGCGAATCTTTCACGTCGCCGATGATCGGCACCACCGACACTTCCGGATACTTGTCGCGCAGCTCTTCGTTCAGCCGATAGATGGAGAACTCCGAGATGTCGAACGCGACCAGCTGCACCGGGCCGAAGCGCAGGATCTGCCGGCACAGCTCCGAGCCGATCGAGCCGCCCGCGCCCGTCACCATCACGACGCGGTTCTTCAACAGCGCTTCGACGTGATCCGTGTCGATCGTCACCGGTTCGCGGCCGAGCAGGTCTTCCAGATCGATCTGACGCACTCGCGACAGGAACGCCTGGCCCTGGGTGAGCGGCGTGAGCGCCGGCAGCGTCATCGCCCGCACGCCCGCGCGCACGCACAGCGTGGCGATGCGGCGATGCACTTCGACCGACGCCGACGGCACCGCGATGATCACGTGTTCGACTTTCAGTTCGGCGCAAATTTTCTGCAGATCGCTGATCGCGCCGAGCACGCGGTAGCCGTACATTTCGCGGCCCTGCTTGACCGGATCGTCGTCGAGCAGGCCAGCAAGGCGCCATTCGCCCGAGCGCTTGAGCTCGCGCACCAGGTTCGCTCCGGCGTTGCCCGCGCCCAGCACCAGCACCGGCTTGCCTTGTCCGACCAGACCGCCGTAGCGATAGAACTCCTTGGCCGCGCGGTAGAGCGCGCGCGAGCCACCCATGGCGAGGAACAGCAGCATCGGCGAGACGATCAGCACGGAGCGCGGCACCACGGGCGCGGGCTGCAACAGCGCCGAGCCGATCACGACGACCAGCGCGCCGACGCCGATCGCTTTCGCGATGCGCACGAGGTCGGGCAAGCTCGCGAACACCCACATGCCGCGATAGAGGCCGTAGCTGCGGAACATCACCGCGTAGCTCAGCAGCACCCACACGAGCGCATGCATTCCGCTCGCCCAGAACGGAGCAGGCACCGGACCGTTGAAACGGATCACGTATGCCAGCATCCAGGCCAGAGCCACCGCGCATAGATCGAACGCAAACGCACTGAACGAAAGCCAACGGGCTTTGAAACTTTTCATTGCGTAGAACCTCAGGATTGCCCGGAACGGGACGCATGGCGTCGCCAGCGGAGGTCAATGCACAGTCCGGCCACCGCCAGCAAGGCAGCCCAAACGACGACAACAAGCCATTGAATCAGGACAGCGAAGTGTAGTGCCCAGATAGCAAGCATTATGCCTGCTACCATGAACAAATACCAGGTGCGGGCCGTCGATGCGTGTCCCACGCCCGACTGCACCATTCTTTGATAGTAGTGTTCCCGGTGCGCTTGCCAAAATCTTTCGCCGCGCAGCAGGCGTTTGAGCAATGTGACGGACGCGTCGCCGATGAACGGCGCGAAGCACAGCGCCGGAAACCACACCGGCCACACGCCTTCGCGCCAGCCCCAATAGCCGAGCGCGCCGGCGAGGAAGCCGAGTGGGATCGAGCCGGCGTCGCCCAGAAAAATCCGCGCGGGGTGGAAGTTGAACAGCAGAAAGCCCGCCGCCGCCCCCGCTATGACCATGCTGGCAAGCGCGAGCGCCGCGTCCGCGTGGGGCGTGGCGCTCATCGGCACCGACGCGGCGATCGCATAGCCGCCGAAGCCGAATAGCGCCATGCCGCCGGCGAGCCCGTCGGAGCCGTCCATGAAGTTGTAGAGATTGACCAGCCAGACGAGCAGAACCGCCATTGCCGCCAGCGCCCACCAGGGCACCTCGGCCGGATACACGGCGACCAGCGCCGCCACCGCCGCCGCATGCCCGCTAAAGCGCACGCGCGCCGGCAGGCCGCGGCGGTCGTCGATTTGCGAGAGCGCGGCAAGCAGCGCCGCCGTCAAGGCGGGCAGCCAGAGCGACGGCGCGAGCAGCCAGATCAGCACGACGACCACCGGCACGATGCCCCAGCCGCCGATGCGCGGTGTCGGCCGGGTGTGCAGCGAGCGGTCGTTGGGGATGTCGGTGGCGAGACGCCATGCAAGGCCGCTTCGGAGCAGCGCCCACAGGATCGCCGCGCACGCGCCCAGCGCGACGGTGCCCCACAGGAGCAGATGAGCAAGCGGATACGCGGATAGTGAAGCGATCGACATCGGCGGCAAGTGAGGTACGGTTTGGGCGCTCGGTGCGCCAAGTGGATCGGTCGATACGCTGGGTCAATGCGTGGCGCGATACCACGCGGCGGTCTCCAGCAAGCCATGCTCGACGGTATGCGGTGCAACCCAGCCGAGACATTCGCAGATGTGCGAACTGTCCAGGCGCAACTCCCCGACGAGGCGCTCCACCTGCGCCGTTTTGCCGGTCAAACGACCGGCCACGCGCAGCACGCCGACCGGAACCGGCACGAGGCGCTGCGGCGCGTGCAGTTGCACCGCCAGCGCCCGCGCGAGTTCCGACACGCTCAGATCGCGGCCGTCGGTGACGTGGAACGTGTGGCCGGCCGCGCGCGGGTCGGTGGTGCAATGCACGAGTGCGTCCGCGAGGTTGTCGACGAACACCAGGCTGCGGCGCGCGGCAATCGCGCCGAGCGGCAGCGGGATGCCTTTCGCGATCGCGCTCATCAGTTGCAGAAAGTTCGCGCGCACGCCCGGTCCGTACACGAGCGGCGGTCGAACGATCACGATTTCAAGTCCCGACTCGCGGCCGTAGTCCAGCAACGCGCGCTCGGCTTCGAGTTTGGAGATGCCATAGGGATCGGACGGCGCGGGCGGGTCGGTTTCCTTGATGGGCCGGCCGGCGCTGCTTTCCGCCACGGCTTTCGCGCTGCTCGCGAACACGAAGCGGCGCACGCCGGCGCGATGGGCCGCAGCGGCGACGCGCAAGGTGCCTTCGACGTTGGTCGCGCGGTACAGGGCGTGCGAGTCGGCCGCCGTCTCATGCATCATGTGGACGCGCGATGCGAGGTGGATGATCGCATCGCAACGCAACGCCACCGGCCAGCGTTGCTCGATGCCCTGGAAGTCGTCGGTGTCGAGCAGCCATTCGCGCACGCCGTCGGCGACCGTTTGCGCCCGGCGCACCGCGCCGATAACCCGGTCTCCGCGTTGCAGGAGCGCGGCGCAGACGGCTTTGCCGATAAAGCCGTTGGCGCCGGTGATCAAAACCGTCTGGCTCATGACTTTATCCACCCTGCACAATTGGCTCGTACTGCGGGCTTGCACTGCGCTGTCGGGCGGCGACGCGCGGCAGCTCGCCGACGCGCGATAGGCTCGTGGTAGCCCCCCGGATGAGGGCGGGATGACAGACGAAGCACGGTACAATACGGCATCTGTAGAGTCGAAGGCGGCGGGCCGCTATAGGTTCGGGCCGCATATTGTAAGCGGGTTATCACCTTGGCAAGCGTTGCCGGAAGGTTAGAGAGTTCGAGGACATAAGCTCATATCTATGAAAGTGCTGTTTGCAACGTACCCCATGGCTTTTCACACCCCTGGCGGTGGTGAGATACAGCTGCTTGCATATCGCAATCATCTTCCTGCGCACAACGTTGAGGTCGACCTGTTCGATCCGTGGAATCCGCGCTTTCTCGAGCATGACGTCGTGCACTTTTTCTCGTGCGTCGGCGGCTCCGTGCATTTCTGCAATTTCATCAAGCAGCTGGGATTGCCGCTCGTGGTGTCCTCCAGCCTGTGGATCACCGACGCCACGCGCCATCTGTACCCCGTCGACGAAATCCGCCATCAGTTCTCGCTCGCGGATCGCGTGGTGGCGAACTCGGACATCGAATGCGATACGCTCGCGCAGGTGTTCGGCCTGCCTCGCGAAAAATTCGTAACGGTCTACAACGGTGTCGAAGAAGCGTTTTACGAGCCGGTGCCGGCGCAGCTTTTTCGCGATCACTTCGATATTCGCGGACCGTTCGTGCTCAACGTCGGCAACATCGAGCCGCGCAAGAACCAGCTTGCGCTCATGCAGGCAATGAAGTCCATGCCGGACCTCAAAGTGGTCCTGATCGGTCATCAGCGTGACCCCGAGTATGCGCGCGCCTGCCTCGAAGCCGGCGGCAGCCAGGTGACCTACGTGGGCGCGCTGCCGCACGAGTCGCCGTTGCTGCGCTCGGCCTATGCCGCATGCGACGCGTTTTGTCTGCCTAGCACGCTGGAAACGCCCGGGCTCGCGGCGCTCGAAGCGCATGCGGCGGGCGCGCGAATCGCCGTGACGCAGGTCGGCTCGACCCGCGAGTACTTCGCGGATCAGGTGGCATATCTGGACCCGCACGACATCGCGAGCATCGCTCAGTCCATCCGCACCGCGTTGACGTTCGAACGCGGCGCGTCCCTGGGCGAACGGGACCTGCGCTGGCAAACGGTGCTTTCGCCATTGAAAGACCTTTATGCATCGTGGGCGCAATGACATCCCGGTTTCGCGCAAGCGAATCCGTCGGCCTCCCCTGTTCATTCGGCGCCCCAGCGCCGATGATTCACAATTCGAACTGACCCGCGAGGAGAGTTCGCCGCGAAACCTCGCGATCGTGCCGTTCGACATGGGCCTCTCGACGCGAGCGACGCGTTCGACCATGTCGTCCTTCATAGAAATATAGCTAGAAGTCCTCATTCAACATGAAACTTGACCTGCAACCACTCAATAACGTTGAAGCCTTCCCAGGTGACGAATACCAATGGAATGCGACGACAAACGATCCGCAGTTTGCCATCGCAGGGTGGGAGCAGATGCGCGGGCGCACCGTACACCTGGCTTTTACACTCGTGACAGGCAAGGTGCCGAAAACGCCGTGCATGCTGTATGTCGACAAGGGCGACGGCATGTCGGAGCAGGGAGCTGTCTGGCTGCGCGCGGACGCCACCGGCCGGGTCGATCAGACCATCTCGTTTCCGTGGACGCTGCGTGCGGTGCGCTTCGATCCGCTCGCGTTTCCCGGCCCATTCTCGCTGAACGACTTCACGCTGGAGGTCGACGAGAACTCGCGGCCGTTCGGCGAAGCGAACGAGGCCGCGCTGGCGCAGGCCGACGCGGTGGCGGCGCTCGGCACCCCGCTGCCGGCCACCTACGAGAACTGGATCGCGATCAACGAAGTCGCGCCGGAGCGCTACCCGAGCCTCGTGGAGGCCGCCCGCGAGTGGCAACGGCAACCGCTCATCAGCCTCGTGATGCCTACGTACAACTCGCCTGCGCAATACCTGCGCATGGCAATCGATTCAGTCGTCAACCAGGTCTATACGAACTGGGAGTTGTGCATCGCGGACGACAAATCCACGCAGCCGCATGTGAAGGAAATTCTCGACGAGTACGCGGCGCGCGATTCCCGCATCAAGATCGTCTATCGCGCCACCAACGGCCATATCAGCGCGGCCAGCAATAGCGCCCTGGCGCTGGTCAGCGGCGAATACACCGGCCTGCTCGATCACGACGACGAGCTGCATCCGCTCGCGCTGTACTACGTGGCGGAGCTGATCCAGCGCGACCCGCAGGCCGCGTTGATCTACAGCGACGAAGACAAGATCACGATCGAAGGCAAGCGCTACGATCCGTATTTCAAGTGCGATTTCAATTACGACCTGTTCCTCAGCCAGAACATGATCTCGCATTTCGGCGTCTATAAGACGTCTGTGCTTCAGCAGGTCGGCGGCTTTCGAGAAGGCCTGGAAGGCTCGCAAGACTACGATCTCGCGCTGCGCGTGATGGAGGCGGCCGGCCCGCAGGCAATCCGCCATATCCCGCGCGTGCTGTACCAGTGGCGCGTATTGCCGGAAAGCACGGCGTCGAGCGCGGAGGCGAAGCCCTACGCGATCATCGCGGCGGCGCGCGCGGTCCAGGAGCACCTCACGCGCAGCAAGATCGCGGCGAAAGTGCAACCTGCCGACGCCGCGGCGGTGTATCAACGAATCGTGTATGAGTTGCCCGAGCGAGAACCGCTCGTCGAAATCATCATTCCGACCCGCGACGGAGCCGATCTCGTCAAGCAGTGCGTCGACTCCATCAAGCAGCGCACCACGTACCAGAACTACCTGATCACGATCATCGACAACGGCTCGGTCAAACCTGAAACCTTCGAGCTGTTCAGGAGCTACGAAGGCGACGCACGCATTCGCGTGGTCCGTGACGACTCGCCGTTCAACTACTCGGCGCTGAACAACCGGGTTGCGCTCGCGAGCAAAGCCGAGCTCGTCTGCCTGCTGAATAACGACATCGAAGCGATCACGCCGGAATGGCTGAGCGAACTCGTTTCTATTGCGTTGCAGGACAACGTGGGCGCGGTGGGCGCGAAACTGCTCTACCCCGACGACACCATCCAGCATGCCGGCGTGTATCTCGGCATGGGTGGACTGGCGGGCCACGGTCACAAGTACCTGCCTCGCAATGCGCCCGGGTATTTCTGCCGCGCCGTGCTGCGCAACGCGGTGAGCGCAGTGACCGCGGCATGTCTCGTGATCCGCACCAGCATCTATCGTGAAGTGCGCGGACTCGACGAAAATCTGGTCATCGCCTTCAACGACGTCGATTTCTGCCTGCGCGTGCGCGAGGCGGGCTATCGCAATGTGTGGACCCCGTTTGCCGAGCTGTACCACCACGAGTCCGCTTCTCGCGGCTACGAAGATACGCCGGAGAAGATGGCTCGCTTCGTCGAAGAAATCGAGTTCGTGAAGAAGCGTTGGGGCGACGCATTGTGGAACGACCCGTTCTATTCGCCGAACCTTTCCATTGATTCGACCGACTTCGTGATGACCATGAGTCCGCGTCTCGCGAGCCCCCAATAACACCATGCCATCGACCAAAGACTGGGCCCGGGAATGCCGGCATCCGTCGCCGACAGTCCTGTTTGCGCTGCCGAACGCCATTTATTTTCTGTTGAAGTTCCGGCCCGAGCTGGCATCGTTCGAGCATCAGACGATTGAAGGCCGGATCACGCTGTATTTCTGGTGGAAGGCCTACGGCGAGCGCGACTATCCGGATTTCGAATGGGTGCTGGGCGATGCGGAAGTCGCGTATCTCAGACAACTGGATGCGCAGACGCTGGTTCGCAAATTTCCGAGCGCAGTCGGCTTCTGGCTGGCCGGCAATGCGCCCGACATTCTGGACGACGAGGTATTGCTCGAAACGCTGCTGAAAAGTGATCTGGCGATCGGGCCGACTCGCGCCCGGCTGCCGCGCTTCATGACGCTGCTCGTGGACGCGCGCGCGGATCTACGCGCCAATCTCGATCTCGGCGTGTTCTCGGGTCAGCTCGCCGCGCTGAGCTGGTGGGAAATGCATGGTCAGTTCGAATATCCGCGGCTGTCATGGTCGCCGAATCCGGTGTGGGACAGTCTGAACGAACTGGGCAGCGAGCATCACGCGACGAGGATCGACGTGCCGGCATTCCTCGAACTTCTGGTGAGCAGCCGCCCGGACTTGCGCGCCAGCATGGATATGACAACGTTCGGTGGACGTCTTGGCGCTTTGGTCTGGTGGGACGAGCACGGCAAATTCGAATACCCGAGACTGGTCTGGCAAACCTCCACCGCGATTTTGCAGTTGAACGAGATCGAGCACGACGGGGGCGGTACGTTGATCGACGTGCCACGCTTTCTCGCGCCGCTCGTCAGCAGCAGACCGGACCTTAGCCGCACCATCGACCTCGGCACGTTCAAAGGCCGCTTCAACATGCTGCTGTGGTGGGATACGAACGGCAAGCGTGAATACCGCCGGCTCGACTGGCCGACGGCGAAAATTTTCGACAGGCTCAACGAGCTCGATAACGGCGATGAGCGCGGGCTGTTCCGGGCACCGCATTTTCTGCCGCTTCTGGTCGGCAGCCGGCCCGACCTGCAGGCGCTGGCCGATCTCGACACCTTCCTCGGCCGTCTGGACGCTATGCAATGGTGGATGGGCGGCGGCAAGCGGGAGTATTCGAACCTTCATTGGCCCATTCAGGAAACGCTCGACGACCTGCTGCGCACCCATCCGGCGCGCGCCGCGGCGCTGCCGCTGCCCCGGCTGCTGCTCGGTATTCGCGATAACCGACCGGACCTCTGCGCCGCGTTCGACATCACGACTGTACAAGGGGCGTTGGGCCTCGTCGCATGGTGGTACGGCCCTGGCCGGGTCGAGTATCAGCAATTCCGGCACCTTCGCATCGTGCCCACCGAGATTCGCGATCAGGCGGCCACCCAGCTCAGAAACCAGCAGCCCAGCATCCGCATGCGGCCGTTCGGCGTGAATATCGTCGGCTATCCGCAAGGCGTGCTCGGTCTCGGCGAAGACGCGCGGATGGCCGCGCAGGCCATGCAGCTCAGCCATACGGAAGTGGCGCTGATCAATGCGCCGATGAGTGGACCGGTCCGCATCGACACGTCGATGAACCACCTGTTGCGCGACGAGCTCTGTTATCAGGTCAGTATGTTCTGTTTGCCGCCGCCGGAAATGGTGCGGCTCGCGCTCGAGGGCGGGCGCCGGATGATCGAATCGGACACTTACAGGATCGGCGCGTGGCCGTGGGAACTGCCTCACTGGCCGAGCGCATTCGGGGAGGCCCACGCGTTCGTCGACGAAATCTGGGCGCAAAGCCGTTTCGTCGAAGCCGTATACGCAAAGCTTGGCCGCACCAAGGTGCGGCCCATGCCGATGGCGGTGGTCATTCCGACGCCGCAAGCGATCGACCGCCAACGCTACGGCCTGCCAAAGGACGACTTCCTGTTCTACCTGATGTTCGACGGCAATTCGTGGCTGACGCGCAAGAACCCGGTCGCCGGCGTGATGGCATTCCAGCAAGCCTTCGCGAAGGAGACGAGCGGCGTCGGTCTGGTCGTCAAGGCGATGAACGTTCGCGGCGACGACCCGACCTGGCGACAGGTGCTCGAGCTGGCGGCAGCGGACCCACGCATCCACATCGTCTCCGAGCGGTTGAACCGGCAGGACACGATCGACTTCATGGCCTGCTGCGACGCGTACATTTCGCTGCACCGAAGCGAAGGCTTCGGCCGCGTGATTGCCGAGGCGATGGCCCTGGGTCAACCGGTCGTCGTCACGAACTTCTCCGGCAACGTGGACTTCTGCGACGAGCAGACCGCTTTTCTCGTCGACGGCGAACTGGTACCGCTGCGTCCCGGCGACTATCTGTTCCACGAAGGGCAGTACTGGTGCGATGCCGACGTGGGCATTGCCGCAGGCCAGATTGCCCGGGTATTCGGCGACGCCGATCTGCGCCGGCGCATTGCGCAGGCGGGTCGCGAACGTGTCGAAAGAGACTATTCGATGGGCGCGGTGGCGCGTGCGTATGCGCAGCGTCTCGACGAAATACGGATTACAGTGAGCACGCAATGACGAGACTGCTGATCTGTGCACCGGACGTCTTCGAGGGCGACGCCGTCGGCAACCATTGCCTCGAGTTAGCTGCGATGGCCAAGCGCTCAGGTTGGGAACCGCGCATTTACGCAAAGGGCTTCGACGTAGCCGTATCGCAAGTGCGGCCGATCGAAACGCTTTTCGCGGATGTCACGAGCCAGGACCTGCTGTATGTCAGCTATTCGATCGTCACGCCGGATCTCGATCGATTGCTTGCGTTGCCGTGCAGGAAGATCTGCTACTACCACGGCATCACCGACCCTGCGCTGTTGCGTGAATTCGAGCCGGTGACGGCCGGGTTATGCGAAGAGGCGCTTTTGCAATTGCCGAAGCTGGCCGGGTTCGATCTGATCGTCGCCAACTCCAGGCACGTGGCGCAGGATCTCGCGCCCTATGTCGACGTTGCGGGCATCGTGGTCATTCCCCCGGTGTTCGACACGCTGCCGACCCTTGCGAAGACCGCCATCCCGCGCGCCGACCCGGACTCCTTCAACGTGCTGGTGCTGGGCCGCGTCGTGCCGCACAAGCGGGTCGAAGATGCAATGGAGGTATTTGCGCACGTCGTCGAAGGCGGCGTCGACGCGACGATGACGATCGTCGGCAGCATGCCGAATTACGACTACAGCAAATTCGTGCTCAAGCGTGCGCGCGAACTGGGCGTGTTGACGCGGATCGATTTCACCGGAATGGTGGACAACGCAGATCTGCTGTCGAGCTACGACCGCGCGTCACTGCTGCTTTCGATGAGCCGCCACGAGGGCTTCTGCATCCCCGCGCTGGAGGCGATGCACCGCGGCATTCCCGTCGTGGTGCGGGCCGGTCACGCAGCAGCCGAAGTGGTGGATGACGCCGGACTGGTGGTGGGTGATCAGGAGACGGCTGAGCAGATCGCCGGGCGGATTATTGCGCTGCGCAAGGATGGTGCGCGGTGGGATGCGCTGACACGGCATGCCCGCGAGCGCGCCGACACTCTGCTAGCGCTCACGTCGTGGGAGCATTGGTCGAAAGTATTCGACCGCGCTCGTCGCGGCACATCCGCGTGATGAGGCTTTAGCCGACGTTTAGCGGCCCTCCAGCTCACGCGTTAGTCGAATGACTTCCAGGAATTGCTCCGCTAGAAAAAGCGGCCCACAATTCCCAATGCGCGCCCCCAATCAGCAAGCGACTCGCTAGCACGGCAATGAACTCTCAACCCAAAATTCTCGTCACCACGTACCACTCCGCCTTTCTCGTGAAAGGCGGGGGCGAGTTCGAGATCGTCAGCCTCGTCGACAGTCTGAAAAAGCAAGGCTATATCGCCGATATCTACGGGCCGTTTTCACAGTCAATCGACAACTACGACGTGGTGCTGCATTTTTCCGTGCATGGCGGCGGACTCGAGCTGTTGCGCTCCGTCGCCGCGGCCGGCAAGCCGATCGTGCTGTGGCCCAATCTCTGGATCAACGAGCAACAGCCGCCGGCCGCGGGCATGATCGCCGAACACGTCAGGCTGGCCAAATACATCGTCTTCAAATCGGTGGCCGAGAAAGAGCATTTCTGCTCGCACTTTCCGGCGCCCGAAGAAAAGATCCGGCTAGTGCCCGCCGGCGTGGACGTCGTCTTTACCAAAGACGCGCCGCCCGGCCTGTTCCGCGCCATGTACGAGCTGGACAATTACGCGATCTGGTTCGGCGTGATCGAGCCGAACAAGAATCAACTGGTGGCGATCCGCGCGCTGCGCGACAGCGGCACGCCGCTGGTGTTCGTCGGCCGCTCGCGCGACCGCGCCTACTATCAGGCATGCCGCAGCGAAGCACCGGCTAATTCCGTATTCATCGACGGCTTGCCGTACCGCTCCGAGATCATGCGTGCGGCACTGCAGGAAGCCAGCTACTACATCGAGATTTCGAAAGAGCCCGCCGGCCTGTCGGCGATTGCCGCCGGGCTCGCGGGTTGTCGACTGGTGCTGAGCGACTCGCCGTGGGCGCGCGAGCACTTCGACGGCTTTGCGCAATTCGTCGATCCCGAATCGGAAAGCAGCGTGCGTAGCGGCGTCGCGGCGAGTCTCGCATCGGAACTGCACGTGCCGGAGTTGCGCCGGCACTTGCAGAAGCACAGTCTGCCGGACGCGATCATTCCTCTGTTGAACGTCTTCGACGAAGCGGTCGCGTTGTCATGATGCTCTACCTGTTCCGTCACGGGAAATCCCACGCTAACACCGCGCGGCTCGTCACGGGCACGCCTGCGGATACGCTGGTCGACGAAGGGCGGCGCCAGGCTGAAGCGATGCGAGGCTGGATAGACCAGGTGAATTTGAATGCGGACCGCTTCTTCACGAGCACTTGGCAGCGCGCGCAGCAAACGGCTCGGCTAATTTTTCCACGCGCCGAATGGCGGATCGACGCCCGCCTTGGCGAGACCGATGCGGGATCGGTGGCACAGTGGCAGCTTGCGGAATTCGTCGCGCGGCATCCACAGTTCTACGGCGACAATGCCACGCCCTACCCCGGCGGCGAATCTCACGAAGACCTGAACCGGCGAGTGATGAACTGGCTCGACGAGCTACTGACGCAGCATGCGGCAGACGCACGGATAGTGGTGGTCGCGCATTCAGGGCCGATCGCGTGTCTGGTTCAGCACGCGCTCGGCATCGGCATGGAGCGGTTTCCGGCACTATTGCCCGCGCATGCCAGCCTGACGATCATCGAATACTCGGGCAACGGCGCCGACGTGAATGCCGATGCAAGCGCCCTTCAGGCGACGCTGAAGGGCTTTTCTCTGACGCCCGCCGAATTCGCCGCACCGATGCTGAATCCAACGAGGCAATGAATAGATGATGAAGGTGTTGGCACTCCAGCGGGTTTCCCACGTCGCGGCGGATGCGCTGTCGCTGTCGGTGGAAGCGCGTGTCACCGAGGCGTTGGACTACCTGACCGACCAGGGTCAACTCGTCTACGCCGCGATCGCTGAGAACCATGATCGAGTGCACGCGGCGCTGAATTGGGCCGACGTGCTCATTCTGAGCAAGCACAGTTCGCCGGCCGCCGTGGAAATTGCCACGCAGGCCAAGAAGCGCGGTCTGCGCGTAATCTACGACGTGGACGACTGGATCTTCTCTTTTCCGTCGTATAGCAACGCGAAGACAATGTCGGGGCAACTCGACGCGATTCAGGCGCTGATGGGTATCGCGGACGTCGTGACTGTCGCGAACAAGAACTTGTATGCCGGCATCAAGCAGTATTGCGAGAATCCGGTGTTGCTGCCGAACGGCATGTATGTCGAGAAGTACATTCCCGAGAAGCGGGGCTGGGAGAATGCCGAGTCGGATCCGCCGAGAATCGTGTTCACGAATGCGGACCTCATCAAGGTGCATAACAGTAAAGAAGTGCTGCTGCGAGTACTGCAGGACTTCTTTCATCTGCACCCTGAATACACGCTGGACTTCTACGGCGACCCATTCCCGGAGATCTTCTCGCTGCCTTTCCTGCACTACACGAGCCGCAAGCAATACGCCGATTATGTGCAATCGCTGATTGCGGGCAACTACGCGTTTTCCATCACACCGCTCGGCGGCGCGGAAGACCCGGAAAGCCTGTTCTTCAACAGTTGCAAGAATCCGTTCAAGTACCTCAATTACGGTACCGCGCGAGTTGCGGGCATCTATTCGCGCAGCCCGATCTACGAGGACTGCATCGAGCACGGACGAACCGGACTGCTGGTCGCCAACACCTACGAGGACTGGCTCACGGCGATGGAGGCGATGGCGGCAGACGCGCAACTTCGTCGCAACATTCGCGATCAGGCTTATCAGGACGTGCTCGAGCGGCACCATATCCGCTTCAGCGCGGAAGTCCTGACTTCGGCGCTGACGAAGTGAAGGCGGAGAGACGCAATGCGCAAATACGGAATGTACGAGCCGCTCTATCTGCCGGGCCAGCAGTTGTCGAGCGACGCGTTCCTGCCGTTCGAGATCCGCGACAATCGGGCGGCGGCATGGCGAGAGTTCAGGATGCTGGTCGATCTGTACCGCGGTGGAGCCCATCTGAAGCACGCGGCTACCGGCCTGTTTTCACCCAAGTTCACGTTGAAGTCCCGGATTACCGCCGAGCAATTCACTGACTTCGTCGATGCGCAGCCCGGCTGCGATGTGTGGTTCATCAACCCGTTTCCGCAGCTTGCGTATTGGTCGTTCAATGTTTGGATGCAAGGCGAACACGCGCACCCTGGGTTGCGGCAGGCGGCCCAGTCACTGCTCGATGCAGCAGGAATCGGCTGGCAGCTGAACGATGTGCCGCGGCAAGGCAAAGGCACGTTGTCGTACTGCAACTTCTGGGTGGGGTCGCCAAGCTTCTGGGAAGCGTACGTCGGGGGGATTCTCGTGCCTATCGCCGACTTTCTGGAGAACGATCCGGATCACCCCGTCGCACGCGCGGTGATGCTGGATACCACTCATACCGATCCGGCGCCGTTCTTGCCGTTTATCGTCGAACGGTTGTTCAGCACGTATCTGTCATTGAATCCGCAATGCAAGGCGGCGTCGTATGCGATCTCGGATGAGCAAGTCGCGGAGTACTGCATCGACGATTTTGAGCGGCTGCTCGTCCGCTACATGCGATCTCAGGTGGATCAAGCGGAGGCGACGGGAGTTCTGGATCGGCGGCTGGTCGAACAGATGGATTTCGTGTGCGCGATTTGGCAACAGCATTTCTTCGACGTCTATACGCAAACACCGCATCCGCATACCGGCAGGCAAATCAAATTGTCTCAATAAGGCATCGCAAGCGGTGTTTGCATACGAACCTGCGGCAAAACTATAAGTACGATCCTGGCGGCGATGGGAATGAAATCGTATGCGTCGAAGGGATCTTCTAGCGGAAACAGCACAGGCAGTTCAGCCGGTGTAAACGACGTCTGCGCGGCTTGGCCCCCGCCGAATCCGATAGCCGCGCACGGATACCCGAACCGGAGTAACGACATTCGGTCCGCTCAATGAAATGCCAGCCTGCCGCCTATGATCCGGTGGACTCTGGCAATTCATATGCTCGACGCGATGAAGCGGAACGGTCGGAAGTGACCCATTACGGATCGGTGTGGAACCACGCCATCGGCACCTTGACGGAATCAGGGCTGGGGTTGCTCGGCTCAGCCTCGTCCGTCATCCAGATATTCGAATAGCGATTAAATGCAGTTTCAAACGTCTTCTCGTCCACCTTGTGGCGGAACTGATTCCAGAAGTGCCACTGCGGCACCGCGGTCGTGTAGGCGATCGACTTGAATCCCAGCCCATTTTGTACCGACTCAGGCAGGAACTGCTTCACCAGATAGCCTGTTTTGGGCTGCACCGCAGCGCGCATCTCAGCGATCACTGGCGTCTCTTCGCGGTTAAAAATCGGCCATGCCTGCTGCAACGGATTGAACCGGCCGATGACAAGCGCTGCGGTGACCACTGACGCCGCCAGCAACGGAACCGCTGGATCGATTTTGGTGTACCGCGCAACCAGGTAGGCAGCGATGGCGAAAGGGATGATCAGCAAGTCAATCAGATTCGGCCAGAACGGAACTTCGATCCGCGCCTTGAGCACTATCCAGGCCAGCACCACCGCGGCGACGAAGGTCACGATGCGAGCGGGTCTGATGACATATCCTGTGCGCGTCACGACGTGCACGATAAATATGAGAAGCAGCAGGCCCTGCGCGTATTGCATGCGGCTCGGCTGAACGTTTTCCCACAGTAGCAGCCGACCGACTCGCGGCGGGATCGGCAACAGTTCCCATGCCAGCATCATTGCGAGTGCGACAGCCAGAATGATCGTCCGGCGCAAAAATACACGATCCTTCAGTAAGCTGGGCAGGTTCCGGTAGTTTGCGAAGCACAGCGCTAATAGCACGAAGAAAACGCCGAACGTTCCCGCCTCGCAGATGTTCGTATTGGGGAAGAGTTCGTGCAAATGTGCATCGAACATCGAAAAGGGGAACAGTTGTGACGCAGCCTGACGCAGGCCAACCCCGCCGCCCATAATGACGCGACCACCCGGGTAAAGCGTCTTCATGGTGGCGAGAAGATAGTCTTTCAGGTAAAACGCCGCCGTGCCGGCAGCAGCGCCAGCCGCAACCAGCAAACCGATGAACGGCATCGGCCGCAGCCACTCCTTGCCGTACACAATGACGAATACGGCGCCAACGAACGCCAGCGACACGATGTACGGCGGATAGAACATTTCGATCATCATCGCCGTAAGCAGCCAGTAAAACAGCAGCAATCGGCCCCATTTGGGTATCCGCAGGAACAGCGCCGACATGGCCGCACCGTACAGCGCGAACAGCACACCCTTATCGGTCCACCAGAACTGCGAATAGGCTGTGAAGTAGGCGCAAAAAGCCAGCAGCACAGCAGGCGCACGGCCCGCGCCGACCACACGGAAAAGGTAGGTATAGCCGAGGATGAACAGCGCGAATACGGCGAAGTAGTGGAATGAGAATGCGTAGGCCGCGTTGACGAAGCCGTACAGCATCATTGTCGGCTTGAAGAACCACCCCCAATCATTGATTGGGACTGCGAAAGCTATGCGCAGATCGTCGTTGTATGGCGATGTCTTGTTATAGCGTTCAAAGTGGTTGTTGACCGACGCCGCAGTGAGAGAAGTGATGACGCCCCATTCGTCCGAGCGAATAGGCTTCGGCTCGCCTAATACGATGCCGGTATGGTTCGCCTGCAGCTGTCGCAGAACCAGCCCGTAGGACGAGGGTGACCACGTCTGCGACACATAGATAAGTCCCATGAGCGCGAACGCTCCCATGAGCAACCATCGAAAACTGAGTAAACGCTTAAGGTTGGTAAGCATCTCAAATTAATCGTGACGTCCAAAGCGAAATCATACCGTACGCACTGAACCATAGGACAAGAACCGGCAATGGCATTCCGCCGCTTCTCGGGCAGCGCAGGCCCGCGCTCATGTGTGCATTCCGAGCGCTCATGCTTGCTTACGCCGTGGTACTTTGTAAGCCGGCGCGCTCGGCGCAGGGCGCTCGGTCGATATTTTAACGGTCTCCCGTTGCAGGCTTTGGCAGCGACCTTGTCCTGCGCCCAGAGATTGCGGCAAGGTCAGGTACGCACGCACACCCTCACCTCACGAGGGGTTATAAGCCCCAAAGCACGCCTTGAACAGCACCTGCAACACCGACAGATTGCCCTTCACACTGCTGATCTTCGTGGGCACCTCGCCCTTCGGATAGCGTCGCGTGGTCGCGATTTCGAGGCAGCGATAACCGACCTTCGGTGCGCGATACGACAGGTAGGCCAGCAGCTCGTAGGTATCGAACACGTCCCGGAACGGCGCGACACGCGGATCGAGCAGCAGCTTGCGGCTATAGGCCCGGAAGCCTTGGGTCGTATCCGTCCAGTGAAAGCCGGAAAAGAGACTGAGCATCGGCGCGTGAATCAGCCGGATCGCCAGATCGCGCGATTTCGGCGTGTTTTCCGCAATACCGCCCGACAGATAGCGCGACGCCTGCACGAAATCCACGCCGCGCTTCAATTCCTCGATGAAGCGCGGGATAGCGTCGGGGTCATCCTTATCATTGCCGTCGATCGTGACGATGCCCTCATACCCCTGATCCAGCGCAAACGCGTAAGCGCAGCGCAATTGCGCACTCAGCTTGCCGCGCCCTGTCTTCAGCAGCAGCGTGTGTACGCCCTTGCTTTTCAGGAAGTCGGGATCGAGCGAACCATCGGTACTGCCGCCGTCGACGATGATGACATCCGCCGTGACGGGAATGCCGAGCGCCGCGATCCGTTCAAGCAGATTGCGGATGCGGGCACCTTCGTTGATCACCGGAATCACCACGCACCACGGGTTGCGCAGCTCCGAAGCGAACTGGACCTTGAAAGCGGGGACCTGCCAGGCGGCACGGACGTCTTGGGGTATATCGGGTTTCATCGAGTCTACGATCCTTTTTTTCTCACGCTACTCGGGCCGTGATGAGCGCAACGCCCGCAATGATGAACAAGATCCCCACACCCACGGTCCAGGGGAAAGGTTCACGAAATATCACCACCGACAACATCGCGACGCTTGCAATCGCACCGGCGGTCAGCACCGGTTGAGCCACGTTCAACGGCAGCCGGCTGAGCGCGGCGGCGTAAAGCAGAAACGCCGCGCCATACAGCGCGAGCCCGAGCCAGAACGGCCCATTCTTCAGCGCGCCCATTGGGTCGCTGAGACTGGGGAAACGCCGCGGCGGCATCATCGCGACCTTGACCAGCACGCTTGCGGAAGCATTCGACGCAATGCCCAGCACCAGAATCAGCCACTTCATGCGCAGGCTCCTGCGTCGGAGCGGTAGTATCGGATCGCCTCGACGACGGCACGCCGAACCGCGTCGATAGCCGAGCCGGCTTTCGGCGCGAGCATTTCGATCGATACCACCTGCTCGGGCAGCAGTTCGGTCAACGCTTCGGCCACCGCGCGGTGATTTGTCCCGCCCTCGCCGAGCGTCACGAGATTCGGTTCGCTCGCGTGTACGTGACCGATCAGGTGTGCATATCGAGTCACGACCTCGCGCGCGTTTTCTTCGTTGATCGTCACTGCGCCCGTGTCCAGTTGCATGCGGATCGACGGATGGGCGACGGCGGACACGACCCATGCCGTATCGCCGCTGTTGGTCATGAAATTTGCGCCATAGCACGGTGGATTGGGTTCGAGGCATACGAACACGCCTTGCTCGGCGGCGATGTCGCCCAACTGCCGGAAGAACGTCACCGCGATCTCGTGCGCGGCGGCGTCGGCCATGCCGGTGCGATCGCGATTGCGCGGTGAGCCGAACACGAGACGTTGCGCGCCGAGCCCCGCGCCGATCCGGCACACTGCTCGCAAATGCGCCAGCATCTCGCGCTGCGAGTCAACGGTGCCGAACACGTTCAGCCCGGTCGTGCCGAACAGCAGCGACTGCATGCCGGTGATCTCGATGCCGCGCTCGGCCCACCACCCGCGCACGCGCGCGATGTCGCCTGCATCGGCTGTCTTGAGGTCCGGAAAATATTTGCTGGGCGCGACGTCGATCGCATCGACGCGATGCTCCCGCAGAATGTCCGCGACCTGTTGATCGTCGGCGACGTCCCACGCGATGTTCGAAATGGCGATTCTCATGCGCGCCCCGCCACTTCGCCGGTGGCGTGCAACGGCTCGGATTGCGCATAGGCGCGCACCGCCTGAATGGTTTCGCGCTTGCTGTACTGATACGGACCCGCGGCGCCGAACAGTTCGGCGTGCACGGTGCGAAAATCGTAGCTCGCGGGGTGCGCGACGGCTGCCTGTTCGAACGGTTTGCCGAAGCCGGCTTGCGACAGTTCAGCCACGGTGATCGGCTCGGCGGTCAGATGCACGAGCTTCAACCCGGCGGCCAGAGCAGTCTGGATGTCGTGCCAGAGGTTCACCATCGGATAAAACTGAAACGAACCACGGCTGTCGATTGAGTGGAGATTGTTGTCGTTCAGGAAATCGAAAATGACGTTCTTGCGCAAGCCCGGCCCGACGAGCCCAGGCAGACGCACGATCAGATGGTTGGGAAAATGCGTCTGGACGCATTTTTCCAGCAGGCGCCGATGCAAGCCATAAGCATGCAGGCCCGCTTCGTCCACCGGCGTGTTTTCATCGACGCCGAGCGGATTCTTGAACACGTCGACGGTGCTGATCAGCACAAACGTATCGCATTTCACGGTCGACAGATGATCGATCAACCCTTCGATTTTTTCTCTGTCCGCATCGGGTTGTGCGTTGGCGATCCACTTTTGCGCCGGCGCGCCTGCGCCGACTATGAGACCAAACGACGACCCCCGAATCTGCTCGATGTTGGTCGAGCGGAAATGGGCGTCGAAATGCTTTTGTTTCAGCAGGGTCGATCCCACAAACCCCGTATAGCCAATCAGTGCGTCGTTCATTTGCCTGGTCCCAATACCGTTTGTGTCTGCGAGGTGGAAACGAACGTCTCCGCGTCCAGCTTCTCGAGCACGTCGTAGATGTTGTCGATCTTGCCGCCCAAAATCGAATAGAGTCCGTTCGCCGCGGGGTATTTCTCGAACAGGATGGGGCGGCCATCGTCTCCTTCGTTTTTAACGAGGACCGTCTTCACTTCGAACAGCGATTCGACGTAGCGCGCGTCATAAACCGCGGGAAAGTAGCGCCCCACATCCCGCACCATTCGATCCACGCGACTGTCGCGCTCGTATGCGTTCAACCTCGTGTACGGGTCTTCGCCGGGCGCATCCATCCAGCTCGAATGCGGCGTGTAGCGCACGTGCGAGAGCGTATGCAGGCCGCGGGCCGGAAACGGCATCATCGAAAAAAACGGGCCGTCCATCACGGTCACGCCGAGCCCGCGCAACTGCGGCACCATCTCGACCAGCGCCATCTCGGTGATCTCATGTTTGAGCTTCGTTTGCGTGCCCTGAAAATCGCCGTCGAACTGATTCAGCCCGCTATACGTACAATTGAAGACATACGTCGCATGCAGCTTCGACCGGTTTGCATCGTCGCACTCCAGCAGGAATCCTTCGCGCTGCCGATCAATTCGCTCAACCCGGGTGTTCAGCCTCACTTGAACGCCGAGCTCTTTCAGCTCGCGTCTCGCCCAGTCCGCGAGCCGGGTGGAATCGAATGCGTACTCCTCGACCAGAAACACCTGCTCGATCAGGCGCGGCTCGAACAACTCGCGGATCTGCTGCGGCGCCGGCTCGAGGCTCGCGCCGATCTCGCGGCAAAAGCGCTCGAACTGCCGCGCCGTCACCTTCGAATTGCGTCGCGCGATCGCATAGACCTTGGTGAAGTCGCGCTTCACCACATCGGGAAAATCGTGCACGAAACGCGGCAGGTTGACGCGGCTGCGAAACGCTGTGGTGAAGCTGCGCGGATAGTGATAGCCATTGTGAACGCGCGCCTGGTTGTTGTATGACGCGCGCGCGAGCAAGGCCGGCTCGCGCTCGATCAACGTGACCGTTTTCAGGCCTCGTTGCTTTATCAGATAGATCGCGATCGCCGTTCCGTAGAAGCCGCCGCCGATGACCACAGCATCTTGCATGAGCCAATCTTCCCGTTCGCTCAGGACGAATGCAGCGAGTCGCTTGCGTTCGCGCGATGTTGCTCGGGCAATCTGACGTCTTCGATATTCAGCTTCTCACGACGCGTCATCACGCTGCTCGTGAACTCCTGCGCAACGTGGTACAGAGGACCTTCGTTGCTCAGCCGCGCCATTTGCAGGATGTACTCGCCGAGCACCAGCAGCACGAGCGAGATCAGAAAGAACATGCCGGACTGCTGCAGCGACAGCGTCACCCAGCCCGGCGCGACGTTCGACTTCAGCACACCCACCGCGATCACGTAGATCGAATAGATCAGGTTCGACACCGCGCCGAACAGCGAAAACGCGGTCACGAGCCGCATCGGCGCCTTGGTCGTGGACACGAGCAGGCGGATGCCGCGGTCGATGCTGTTCGACAGACGCTTGGTCTGCGCAGCCTTGGGCGGCGCGCTATAGGTCAGATTCGCGCGCGCGAAACCGCCGGTGGCGGGCAGATAGCGGTAGGTCATCGCGGGCATCGGATGCTGCAGCATGAAATTGATCACGCGTTTGCTGAGCAGCCGGTATTGCGGGGCGTCCTTGGCAAGGTGCACGCCGTTCGACCACTTGTACAACGCGTTGAACGCGCTCAGGCAGGCGCGATAAGCCCAGCTTTGCACCGGCTTTTGCAGGTTCGCGGCGAACACCACATCCGCGCCGCTTGCCGCTTTGTCGAGCATGGTCGGCAGAAAGCGGATGTCATCGATCAACGGGTCGACGACGGCGACGAAATCGCCGAGCGCGTTTTCCAGACCCACCCACGAGGCCGTGTCCGAATCGACTTCCTTGGTCAATGCGTACACCTGCAGATTCGGCAAGCCGGATTCACCCGCAAGCTGCTTGAGCTCGGAGACGCTGTCGTCCTCGGAAGCATTGTCCACGACGATCAGCTCATAGTCGCTGACGAGCGTGCCCATGACCGCGGCCGCATCCTTCAGGATTGCCTGGAGATCCCGCGCCTGGTTGCGCACGACGAATACAACGGATAAAAACACCGGGAAAAACACTGCTTTGCCCCTCAGGAAATGATTCGCCCCAAGCCGAACCGGAGTGTGATGACCCAGCGATTGGCGGCGGCGTCGCCGCTGTGCCCGCTGCGCGCGGTTACGCGCAAATCTCGCTCGAAATCGCCAACAACACCGTTGCCAAGCCGAAAAAAGAGTCCAACTATGCCGTTAGCGGCTATTTACCGCAAGTTCTTTGACGGCGCATACGCGGCACGCACTGGCCGCCAAAGCCGCCTTAGCCTGCCATCACCTCTTCATAAAGCCGACGGTACGCATTGCCCAGCGCCGGCCCCGAAAAGAGCCGTTCATACCGCTGCCGCGCGGCGACGCCCATGCGCGCGGCAAGCGCCTCGTCGCGCACCAGTTCATTGACCGCCGCCGCGAACTGCCCGGGCGACTCGGGCGGCACGACGAAGCCGGTCACGCCATGCTCGTTCACATACGAGGTGCCTGAACCCATCTCGCAGCACACCATCGGCTTGCCGAACATTTCCGCTTCGACGAGCACCATCCCGAACGCTTCGGAGCGCAGGTGCGACGGCATCACCAGCGCGCGGCAGCCGCTTAACAGCGCGACTTTCTCCTCGTGGGGCACCTGCCCCGCGAACACAACGTTCGACGCCCCGACCTGCTTCGCCAGTTCGGTCAGACGCTCCATCTCCGGCCCGGAACCGGCGATCACGACCTTGCACGGGATCGACGGCGCCGCCTCGATCAACGTGTGCAGCCCCTTGTAATACCGCAGCACACCCAGCGCCAGCACGTAGGGCTCCTTACCGAGTTCCAGATGGTCGAGACATTGCGGCGCAAAGCGGCCCAGTTGCGGATCGTCGCGATAGTCGATGATCCCAAGCGGAATCGCCCTCAACCGCTGCCTGTCGACGATGCTGGTCAGCACCGCGCTGCCTTGCGCATAGACGGGCGAGGTCGCCACTACCGCCGACATCGAGCGCAAGGTCGAGCGCATCAACGGCCCATACACATACCCAAGCACGCGCTGCCGCACCACATCCGAGTGATAGGTCATCACCGCGGGCTTCTTCACCCGACCCAGCAGATGCAACACGTCCGCGAACGGCCACGGAAAGTGAAAATGCAGCACGTCCGCCTGTTCGGCCTGCGCGCGATACTGGCGCAGCGCCTCGAAGCCGCCGAGATCGCACGACGCCGGCGCGGCCCACGAGCGCGAGCGCGTGACGACGCCTTCGGGAAACCGGATGTCGCGCGGCACCGGATTGGGCGAGAGCGCGAAAATCCGCGGATCGACGCCGCATGCGCGGGTGGACAGGCTGATCTGCCGGATCGCTTCCTGCAGCCCACCCGGCGGATCCGGGAAATACGTGCGATAGACGTGGAGGACTTTCATGCAGCCGCGTCCAGCGAAGCCGGGCTGCCGTTGCTCGCCACACGCCCGCGGAACGTGATCGCCAGCATCTTGTCGAGCCGCGCTTCCCACGTATTGTCGCCGACCGCCGCGCGCGCTTCGGCGGCGCTCAACTTGCCGCGAGCCAACTGTTTTTCGATGGCTGCAATGAACGCGTCGAGGTCGCCGCCCACTTCCAGACCCGCGCGCGGCTCCTTGGCGAAATCGAGCGGGGTCGACACGACCGGCAGGCCGGCTGCGAGGTATTCGTAGAACTTCATCGGGAACATGGAGCGGGTGTAGTCGTTCAGCAGCGTCGGCAACACGCCGACCTGCATGCCGCGCAAATACTGCGGCAGCGTCCGGTACGGGCGATAACCGAGCAGATGCACGTTCGGCAAGCGCCCGAGTTGCGCGAGCATCTCGCTGCGCTGCCCTTCGCGTTCTTCGCCGATGATCACCCACTGCCAGTGCGGGCGCGCCTGCGCCGTTTGCAACAGCAGCGGAAAGTCGACCTTGAAGTCCGACAGCACGCCGTGATACACGAGCCTCGGCTCGGGGATCGCGGCAAGCTCGGCCGGCACCGGACCTTCGGCGCGCGCTTCGCCGAAGTGCGCGTCGTCCACCACGTTGCCGAAGAAATGCGTGTTGCGGTTGAACGGCAAGCAGGTTTCCTTCAGCGACATCGCGGTCGTGAAGACGGCCTCGCAACGGCCGAGCAGCGCCTGCTGCGCGCTGCGGAACGCCGCTACGTCGACGCCCGGAATCTCCGCGATATCGTCGACGCAGTGATACACGAGCGGGCCACCCCGCAGCGTCCCGATTGCATCCAGCATGTACGGGTGATATGTCCAGACCACCGGCTTACTGAAACGCTGCGAGCGCGCGAAACGGGTGACTGAAAAGCGCAGCAACGCCTGGTTCAGCGCGCGCAGAAACGGCAAGTGATGGCCTGCCGGCACCATCAGCGGCGAGAGCACCCAGACGTTTTCCGCACGTCTGGGCGGCCCGAGCACGAGCGACTGCACGCCGCGCCACAACCGGCGCCACAGCCGCGCCCAGTCGCGGCCGCTGCCGACCTTCGGCGAGCGGAAGCCGACGCTCTCCACATACAGGATGCGCCAGCCGCGCGCGGCCAGGATGTTCGCCGTGTGCTGCTTGTTGGTCCAGTACGGTTCGTCCCAGTCGGCGGTGGAAAACAGCACGCAATCCTGGGCGGCCAACGCGGTGTGCTTGCGCTCAACCAACGAACACCTCGACCGGTCGCCCCTGCAGAGTCGCGACGATCCGCTGCGCGGCCAGCCCGTCGCCATACGGATTCGCGCGGTTGCGCAGCGCGGCGCGCCGCGCCGGATCGTCGAGCCAGCCGCACACCGCGCTTTCGATATCCGCCGCGGCCTGGCCGGCCAGCGTCGCGAAGCCGGCGTCGACGCCTTCGCGGCGTTCGGTGTGGTTGCGCATCACGACCACCGGTACACCGAAAGTAGGCGCTTCTTCCTGAATGCCGCCCGAGTCGCTGACGACAACCGCGCTGCCGCTGATCAGATGCAGGCTCGTCGGATAGTCGACTGGCTCGATCAACGCGAGGTTGGCGATGCCGTCGAGTTCGCGATGCACGGGCGCGCGCACGGACGGATTCAGATGCACCGGAAACACCCAGCGGTAATCGGCATAGCGCTCGCAAAGGTCGCGCAGCACCCGGCAGATGTCCTGCAACACGTCGCCGAAATTCTCGCGACGATGGCACGTAACGAGTACGTGCTGCTGTTGCGCGCCATGCCATTCGGGCAGCGGATCGCGCGGCGGGGTGGCGTCCCAGCTCGCGCGCACCGCGGCGATCGCGTCGACCACCGTATTGCCGGTCACGATGATCTTCTCCGCCGGCACGCCTTCGGCGAGCAAATTGCGGCGCGCGAGTTCAGTGGGCGCGAAGTGCAGCGTGGCGATGCAGCTCAGCAGACTGCGGTTCGCTTCCTCGGGGAACGGACTCGCGAGATCGCCGGTGCGCAGTCCCGCTTCGACGTGGCCCACGCGGATGCCGCGATGAAACGCCGCCAGGCCCGCGCAAAATGCCGTCGTCGTATCGCCTTGCACGATCACCCAGTCGGGACGCTCGTCGTCCAGCGCGCGATCGAGTGCAGCCAGCAGGCGCGAGGACAACGCGTTCAGCGATTGCCCGGGGCTCATCGTGTCGAGCGTGATCTCCGGTTCGATTCCGAAGAACGAGAGCGCCTGCGCGGCCATGTCCTTATGCTGCCCGCTCGCGCATACGATCGTGTCGAATTCGCCGCGCAAGGCTCGCACGACTGGCGCCAGCTTGATCACCTCGGGCCGCGTGCCCATCACCACCATGACTTTCATTACAGTGCTTTCCCCGCCTCGACCTGCATGTGGGCGCCCCGGTACTCGACGCCGAGCGTGAGAGGCGGCCTTTTTTCATTAGATGGCGTGACGACGCGAAACGCGCCCTCGACCTCGACGATCTGTGTGAGCGACCTGAACCGGAGGAAATCGAGCGCAGCCTCTTCGTGCAGGAAGAGCGGCTTGCGCGCCTTGCTTCGGATGTAAGCGATCAACTGTTCGTGCGCGTCGATGCGCGCGGCCTCGTCCTGCCAGCCGTACGCGTAGCGCTCGGAGAACGGGTGATCCAGATAGCCGAACAGTGTGTTGCTCGCGTAGGCGTAGTCGAAGGCCTGCTTGAAGACGGCGAGCGGATCGCCTTCCTTGAGCATGCAGTCGCCGTGCAGCATGCACTGCTGGCTATGGCCGACAAAGCCTGCCGGCAAGCCCGCGAGCGCGCCGCCACGAGCCGTCAGAAACTCCGGATCGTTGCAAATGATGCCGCCGATGCAGCCGTCGTAGCCACCGTCGGCGAGCCCTTGCATCGCATAGGGCGGCGACTGGTGAAACGGCGAGACCGCGTAGCGCACCGGCACGCCCGTCACCGCTTCGAGCAGCTCCGCCGATTGCCGCCCTTCCGCGAGCGCGTGGTCGTAGCTGCCGCCCCAGTTCGGCGCATGCGTGGCCGTGTGCGACAGCACCGCGCCCTGCTGCCGGTCGGCCAGCAATTCGCGAAGAATGCCGTGCTGTTCCACGCGCGTCAGATTCTGCGTGTGGACCGCCAGCGTGAATGGCACGTGCAGGCGCTGGTAGGCTTGCCACAGGGGCCGCGCCGATTCGATGTCCTCGTCGCAATCGAGCCGCGACGTGATCGCCGCGTCGTAACCCCACGGCAGTTCGCTGAGCACCGGCTGGCACGGCAGCGTATCCGGCCGGTGGCCCGAGACGAATTGCTCGACCATGCGCCATTCGAACGAATCGCACGGCCCGCTCGCGCGGTTGAACCACAACACGCTCGAGGCACCCACGTCCCACAGCGCGGCATACGAAAACAGCCGCTCGCCGTTCACTTCGACTGCCGCCAGTTCGGCAACGGCCGGCACCTGAACCGCTTGCCCGACCGACCATATCGAGCCGTCGCAGCGGATCGCGCCATAGCCGAGGTTGTTCCACTCATCCGTGAAGTCGAAGCGCTCGAATGGACGATGCCACGGGTGACCGCCCAGCGTCTGTGCAAGCGCGCCGTAGCGCACCGCCGCCGCGCTTTCGCGCGCTTCGCCCGACGGCGCCGGCGCGCTGCGGCTCGCGGCCGCCAGCCCGGCCGGCAAGTCCGCCGCCTCGTAGCGCAGATAGTCGGCAAGCGCGAGCGGCATGTGGCCGAACACCACGAGCTTGCGCGGCCGCGCGATCAGCCAGGCGATCAGGTCAGCGCTCCAGCCATCGGGTGCGTCGACGGCGACCAGAATGTCCGGCGTGAAGTCGCGCATCGTGCCGCGCGAGACGGCTTGCGCCTGGCTCGCGCTGACCGAGCGCCGCATCGCCGCCAGCACGTACTGGCCGGCTTCGGCTGCCGGGTCGGGAAACAGCACGCCGATCATGCGCTCACCACATGGCGGAACTTGGCCCGGCTGCCGACGCGCACGAAGTCGTCGTGACCGACGTAGGCGATCGTGAACGCGTCCTGCCAGAAGTGACGCAGCTTGGCGCTCGTTTCCTCCGCATTCGCCGACGGTTCGAGCACGATCCGCAACGTCGGCGGCGCGGTGCGCAGGTCGATCTGAAACTCCTGAATCCCGCCGACACGATGGTCCAGCATGTCCTGAATGTGATGGGTCGGGTGCGCAACGCCGTTGATCGGCACGACGTCGTGAATGCGTCCGACCACGTCGGTCAGGAAAAAGCCCTTGTCCGTTTCCTGCACGCGCGCCAGGTCGCCGGTCGCATAGCGGATCAGCGGCATCAGCCTGTTGCGAAAGCCCGTGAACACGAGTTCATGCGCGCCGTCCGGATTGTCTTGCGCCACCCGGCTTTCGGCCCAGCCCTCGGATTCGAGGATCTGGAAACCGCCTTCATGACCGTCCAGCTCGTAGGCCATCACGCCGAGCTCGGCAAGACCATAGCGATCGATCACCCGGCAGCGCAACGCCGACGCGATCATCTGGCGCGCGTGCGGTTCGAGCAGTTCACCGCTCGACTCGAACACCTGAAACGCCTTGCCGCCGCCGTATTTGCGCTGCACATAGCAGGCGAGCGCATACATGGTGGACGGATGCGAGTGCGCGAGATACGGCCTGCGGCGCTTGAGCGTGCGCCACATTTCTTCGAGACCCTGGTCGTCGATGCGGTCGAAGAAGATGTTGCTGCGGTTCATCGCAAAGCACTTGAAGTCTTCGCGCGACGGCCACTGGGGCACCGCCTGATCCGGGAATCGGCACGCGAAGTGCAATTCCGATCGATGGCGCAGCTTGCCGATCCGCTCGCGGCAATAGTTCGTGACCGCCGACGAGTAGTCCGCGCCTTCCTGGTCGTAGTAAATGACGGTGGACAGCCCCGTCGAACCGCCGGTCTTGCACACGTGGTGGCGGCCTGCTTCGAGCGGCGCCGACAACAGGCGCGGCCCCTGCTCGCGGATGATGTCCTTGGTCAGATACGGCAGCTCTTCCAGATAACGCGGGTCCTGCCTGACCTTGGCCGGATCGAACTGCAATGCCTGGAACAGATCGCGGTAATACGGCACCTGCGCACCGGCGAATTCGAGGATGCCGGCCAGACGCTCGATCGCAATGCGGCGTCGATGCGGCATCGGCAGCGAGTAGTGGGCGCGCAGTTCCTGAATCTTCGGACGCACGCTGCGTTTTTCGCGGCTTTCCGCAATCGGATACGCGATGTAGCCACCCGCGAAACCCTTCAGCGTGCGAAACGGTTGACGCACGAGCAGAGATTCGGAGTAGCGCAGAAACGGATGATTAGCTCGCATGAAATTCGAACCTTGTTGCGCCTGTGGCGCGCCTATGTTGCGAGTCGGGGCCGTGCCGCCGATTCGCGCCTTGGGGGTTACGCCTGTCCGGCTTGCGCCGTGCGCGCCGCGACGGATTCGCCCGCGCGCCCGCGCCAGATTGATTGCAGGCCGCAAAGTCTCGCCGGAGAACGGAAAAATCCGCAGCGCGCGGTAGGTGTCGAGCCACGCGCGCCATGTACATGTACGCCGTGGCCGTTCGCCAGTTCGCGCATCGTCTCGTCGTCATCGGGCGATTCGCTTGCGCGCCCTTGTTGCCTGGCAGCGCCCCCGACCGCAACCGCTGCCGCCTGCGATCTCAGTGCGGCAATTGCGCGGCGTGGCTCACGAGCGGCGCATCGCTCTTTTCGGGCGGGCTCACGGGTTCGTCGGCGATCATTCGGCCGTGCTCCATCGAGATCTTGCGGTTGCACACGCGCGCCACCAGCGACGGATCGTGCGACGCCACCACCAGCAACGCTGCCTTGCCGACCAGGCTCTCCAGCCGCTCCGCCGCCTTGATGCTGAACTCCGCGTCGCCGACGCTCAGCCACTCGTCCATGATCAGAATGTCGGCTTCGACACTGGTCGAGATCGCGAACGCGAGACGCAGCATCATCCCGCTCGAGTAAGTCCGCACCGGCAGATTCAGGTAATCGCCCAACTCGCTGAAGTCGGCGATCTCGTCGATCTTGCCACGGATGCGGGCCGGCTTCAGGCCGTCGAGAATACCGCGCAGATAGATGTTCTCGAAGCCGGTGGCGTCGGGGTCCAGACCCATCGACACGTCCAGCAGCGACGCGATCTTGCCCTGCACCCTGAGTTCGCCGCGCACCGGCGCGTAGACGCCCGACAGCGTGCGCAGCAGCGTCGTCTTGCCCGAGCCGTTGTGGCCGATCAAACCGACGCGCTCACCTTCGGTGAAGCTGAAGCTGAGGTCGTCGATCGCCTTGACGATCGCATGGCGGCCAGCATCCTGGCCGATCCGGCCACCGGTCGTAAGATTGAGCACCGCCTTTTTCAGCGAGCGGTGGGAGTTCTCGTAAATCGGGAATTCGACCGAGATGTTACGAGCGACAATCGATGATGAACTCACAATGTCAAAGCCAATAAGGAACGCGATTACGGAAACGTTTCATCAGGAACTGCGCAAACGCAAAGCCGACGATCAACAAGCCGATCGACCAGGCCCACGACTCCCAGTTAGTCGGACGGCCGGTGAGCGGCGCGCGCACCGTTTCGATCATGTGATAGAGCGGGTTGTATTCGGCGACCCACGCGCGGTCCTTCAGGATTTCCGGCGACCACATGACCGGCGTGAAGAAGAACACGACCTGGATCAGGTTGGTGACGATCGGCGGAATGTCGCGAAAGCGCGCGCACAGCACGCCGAGCGTCACACCGAGCCACACGCCGTGCAGCAGCAGGATCAGCAGTGCGAACGGCACCAGCAGGAATTCCCAGCCGGGCCAATGGCCGAACATCAACAGCAGCACCACGACCACCGGCAGACTGTGCAGCAGGATCACGAAGTTGCGCCACGCGATCCGGCATACGTGGACGGTAAGCGGCAAACGGATCTGTTTGATCAGATACGCGGCGCCGATAAAGGCCATGCAGCCTTCGTTCGCGACCGACGCGAGATAGGCCCAGACCACCAGACCCACTGCGAGATACGGCAGATAGTCGGAGATTTCCTGATGCAGCAGCGTGGAGTACAGCGCGCCGAGCACCACCACCATGATGATCGTGCTCAGCGTGAACCAGAACGGCCCAAGCACCGAACGGCGATAGCGCTGCCGGATGTCGTGCCAGCCGAGCGTGCCCCAGACCCGCACCGATCTCATGCCGACGATCAGGTCGTCGCTCTCGTTATGGCGCGTCAGGTCTTCGGTGTCATTGGTGAAGCTGATATCCATCTCAGGTGCGTCCGTAAATGTCTTCAAACCGAACGATGTCGTCTTCGCCCAGATATTCGCCGCTCTGCACTTCGATCATAACGAGCTCGATCACGCCCGGATTTTCGAGGCGATGTTTGTGACCCGCCGGAATATAGGTCGACTCGTTGGTCGACACGAAGAAGTCCCGCTCGCCGTTGACGACCTTGGCCATGCCGCTCACCACCACCCAGTGTTCGTTGCGGTGGTGATGCATCTGCAAGCTGAGGCTTTGGCCAGGCTTCACCACGATGCGCTTGATCTTGAAACGCGAGCCTTCTTCGAGCACCGAGTAGGTGCCCCAAGGCCGATGCACCGTGCGATGCACCTTGTAGGTTTCATGGCCGCGCGCCTTGAGCTCGGCGAAGATCTGCTTCACGTCCTGCGCGCGGTCTTTGTGCGCGACGAGCAGCGCGTCGGGCGTGTCGATCACGATCAGATTCTCGACGCCCACCGCGCCGATCAGCCGGCCGCTTGCGCGCACATAGCAGTCCTTCACGTCCAGCAGCAACGCTTCGCCTTCCACCCGATTGCCGCTCGCGTCGGCCGGCGACAGATCGCTCAGCGCGGTCCACGAACCGACGTCGGTCCAGCCGATATCGCAACGCACCACCGCCGCGTGTTCGCACTTCTCCATCACCGCGTAATCGAACGAATCTTCCGGCACCGCGCCGAAACAGCCCGGTTCGAGCCGCACCTGTGCGCCGTCTTTGCCGGCGGCAGACGGCGACTTTTCGATGCACTCGGCTGCCGTGCTGAGAATCTCCGGGCAATGCAGCTGCATCTCTTTGAGGATCGTGCCCGCGGTGAAGCAGAACATGCCCGAATTCCACACGAACTTGCCCGACGCAAGGTACTCGCGCGCCTTCTCGAGCGACGGTTTCTCGACGAAGCGCACCACCTTGTCGCCATCGGCCTCGATGTAGCCATAGCCGGTTTCAGGCGTCTGCGGCTGCACCCCGAAAGTCACCACCTTGCCCGCCTGCGCAAGCTTTTGCGCTTCGGCCACCGCGACCGCGAAAGCTTGCTGGTTCGCGATCAGATGATCGGCGGCGAGCACCAGCATGACGGTGTGCTCGCCGTGCGCCTTGGCCGTATGCAAGGCCGCCGTGGCCACCGCCGCCGCCGTGTTGCGGCCGAACGGCTCGAGAATGAACGAAGTGGCACAGCCCTTCGTGTTCACCTCGCGGAAATCGTCTTCAGTTTTGAAGAACAGATCGCGATTGGTCACCGTCAGCACTTCTTTCACGCCGGGCAGCGCCACCGCGCGCAAGAAGGCTTTCTGCAGCAGGCTTTCGCCGTCCGCCAGACGGATGAACGGCTTGGGGTGAGACTCGCGCGACACGGGCCATAGCCTCGACCCCGCTCCGCCACATAGGATGATCGGTAACAAACTCACAGAGCCCTCTCAGTACCGTATTTATTACGCGTCGCACTAACCGTGGGTATGGTCAGCACAACCGATTGATCTCAGCAGGGTGATGACCTGCGCCCCGCGACTGTGCCCGACGCTTCATGCGGCGCACCCGGTGTCGGCCGGATTGAAGGGCCGGCCCGAGTCTGCGCTGCCGCCCGACATTCTACCCCTGCCCTCTTTCACTGACGACGCACTGGGCAGCCGACGCAGCATGGCTGCGTGAGCAGCCAGAGGCCACAACATCGCGCTGCCTCGCAAAAGACGCCAGTTGCAAAGGCCCGGTTCGAAGCCGTTGCGAAGCCGCTTCAGGCCGCGCGTCAGGAACGGGCAGCGGGCGACTTCGGAAAGCCGTCCGTCAGACACAGTTTCAACGCATCGCGCCAATGCGGCGCGGCCAGCCCGAATACGCGCGCAAGCTTTTCGTTCGACATCCTCGAATTGGCCGGACGCTTTGCCGGCGTCGGATAGTCGGCGGCGGGAATCGGCAGCGTGTTCGGCTTGTTGGGCAAATCCGCCAGTTCGAAGATAGCCGACGCGAAGCCATGCCACGAAGTGGCGTCACCGGCGCACAGGTGATAGACACCCGAGCGCTCGCTCCACCACTTCGCGCTGTCTTCGGCGGCGAACGCCTGCGCGGCCAGATGGGCGCTCAGCGTGGCGATGGTGTTGCACCACGTGGGCGCGCCGAACTGGTCCGCGACGACCTTCAGCTCAGGCCGCTCGGCGCCGAGCCGTAACATGGTGAGCAGAAAATTCTTGCCACGCGTGCCGTACACCCAGCTCGTGCGCAACACGAGATGGTTCGCGCCGCTCGCCGCGATGGCCTGCTCGCCGGCGAGCTTGCTGCGCCCATATGCGTTTTGCGGATCGGTCGGGTCGTCCTCGACGTACGCGCCGTCCTTCTCGCCGTTGAACACGTAGTCGGTCGAATAATGGATCAGTGCCGCGCCCAGCTTCTTCGCTTCTTCAGCGAGCACGCCCGGCGCTTCGCCATTGATGCGCATTGCGAGATCGAGCTCTTGTTCGGCCTTGTCGACCGCCGTGTAGGCCGCCGGATTGACGATCAGCGCGGGCTGCACGTCGCGCACCACAGCGCGGATCTGATCGGCATTCGACAGGTCGAGCGCGGCGCGGTCCACCGCGACGACATTGCCCAGCCCCTGGAGCGTGCGCGCCAGCTCGTAGCCCACCTGGCCGTTCACACCGGTGACGAGAATGGTCCGTCTGGCATTGTGTGCGCTCATCCGGCCACTCCTTACGCGTAGACTTCGGCGTCGGCAAGACGCTTGCCCGCCGCATCTTTCGCCGCGAGCTGCGGTTCGAAGTCGATCGGCCATTCAATGCCGATCGCCGGGTCGTTCCAGACGATGCTGCGCTCGTGTTCGGGGAACCAGTAGTCGGTGGTCTTGTAGAGGAACTGCGCCGACTCGGACAGCACCACGAAACCGTGCGCGAAACCGGGCGGCACCCACAGTTGCCGATGGTTCTCCAGCGACAGCGTTACGCCCACCCACTTGCCGAAATTCGGCGAGCTCTTGCGGATGTCGACGGCCACGTCGAATACTTCGCCTTCGACCACGCGCACCAGCTTGCCCTGCGCATGCTGGATCTGATAGTGCAGGCCGCGCAACACACCCTTCGCAGAACGCGAGTGGTTGTCCTGCACGAACTCGACGTTCGGCTCGACCTTCTCGCCGAATTCCACTGCATTGAAGCTCTCGAAGAAAAAACCGCGCGAGTCGCCGAACACCTTCGGCTCGATGATCTTGACTTCGGGCAGCGCGGTAGCGGTTACCTGGATGGCCATGCGACGTGATCCGTGAGAATGTTTTGCAGATACTGCCCGTAGGCATTCTTGGCGAGCGGCTTGGCGAGCGCCAGCAGCTGCTCGGCGCCGATCCAGTTGCGCCGGTACGCGATCTCTTCAGGACACGCGACCACCAGACCCTGGCGCTTTTGCAGCGTCGCGATGAAGGTCGCCGCTTCGATCAGCGAGTCGTGCGTGCCGGTGTCGAGCCACGCATAGCCGCGGCCCATGATCTCGACATTGAGCGCGGCATTGGCGAGATAGCGCGAGTTGACGTCGGTGATCTCGAGCTCTCCGCGCGGCGACGGCTCGATCTCCGCGGCGATATCGCAGACCTGGCGGTCGTAGAAGTACAAGCCGGTGACCGCGTAGTTCGAGCGCGGCGTGGCAGGCTTCTCCTCGATCGACAACGCGCGGAACTGCTCGTCGAACTCGACCACCCCGTAGCGCTCCGGATCCTGCACGTGATACGCGAACACGGTCGCGCCGTCGGTCTGATGATTGGCGCGTTCGAGCTGCTTTGCCAGATCGTGCCCGTAGAAGATGTTGTCGCCGAGGATCAGCGCGGACGGATCATTGCCCACGAAATAACGGCCGATGATAAACGCCTGCGCGAGTCCGTCCGGTGACGGCTGCACCGCGTACTGGATGTTCATCCCCCACTGACTGCCGTCGCCGAGCATCGCTTCGAAGCGCGGCGTGTCTTGCGGCGTGGAGATGATCAGCACGTCGCGAATGCCCGCCACCATCAGCGTGGACAGCGGGTAGTAGATCATCGGTTTGTCGTAGACCGGCAGAAGCTGCTTGGAGACGACATGCGTGATCGGATACAGGCGCGTGCCCGATCCACCCGCGAGAATAATGCCTTTGCGCGCCATTGCCGTGCCTTTACGCGCGCTGCGCGTAGTTGGTCTCGACCCACTTCCGATAGTCGCCCGAGGCGACTTCGTCGGACCAGGCCTGATTGTCCAGATACCATTGGACCGTCTTCGCGAGACCTGTCTCGAACGTCTCCGCCGGTTTCCAGCCGAGTTCGCGTTCGAGCTTGCGCGCGTCGATCGCGTAACGGCGGTCGTGGCCGGGACGATCCTTCACATACGTGATCTGGTCGCGATACGACGCGCCCGCCTTCGGGCGCATTTGATCGAGCAGGTCGCACAGCGTGTGCACCACGTCGAGATTCTTCTTCTCGTTCCAGCCGCCCACGTTATACGTTTCGCCGGGCGTGCCGCGCGCGAGCACTTCGCGAATCGCGGTGCAGTGGTCACCCACGTACAGCCAGTCGCGCACGTTCTGGCCGTCGCCGTAGACGGGCAGCGGCTTGCCGGCGAGCGCGTTGGCGATCATCAGCGGAATCAGCTTTTCGGGGAACTGGTACGGGCCGTAGTTGTTCGAGCAATTGGTTGTCAGCACCGGCAGGCCATACGTGTGATGGTAGGCGCGCACGAGGTGATCCGAGCCCGCCTTGGTCGCCGAGTAAGGACTGTTCGGCGCATACGGAGTGGTTTCGGAGAACTGCGGATCGGTAGCGGACAGCGAGCCGAATACTTCGTCGGTCGACACATGCAAAAAACGGAACGCGGCTCGCTCGGCGGCGCCGAGCATGTTCCAGTAAGCGCGGGCGGCTTCGAGCAACGTGAAGGTGCCGACCACGTTGGTTTGCACGAAATCGGCCGGGCCGTGAATCGAGCGGTCGACGTGGCTCTCGGCGGCGAAATGCAGAACGGCACGCGGCTTGTGCTCGGCGAACAGCGTGTCGAGCGCGGCGCGATCGCAGATGTCCGCGCGCACGAACACGTGCCTGGGATTGCCCTGTTGCGACTTCAGCGTCCGAAGATTGCCTGCGTACGTCAGCTTATCGACGTTGAGCACCGCTTCGTCGGAGGCATTGAGCCAGTCAAGCACGAAATTGGCGCCGATAAAACCGGCGCCGCCCGTTACCAGAATCATGAAATTCCCTTCTAGAGTTTGTGGCAGTCGGAAGCGGTTCGCCGACTTGCTCACCCCGCGTGGTCGTTCCCGATTCTGCCGCGGCCCGATGCCAGCGCTTGTACGCAAGCGGACGCTCGGACGCTAATCTTATGACGCCCCGATTATAAAGCGGCCCGCAGCAAAAACTAGAACCTTCACAACTTGAAACAGCTTGACAGTTTGCTTTCCATTGACTGCTTAAGGCCCGCGTTCGTGCTGGCGGTATGCAACGCAAACCGCGTACGGCACATCACCGCGGATGTTGCGCGCCTCATGCGCTTAGCATCCAGCGCAAGGTATCGATGAACGGGAACGACTCGACCTGCGGCACAGTGAGCGCAATGTAGCGGGCGAGCCGGCAGCATCTTCATGTCGGTCTGGCGGATAAATGCTGGATTGACGCGGACTTCGAGTTCATGCCCGGTCAGGTCGCTGGCGGCTGTCAGAATGTCACGCAATGTGAACTGGCGTCCCGGTGCAGATATTGACGATCTGGCCCGCGACATCCGACTCGAGCAGCGCCTGGTAAGCGTTCGCGACATAGCGCACGGCGGAGAAGGCGCGCGCCACATCGAGGTTGCCGAGTTCGATCGACGGTTCGCGCCGCGCGAAATGCCCGACGATTTTCGGCACGAGGATGTTCGGCGCCTGACCGCGGCCGGGGTAGTTGAACGGCCGCACGATCAGGATCGGCAAGCGGTCAAACCAGGTGAGCACGAGCGCTGCCATCGCCGCCTTGCTCGCAGCGTAGTGATTGACCGGTGTAAGCGCGAAGCTCTCGTCGATCGCTTCACTCGCGACGTTGCCGGAGACGTTCGCGCTGCTCGCGATCAACAGCTTGCGCGGCGTACGGCCGACGGCCGTGCACGCTTCGAGCAGATTCGGCGTGCCGATCGCGTTGACGCGGTAGAAGTCGAGCGGCGCGCCGTGGCCCACGAAGCTGATCGCGGCGAGGTGGACGATGTAGTCCGGCCACGCGAGTTCGATGACGCGCCGGCAGGCATGCGGCGAAGTGATGTCGAGCCTGAGCCGCGTCGGCGTTTCTGGCTCGTCCTGGCCAGCGGTGGTTGCGATCACGGTATGGCCGCAGCCGAGCAGCTTTTCGACCAGATAACGGCCGGTGAAACCGCTGGCGCCGTGACGAGCGTGAGGATCGGTTACGTTGCCTGAAAAGACGACATGCGTTCTTCGTTCACGAGGCCCATTCTGTTGTGTCGCAATATCGCGCGACGCCCAAGTGGTTCGCGTGCGGCGCCGGAGCGCGCACTGCGCGATGTCACCGCTGCAAACCGGCTATTATGTCACGCTAGCATGCTGCACCGCTCCAGCGGGGCAGGCCTCGTGCGCCACCGCGAGCATCGAACCGCACCGACTCCCTGATGACACCCTCCACTTCTACCCGCCAAGCCTCGGGCTTGCCCCCGCTTGCGTTCGGCGATCTGCAAGGCTGCCGCAAGCCGTTCCGGCAACTTCTCGCCAAGGCCGCGCCGCCGGCCGGCACGCCGCTATGGTTCGCCGGCGACCTGATCAACCGGGGCACTGAATCGCTTCAGACCTTGCGCGATGTGATCGCGCTCGGCGAGCGTGCGGTGCCGGTGCTCGGCAATCACGATCTGCATTTGCTGTCGGTGTCGGCGGGAATTCGCAAAGCGAAGAAAGGCGACACCATCGAGGACATCCTCGCCGCGCCCGACGCCGCCGACCTGCTCGACTGGATCCGCCACCGTCCGCTCGCGCACGTCGACAACGGGATGCTGATGGTGCACGCGGGCGTGCTGCCGCAGTGGGACGTGAATCTGACGATGGAACTCGCCGAGGAATTGCAGCGTGCGCTGCGCGCGCCGAACTGGAAGGAGACCCTCGCCGGCTTATACGGCAATGAGCCTAATCGATGGAAGCCAAATCTGAAGGGTATCGACCGTTTGCGTCTGACGTGCAGCGCGCTCACGCGCATCCGTTTCTGCAATGCCGAAGGCGCAATGGATTTCAGCAGCAGCGGCACGCTGAACTCCGCGCCGCCGGGCTGCATGCCGTGGTTCGACGTGCCGTCGCGCAAGACCGCGGACGTGACGGTGGTGTTCGGTCATTGGGCCGCGCTCGGCTTGATGATGCGCGACAACCTGATCGGACTCGACTCGGGCTGCGTGTGGGGCGCGCAACTGTCGGCCGTGCGGCTTGCGCAAGATCCCGCGGAACGCACGCTGACGCAGGTCGATTGCGGGTCCTGCCGTGAGCCGGCCGTCGCCGACTAGATAGACGATTCAGCGAGCGTCAGGCCGATCGGCCGGAGTGGTCGACCGGCTCGATCAGCGTGCTCCTCGTGGCAGGTATTACGGACTCCTGCTCTACCAGCGCTCCCGCTTTCGCCGTGCCGCCCTGCATCTGCCGCAACGCGGCGCCAATCGCCTCGCGCGCTTGCGCGGCCAGCACCCGGCGATCCGCGCCCGGCGCAAGCGCTTCGCCCACATACACGTGCGCGGTCAGCGGAGCGCCGCGCAGCAGCAGGTTCAGCGAATCGGCGAGCGACAGATCGTCGATATATGCGGGCGCCGTGGATTGCCGGCCCTGCGCGTCTTCATACATGATGCACAACGGCTGCACCGGCGCTCCCGCCGATACCGCCGCCTGGAACATATTCGCGTGAAACGGCAGCAGCGCGAGTCCATTGGACGTGGTGCCTTCGGGAAACACGCACATCAGCTCGCCAGCAATGAGACGATCGGATAGCTCGTGCATGATCCGCTTCGCGTCGCTGCGCTTTTCGCGCTGGATGAACACCGTGTCCAGTTGTTGCGCAAGCCAGCCGACTAGCGGCCACTGGCGGATCTCCGCCTTCGAAACGAACGGCGTGGGTCGCCATGCATTGATCACGTAGATGTCGATCCACGAAATGTGGTTCGCCACCACCAGCGCGCCGCGGTCCAGTCGCGCAGCGTCGTTATGCACGACGAGGCGCATTCCGCACAGGCGTAGCATCGTCAGCGACCACGCGCGATTGAGCGCGTGGCGCCGTTCGGCGTCGGCGGCGGGAAAGCGCGTTGCCACGATCCACATGCCGTGCAGCAGATGCGCGAACAGACGGGCTTTGCGTAACGCGAGCTTCATGGTCGGAGCTTTCCGTTTAACGTGGCAATCAGTACCCATCAGCGGGCAATGAATCCGATTACGCTCGCTGCTCGAACGCGACGCAACCCGACACGATCGTCGCCCGCACGCGCGCCGGCAGTTCGTAGCCGAGAAACGGCGTGTTGTGCCCCTGGCTCTTCAACGCGCGCGGCTCGACGCGCCAATGCGCGTGACGATCGAACACGCAGAGATCGGCCACCGCTCCCACAGCCACGCGGCCGGCCGCGTTCAGATCGAGCACGTCGGCCGGCGCCGTGGTGATGCGGTTGAGCGCCTTGGCGAGCGGTATCCCGGCTTCGTCGGCCCATTTGACGGTCAGCGACAGGAACAGCTCCAGGCCGGTTGCGCCCGGGGTGGCCTCGGCGAACGGCAACAGCTTTTCGTCGTCGTCGACCGGCGTGTGATCGGAGCAGATCGCGTCGATGGTGCCATCCACGAGGCCCGCGCGGATCGCTTCGCGATCGCGCTGTTGACGCAGCGGCGGGTCGAGCCGGAACTGCGCGTCGAAGTAGCCAATGTCGACGTCGATCAGATGCACGTGATTCACCGTCACGTCGCACGACACCGGCAGTCCCTCGGCCTTGGCGCTGCGCATCAGCGCAACGCCCGCCGCCGACGACACATGCGACAGATGCACGCGCGCCCCGGTCACGCGCACCAGTTCGAAGATGGTATGCAGCGCGATCGTTTCCGCCGACGCCGGCACGCCCGACAAGCCGAGCCGCGACGCCAGCGCGCCGCTCGCGGCCACGCCGCCCTTGCCGAGATAGGCGTCGACCGGACGCAGCCACACGGTGTAGCCGTACGTCTTCGCGTATTGCAGCGCGCGCATTAGCACTTGGGTGTCGACCACCGGCACGTCCGCTTGCGAAAAACCGATGCAGCCCGCTTCGGTCAACTCGACCATCTCGGTGATGACTTGCCCCTTCAGGCCGACCGTCAACGCGCCGAGCGGATACACGTGCGCCTGGTTCAGGTTGCGCGCGCGAAACTTGAGCATCTCGACGAGGCCGGGTTCATCGAGCGTCGGGTCAGTGTCGGGCGGACACACGAGGCTCGTCACGCCGCCCGCGAGCGCCGCGGCCATCTCCGATTCGAGCGTCGCCTTGTGTTCGTAGCCCGGCTCGCGCAAGCGCGCGGACAGGTCGACCAGTCCCGGCGCGATATGCAGTCCTCGCGCGTCGATCGTCTTGTGCGCCTGGAACTCGGCCGGCGCGCTGCCGATGGCGACGATCTTGTCCGCCGCGATAAAAATGTCCTGCTGCTCTTCGGTGCCCGCTGCTGGATCGATCAGCGTGCCGCCCTGGATATGAATCTTCATGCGCTGCCTTGTATTCAGCTTGGGTTCAGCTCAGTCTTGCGTTATTCGAAGCGCGTGGACATTGTGCTGGTGTGGTTTGAAGCAGTGGTCCGACGCGACCGCGCGCATTGTGACGCGGGGGTCGCACTGCGGCGCTCAATCGTGATTGCCCGCGACGATCCCCATCACCGCCATGCGCACCGCGATCCCGAACGTCACCTGGTTCAGGATCACCGATTGCGGGCCGTCGGCCACCTGCGAATCGATTTCGACGCCACGGTTCATTGGGCCAGGGTGCATCACGATCGCGTCGGGCGCGGCGAGCGCGAGGCGCTCCGGCGTCAGGCCCCAGCTCTTGAAGTACTCCTGCGCCGACGGCAGCAACGCGCCGCTCATCCGCTCGTTCTGCAAGCGCAGCATGATGATCACGTCGACGCCTTTCAGGCCTTCGTCGAGATTGTGGAAAACCTGCACGCCCATCTGTTCGAGGCCGCCCGGCAGCAGCGTGCGCGGACCGATCGCGCGCACCTCCGGCACGCCAAGCGTGGTCAGCGCATGAATGTCCGAGCGCGCGACCCGCGAATGCAGGATGTCGCCGACAATCGCCACGCGCAGCTTCGTGAAGTCCTTCTTGTAGTGGCGGATCGTGTACATGTCGAGCAGACCCTGGGTCGGGTGTGCGTGACGGCCGTCGCCGGCGTTGATCACGTGCACGTGCGGCGCGCAGTGCTGGGCGATCAGGTAAGGCGCGCCGCTCGATGCATGGCGCACCACGAACATGTCGGCATGCATCGCCGACAGGTTGTTGATCGTGTCGAGCAGCGATTCGCCCTTGCTGGTCGACGACGCGTTGATGTTCAGGTTCAGCACGTCCGCCGACAGGCGCGTCGCGGCGATTTCGAAGGTGGTGCGCGTGCGCGTCGAGTTCTCGAAGAACAGGTTGAACACCGACTTGCCGCGCAGCAGCGGTACCTTCTTCACTTCACGGTCGGTGACGCTGACGAACTGGTCGGCGGTGTCGAGAATCTGATTGACGATCGCCTTGGGCAAGCCCTCGATCGACAGCAGATGTTTGAGCTCGCCGTTTTTCGTGAGCTGCGGGTTGCCCCTCAGGAAGCCATAACGGAAGCGCTCGGTGGCGCGGTCGGCGGAATCCGTGGGGGCCGGAGTGGCGGTGTTCATGGGGTACCTGCTTCAAATACGGACTTCAACGTGAACGATTGAATCTGGCTGCTGACTGCGTGCGACGATTTCCGGCCGCCTTGGGTGCGCCATTGCTGAGGCGGCCGGCGGCGAATCTGCGCTTCGACGTTTTTTGCGATCTTCTCTTCGCGTGGCGTCGGCCCGGCGTGCCAAGCGGATTGCAAGCTGCCTGATGGCTGATGTCCTGTTTCCGACACCCGCGGACTCGTGCGCATCCACGCGCGTTGCCTCATGCAGAGTCGCATTCAATCCGCGCGTGTCTCAGTGTGAAAAGTGAAACGCGGGTCGCCCGCGCCGCCGGCTCGATCCGCTTCCTCGCGGGCCAGCACGAGCGTGGCGTCGGCGGGTATGTTGACCACGCCGCCGACGAAGCGCGCCGCCACCGGCAGTTCCCGCCCGCCGCGGTCGGCGAGCACCGCCAGTTCGACCGACGCCGGGCGGCCATAGTCGTACAACTCGTTGAGCGCGGCGCGGATAGTGCGGCCGGTGTACAGCACGTCGTCCACCAGCACGATGCGGCGGCCGTCGACGGAAAACGGCAGCGAGGTCGGGCTCGCCTGCGAATGCAGCCCCTTTTTCGCGTAGTCGTCACGATGGAGCGCGACGTTCACCACGCCGAAGCTCGGCAGCTTCAGGTCGCGCGCGAGCCGCTCGGCCAGCCATGCGCCGCCGCTATAGATGCCAGCCAGCACCGGACCTTCGGCGCCGTTCGGGTCGGCGCAGAAGGCATCGCCGTATGCCGCGCGGATCTGCTCGAGCAACTCGCGATAAAGCGCTTCGGCGTCAATGAAACTCATGCTCGTCGGACAGTCCGTCTAGATATTGCTGGAGGATGATGCTGGCGGCCTCGGCGTCGAGCAGATCGGCGCGGCCTTTGCCGGCGCGGATTCCCGCTTTCGCCTCGACCGACGAGTAGCGCTCGTCGATCCACGTGACCGGCAGATTGAAGCGGCCATTCAGCTGATTGCCAAAGCGCTTGGCGAGTTGGGTCATTTCGTGTGGCGTGCCGTCCGGGTGCATCGGCAAGCCGACCACCAGCGCGTCCGGCTTCCACTCGGCGATCAGTTTGCCGAGCGCCTCGAACCGGTATTCGCGACTGCGATTGGGCACGATGACGAGCGGCCGCGCGCTGCGCGTCAACGAATTGCCGACCGCCACGCCGATGCGCTTTTCACCATAGTCGAACGCAAGCAGCGTCGCCTCACGTCCGGCCGCGACGCTCATGCGTGGCCCGCCTCGCCGGAGAGCATCGACAGCGAAATGCCGAGCAGTGCGAGGGCGGCTTCGAGACGCTCTTCGGCCGGTACGTCGAAGACGATTTTCGGATCGGCTTCGACCGTCAGCCAGCCGTTCTTCGAGATTTCTTCTTCGAGCTGACCCGCACCCCAGCCGGCGTGGCCGAGGGTGAGCAGGAAACGTTCCGGACCGGTGCCGCTCGCGACCGCTTCGAGCACATCTTTCGAGGTGGTCATTTCCAGACCGCCGGGCACGGACATGGACGACGTGTAGGCGCTGCCGCCCTTGGGGTCGTGCAGCACGAAGCCGCGCTCGGTTTGCACCGGACCGCCGAAATACACGGGCACATGGAGCAGGGGTTCGATTTCCAGCTTGAGGTCGATGCGACTGAAGAGCGCTTGCAGGTCGATATCGGTCGGCCGGTTGATCACGAGGCCGAGCGCACCGCGCTCACTGTGATCGCAAAGGTAGACCACCGTTCCTGAAAACGTCGGATCGGCCATGTTGGGCATGGCGATCAGGAACTGGTTGGTCAGATTGATGCGATCGTTACTCTTGGACATAGTTCGGATTTTAGCAAAGACGATGCAGGATGGCGGGCTTCGAGTGTGGAACCGCGCTGCGTGACATACAGCAATGCCGCGCGCCATCGACGACGAATCATGTTGCACTTTATCACGCACGGGGGCGCGAGCCACGGTGTCGGGCCGCGGTGAAGGCGGGGAGTGGGCGGTGGGCGGCGGGGTTTTGGCGTGGCGGGGCGTCGCGGCGGGTTGGAACCGGGCGCGCCGGCGTCGTTGGTGCCGTTGCGTGACAGTTGGCGCGGCTCGAAACGTCGCTTCAACCCCCGCCCTGCTCGATCGCGCGCGTGAGCGCCGCAAAGGTCGCCTGGGTCACGCCGCCACCGGATGGCGCAACGCCCGCGGCGACCTTGTGCAGCGTCGCGCGCAGCGCTTCGGCGGCCTGCTCCAGGGTGCTCGCCGACGGCGCGGCGACGATCACATGCGCGCGCACCGCCGGGGTCGAAACGCCCGCATGCGCGCGACGACGCCACGCGAGCCCCAGCGCATCCGCCAGCAGCGCGACGTGGCCGAGACCCAGCGCACACGCCGCGGAGCCCAGCCGATAGGCGGCATCGCCCGCTTGCAACGCTTCGCTGGGATCGGCCTTCTCCGGCTGGTCGGCCGCCCGGGCGTGCTCGGTCAGTGCCAGGATCGACCCATCCGCCGTCTGCAGGAAATCCTCGTAGGCGTTCGCATTCACCGTCAGCACGCCCAGATCGCGGGTCAACGAGACGCGCGCGCTGAGCGCCTGCGCCTCGAGCGCGCCGGCCTCCCACAGCATTTCCGACGACTGCGTGCCGGCGACGTGCCAATCGACGGTCAAGCCGTAGTCGTGCAGCACGGCGACCTGATCGGCGTCTTCCGCGGCCGCGCCGAACAACGCGTAGTCGCGCCACAGCAGCGCCAGCGTGGCGCGCGCCAGCGAGCGCGGCGCGCGCTCTATGCCGCGCGCGTGATCGGCCAGCACCAGATTGCAGCGAGCGTAGAAGCGCCGCGCATCGGTTTCGCCGGTCGCGTGCCCGCCGGCGCGCAACGCTTTCGCGCACGCCTTGGCCAGACGCCAGAAGTCGTAAGGGTCGGGGCCGGCGAGTTCGGTGAATACAGCGTCCAGTTCGTCGAGCGCCGCGTTCGTCACGGCGAGCGCGGCCGCGCTGCCCGTGTCGGCCTGCGAGCGCAGCACGGGCAGCAGCGCGCGCTCGTAACGCGCCCGCAAATGCGCCAGTTGATTGGCGGACAGCCCGTGCAGCGACACGGGCGGCACCGGGCGCGCGGTCAGCGCGAGGTCTTCGAAAAGGACGGTTGAGCCCGGCGTGTGCTCGGACAGGTGCGCACAGAGCGCTCGATAGTGATCGAACAGCGACGGCGAGCAGGACAGCTCGCGCAGGTTATGACGCTCGAGCGCCGCGCGGAAATCGCGCAACGCCGCGCCGAACACCGGACGCGCGCTGTCCGTGCCGGATGGATCAGCCGCCGCGAGCGGCGAGAGCCGCACCAGCGCGTCCGCAAAACGCTGGGCGCTGAGCCAGCCGGCCTCGCGCAATGCCTGCGACGCACGCAGCAACGCCGTGGTGCCCTCATGGTTCTGCTCGAAGGCCAGCGATGCTTCTGCAAGCGCGAGCTCGGCGGGACGGACAGCCCCGCCGCGCGGATTCGGCAAGGCATCGAAGGAAACGGGTGCAGCGGATCGAAGAGTCATAGGCACGCGACACGGAGCTGACGGGCCGTCGCTTGGGGCAGCGCGCAGACTGATCGGCGAACGCGCGCACCGGCGACAGGACAACGACGGAGTACCGTTTGACAGGCTACCCGTCACGACACGGCATGGTCGACGATGTTCCGCGCCGACGCGGTAAGCGATGAGACTCAATGACGGGCCACAACGGCGCGGACCCGACACGCCCGGCGCACGCGAGACTGCCCGGTGTATCAGCGGGCCGGCTCCGGCTGCCGATATACGTTCAGATCTGGACCATCTCGAAGTCTTCCTTGCGCGCTCCGCACTCCGGGCAGGTCCAGTTGATCGGAACGTCCTCCCAGCGCGTGCCCGGCGCAATGCCTTCTTCCGGCAAGCCGGCTTCTTCGTCGTAAATCCAGCCGCAAATCAGGCACATCCAGCTTTGATATTCCATTCTTGTGTCGCGTCGTAGAGTCCGTGGAAACGGGAGCCATGATGGTACCGTGTTGCCGCCCCACTGCCTAGCGATGCCAAAAGCCGCGAGCGCCGCGCACCGGTGCCTGTGGCCGGTAGGCTGCGGGCGCTTCTGCCCGGTTGTGCCCGGTCGCCGCGCGAGGCCGCGCATCGACCGCCGTGCGCCCGCGGCTACCCGTCGAAGTGTTGCGAAAAAACGCCCCCGCAACGGTTTAGGCCGCATAATTGAGCCGGTTGCGCACGGCCTGCGCCCAAATCCCGCACTTTTTCGTCAATCTTCATGCCCAGCGACACGCCCCCGATCGTCCTCACCTTCGGCCTTTCCGATCCCACCGGCGGCTCCGGTCTGCAAGCCGACCTGCTGACGCTTGCCAGCATGGGCTGTCATGGCGTCTCCGTGCTCACGGGCTACACCGTGCGCGACTCTGCCAGTTGCGACGAAGTCACCGGCCTCGATCCCGAAATCGTCGCGACACAGGCGCGCATGCTGCTCGAAGACATGCCGATCGCCGCCTTCAAGGTCGGCGCGTGCACGCGCGCGGAAGTGGTCAGCGCGATCGCCGAAGTGGTCGCCGATTACGACGACATTCCGCTGATTCTCGCGCCCGACTTCACGCTCGACGACGAGCACGTGCTCGCCGCCGACGAACTGCGCGAAGCCATCGCCGATCTGCTGGCTCCGCAAACCACCCTGCTGGTTGCCGATTCGGCGACGCTGCTCGCGCTCGCCCAACCCGACGGCGACGCCGAAGCGCCGAGCCTCGACGCGGCAATCTCGCATCTGCTATCGCAGGGCTGCGAGTACATTCTGTCGACGGAAACGGGTACGCACCGGCTCGTCAACACGCTGTTCAGCGAAGACGGACAGTTGCGTCAGGACATGTGGGACCGCGGCAGCCATCGGCTGATGGGGCTCACGGACACGCTGGGTGCCGCGATCGCAGCGTTGCTGGCCAATGGGCAGGAACCCGCGGAAGCAGTACGCGAGGCGCAGGAGTATCTGTACCAGGCGATGCGCAATGCATTCCGGCCCGGCATGGGCGCGTATATGCCGGATCGGTTTTTCTGGGCGCGCAGCAGCGACGACGAAACGCCGCCGACCGCCGGCAAAGACGCCGCGCCGGGCGAAGCGCGCCATTAAGGCCCCCGCGAGGCCCTGCGGCAGTCCGCTGCCGAGACTACGTGACCGATGGAAGCCCGCTTCAGGCGGGTTTTATATTTGCGGGTCATCTTCATAGCATATCTCGCATAAACTCAGATTTCGCTCTATAAAGCTTCGTTATCGCGTAATTAACCGTTACAGCGCCGGCGCTGCCAGCAAGCTAGACTTGACGGATTATCAATTCGCCGCATGTTCGCGTATGTCTTTCCCGATCTTTTTCATCCATCCTCCGAAAAGCGGTGGCTCCACCGTTATTTCGTTTTTTGATTTGAATAAAGGAAACGACCAGTTCGTCAATTTCGCATGGGGCCGCGAAGGCTGGGAAAGCTGCCGCGCAAAATTTTTGAGAACGCGAGTTGGCGGCGGGCATCATCCGTACGGCATTCACCGGATCATCAAGCACCCCGTGCGCTACTGCACCATTCTGCGCGATCCTCTGGCCCGGCAGATATCGCATTACCGGTATGCGGCGAGCGGCAAAAACGGCGAGGTGGCCCGAGGCGTCAGCGTGTCGATGCCCGAGGCGCTTGCCCAGCAGGGCGCCCTCTCGCTCGACGAATGGGTCAGCGAATCGCTGGGCGGAAAAAATCTGTTTGTCCAGATGCTCAGTGGCCATTCGGTGCTGGATGAGACTAGTCTGGAGATGGCTCAGGCTCATCTTCGCCAGCACGTCGCCGCCGTCGGCATTTGCGAGAACATGAGCGAATTTCTTTTGCGCCTCGCAGGCATGAGCGGACTGGAATGGCCGTTTTATTTCGAAACAAATCGAACGCTCGGCACTCCGAAACGCGACGACCAGTTAAGCGAAGCCGCCAGACAAAAATTTATCGAAGATAATAGCCTCGATTACGAACTTTTTCGCGAAGCGAAACAAATGGCGGAAAAGCACGCTAATGAATCAGGTCACATCTTTTCGAATGCTTTGCAATTGGTCGAGATTATTCAGGCAGAAATAAATGAGCACGACAATCCCTATGTTCACAGTTCGACGGTGTTCGGCTTCGACGAGGCATTTCTCGCAAAGGTCGCGAACGTAGTCCGGCGCTTTGACCTCGGTCCGATCGACGAATATCTGCAGTTCGCGCAAAGCCGGCAACCCGCGCCGGCCGACATGTTCGACGGCTTCATCGACGCGGTTCAAGACGGCGTGGTCTCCGGCTGGGCCGTCAATCTCAGCAGCCCCGAACAGAGCGTGCCGCTCGAAGTTCGTGTGGGTCCGAAAGTCGTCGCGAGCGGTTGGAGCGGCGAGCATCGGCCCGATGTGGCTAACGCGGGATACCCAAGCTCGTATGCCGGCTTTTCAATTCCTTTGCCTGCTGGCCTTTCAGACGGTTTTCAAGTCACAATCGCCAATTCGCCGGAGAGCCTGCACAACGCAGGAATCTGGCGGCAAGGGTGGCACTGCGCCTGAGCGCCGAGGGGACTCACAATGGAACCGGCTCACACTTTGCTGCAGCGTTGTCACGGTGCAATCACCAGTCAGCAGAGAATGCGGATCTTCCGCCAACAGCCTGTCACGGTCTGGCTGACCGGCCTGTCGGGCGCGGGCAAATCGACCATCGCATTCGAACTCGAAGCGCAGTTGGTCTCGTTGGGGCATGCATGCTACGTGCTTGACGGAGACAACATTCGTCACGGCCTGGCATCCGATCTCGGGTTCGAGCGGCAGGATCGCCGAGAAAACATCCGTCGAGTCGCGCATGTCGCGCAATTGATGAACGACGCGGGCCTGATTGTCATCACTGCGCTGATCTCCCCGATGCGCGAAGATCGGGCGATGGCGCGCAGCATCATCGGACACGACAAGTTTATCGAGACCCATCTGTTCGCGCCGCTCGAAATATGCGTCGAGCGTGATCCCAAAGGCCTGTACGCGAAAGCGCGCTCCGGAGCGATCGCATCGTTTACCGGCGTGTCGGCGCCTTATGAAGCGCCGCTCGATCCCGAGCTTCGCATTGACACGGCCACGCAGTCGCCGGCCGAAAGCGTTGCGCGAATATTCGCCCATCTGCGCGAGACTTCGCTGACCGCCAGCGATCCAGAAGCTGGAGCGTAGTCCCGCAGCACTGCTGCCCTGCTGGCCCAAAAGAAAAAACCCGCCGTTGCGGGTTTTTTCTTTTGGGAAGCACGCCTCGCGGCGCACTTCCCATGCGCTTCCAACTGGACCTCGTAACGAGGCCCAAGCGGAATTACATGTCCATGCCCATGCCGCCCATGCCGCCGGGCATGCCGCCGCCGCCCATCGGTGCATCTTCCTTCGGCAGTTCGCAAACGGCCGCGTCGGTCGTCAGCAGCAGACCTGCAACCGATGCCGCGTTTTGCAGCGCTGTGCGCGTCACCTTCGTTGGATCCACGACACCTGCGTCAACCAGGTCGACGTACTCGCCGGTTGCTGCGTTGTAGCCGTAGTTGCCTTTGCCAGCAGCAACAGCTGCCACCACGACGCTTGCTTCTTCGCCACCGTTCGTGACGATCTGGCGCAGCGGCTCTTCCATCGCGCGCAGCACGATCTTGATGCCTGCGTCCTGATCGGGGTTAGCGCCCTTGAGGCCGGCGATTGCCGTGCGTGCACGGATCAGCGCAACGCCGCCGCCAGCGACGATGCCTTCTTCCACAGCTGCGCGCGTTGCGTGCAGTGCGTCTTCGACACGTGCCTTCTTTTCCTTCATTTCGACTTCGGTCGCAGCGCCGACCTTGATCACTGCAACACCGCCTGCCAGCTTGGCAACGCGCTCCTGCAGCTTTTCACGGTCGTAATCCGACGTTGCTTCTTCGATTTGGGTGCGAACCTGCTTCACACGCGCTTCGATGTTTGCAGCTTCGCCAGCGCCGTCGATGATCGTCGTGTTTTCCTTGCCCACTTCGATGCGCTTTGCCTGGCCCAGTTCAGCCAGCGTTGCCTTTTCGAGCGTCAGGCCGGTTTCTTCAGCGATGACCTGACCGCCAGTCAGGATCGCGATGTCTTCCAGCATGGCCTTACGACGATCGCCGAAGCCCGGAGCCTTCACAGCAACGGTCTTGAGGATGCCGCGGATGTTGTTCACAACCAGCGTAGCGAGCGCCTCGCCTTCGACGTCTTCTGCGATGATCAGCAGCGGACGGCCAGCCTTCGCGACTTGTTCCAGCACCGGCAGCAGGTCACGGATGTTGGACACCTTCTTGTCGTGCAGCAGCACGAACGGGTTTTCCAGAACGGCGACTTGCTTGTCCGGGTTGTTGATGAAGTACGGCGACAGGTAGCCACGGTCGAATTGCATACCTTCGACCACGTCCAGCTCGTCTTGCAGCGACTTGCCGTCTTCGACCGTAATCACGCCTTCCTTGCCGACCTTGTCCATCGCTTCAGCGATACGGTCGCCGATCGACGAATCGCTGTTCGCCGAGATCGCGCCGACCTGAGCAATTTCCTTGTTGGTCGTGCACGGCTTGCTGATCTTGCGCAGTTCTTCGATCGCAGCCGTAACCGCCTTGTCGATGCCGCGCTTCAGGTCCATCGGGTTCATGCCCGAGGCGACGTATTTCATGCCTTCGCGGACGATGGATTGTGCGAGAACCGTTGCGGTCGTCGTACCGTCGCCTGCGTTGTCGCTGGTCTTGGAAGCCACTTCCTTGACCATTTGCGCGCCCATGTTCTGGAGCTTGTCTTTCAGTTCGATCTCTTTGGCGACCGACACACCGTCCTTGGTGACCGTCGGGCCGCCGAAGCTGCGTTCCAGGACCACGTTGCGGCCCTTGGGACCGAGCGTGACCTTCACAGCGTTCGCGAGAATGTTCACGCCTTCAACCATCTTGGCGCGGGCGGAATCACCGAATACGACGTCTTTAGCTGCCATCTTCTAACTCCTTGAATTCTTGAGGTATGACCGGGAAAGTAGCGGCTTTGCGCTTACTTCTGCACCACGGCCATGATGTCTTCTTCGCGCATCACGAGCAGTTCGTTGCCGTCGACCTTGACGGTCTGGCCTGCATACTTGCCGAACAGCACGCGGTCGCCAACCTTTACGTCGAGCGCAATGGATGCGCCCTTGTCGTCGCGCTTGCCCGGACCGACTGCGAGGATTTCGCCCTGATCAGGCTTTTCCGCTGCAGCTTCGGGGATCACGATGCCCGACGCGGTCTTGGTTTCTTGATCCAGGCGTTTAACGATCACGCGATCATGCAAAGGACGAAGGTTCATACATACTCCTCTCTTGATTGAGACTGAAGAACGCTGAGAAAACCCGGCTGGACGAGCCAACCGGCGATGTTGTTAGCACTCTCGTGCAGCGAGTGCTAATTATATGGACGCGTGGTGACAAATTCAAGAAGGGATGGAGCGCAATGCGAAGATCGTGCGCTTTTCGCTTGCGTCAACTGCATGAGCGCCCGGTCGAATCGGCCCCCGGTGCGAACAAGCTGCGTAAAAACAGTCACTTGCGACTGTCCTCACGGCCCTTGGCAGCGCGCTGACTGAATCGCGCAGTGCGCCTGCCTAAAGGAGTGGCGCGTGGTCGACCGCGGTCGCCGACGCACTCCCAGGGTAATCCCTAACCCTGCATCCTCTCGGGATCGGATCGCACCCGTCTGCTGCCGCCGCCCGCCAGGGATTTCCCCACAGGCCTCGCCGTTGTCCGCCGTTTTGCGCAAAAGTGTCTTGAATGGACAGCAGGATGGCGTTTTCGCGCGCTATCTGGCCGACTGTCCAGACGACAGCCGGTGTTACGCTGCAACAAGCAGCCTTCGCGGCAGTGAGCCGCCGTTCAGCGGCAGATTCGACCGCCAACAGAACACGCCGCGAAGCGCACATGGCCAATGAAAAAGGCGAAACATCGCTGCGGGAGCGACTGCGATGGAATTCAAAACATATACCGTACTGACGCTGTTGGTGTGCAGCGGCCCTGCCTTCGCATGGCAGCCGCTCACCTATCCGATCCGAAGCCAAAGCCCGTATGAGCGCAGCGTCGACACCGCCTTGTGCTACGCGGCGGCGAACAAGACCAAGGTCGACATCACCCGCGAACCGCAAGTTCCGCCGCGCAAAGCGCCGCCTGCCAAGGCGTCGTCGACCGGCGTGCCGTCGCGTCCCCCGTTGCCCTCCAGCACCTTCGCGGCCGCGCCGACGAGCGCGAGCATGCCGGCCGCCGCGACTGAGCGGGGAGCAAGCGCGCCGGCGGCGAGCGCGGCAGCCCCGGGGGCTTCGTCGGTGAAATCGGCGAGCGCGCCGACGGCCGGCTCGGAGGCCATGGCTGCCACGGGAGCTTCGGCGGCGAACGCCGAGCTGGGCACCTCTGGCGCGGCGGCCAGTTCGTCGCAGGCGAACGCGGCGTCCGCCGTGAAGCTGCCGCCGCTGCCGCAACCAGAGCCGCCGATGGCCCGCTATTGGGCCGCCTATGCCGAATGTATGCAAGGGCGGGGTTACGTCGTCGTCCAGTGACTTCGGCTTGCAAAGTTCGTTGCGCTGTCTTTTTTTGACCGCGGCGTCGTTATTCGACGCCCGTTAGCGACCCGGCCATGCCTAGCGACACGACTTCCGATCAGCACGATCCCCGCCGATGCGGCCACTGTGGTGCGCCGCTAGTCGCGCCTTTTGCAACCTGTCCTGCCTGTCGTTCGCGCGCGGTCGAGCCATTCGGCCCGCGCGGCGCATCGGCGCCGGGCTCGCAGGTCGCGCTTGAAGCCGCGCCGCCGGCGCCGCCCGCCCCATTGCAGACGCGCCGGATCTGGGGGCCGTCGCGCACATGGGCCGGTAGCTACGAGGCGATCGACGAGTCCATGGTGGTCGGGAGCGTTTATCAGCGGCTACGCAAACCGGTGCTGCTAGGCGCGTCCGCGTTGGCGGTGACATCCGCCGTTTATCTGTGCTTCATTCATGGCAACGATGAGCGCTCCGGCACACCGATCACCGTGTCCGGGCAGGTGCAGCCGGTGCCCAACGGCAAGGCGTCCGTTGACGCAGCGGGTCGCAACGGGCGATCTGCGGCAGTCGCGCAGCGGCCGTCGAGCGTCGTCGTCGCGCAACGGCCTGCGCTCGTCGCGCCTACCGTCACGTCAACAGACGCCGCACCGCTTACCTCACACCTGGCGCAGAACGGCGGTGGGCTCGCGGCTGCGCCGATCGGGTCGCCCTTGGCGTCTGCATCTACCACGGCAGCCATGCCGCAGCCGTTACAGGGCCACACTGCAATGACCGCGTCAGCGGTTGCATCAGCAGCCACGACAGTGCCGACCCAGCGCAGTGTTGCAATGGCTACGTCGCCGGCCACGTCCGCAGCGACGTCACCGGTCGTCGCATCGGCGACGACAACAGCGGCTACCTCGCAGCCGACGCGGCCCGGCACTGCGAGTCCCGCCGCGCAGGCTAAGTCGGCAGCGACATCACCGCCGGTCGCCTCGGCGACCACCACGGCAACCACCTCACCACCGACACAGCGCAGCGTTGCAATGGCTACGCCGGCAACATCGCCGGCTGCACCGCCGCTCGCCTCAGCGACCACAACAGCGGCAGCCACATCACCGACGACGCCGCACCGCACCGCGACGCCGGCGACATCGACGCCGGCACCGCCGGTCGCCTCCGCGACCACCACGGCAACCACCTCACCGCCGACACAGCGCAGCGTTGCAATGGCTACGCCGGCAACATCGCCGGCTGCACCGCCGCTCGCCTCAGCGACCACAACAGCGGCAGCCACATCACCGACGACGCCGCACCGCACCGCGATGACCGCGACGCCGGTGACATCGGCGCCGACATCGCCGCTCGCACCGACAACGACAACAGCAGCCGCGCCGCAGCCGACACAACCCCGCGCTGCGATGACCACTTCGCGAACCACATCAGCAGCAACCTCGCCGGCCGCACCGCGCGTCACATCGGCGACCGTCACTGCAACCCCGTCCCAGCCGACACAGCGCCGCGCTGCAATCGCAACATCGCCGTCCGCACCGACCACCACAGCAGCAGCACCCGCACCGACCCAACGCCATACCGCCTTGACGGCCTCACCGATCACATCCGCAGCCACATCGCCATCCAGGACCCCATCGACATCGGCAACCCGATCGGCATCCGCAGCCCCGTCCGCTCAGCGCCGGACCGCGTCACCAGGTACACCCGACACGACTTACGTCGCCCACGCCGCCACGAGCCAGCCCCTGAGCCCCGCGGAAAAACTGCGCGCGCAAGCGTCGAAGCAACTCAAAGCGGCCCGCGCCAGGTTGCATGAAAACGATCTATCCGCAACCAAAGCTCGCCTCGCCTCGGCCATCGCCGCGCAGCCGGACAACCGCGACGCGTTGCGCATGCGCTCCATGGTCAACACTCGCGAACAGGAGCGCGACGCGCTGCTGAGTCTTGCGCGAGGCTGCGGCTATGTCGGGCATTGGACGTGTGTATCGCGCAACGCGGGCACAGCGTTGCAGATCGATACGAGCAGCAAGGAAGCACGGCGTCTCGTCACGCTCGCGACGCAGGAAACCGCACTGCAGAGTTCGTCGTCCACCGACGGGGAGGCGGGCTCCACCCGGCAGTCCGACCTGCGCGAACTTATGGCGCATCACTGAGGCGGCGCCGGCCCGCATCGGCGATCCGCGCATGAGCCTGCGAACGTCAAAACGCAAGCATGGAGCCGCAGATGGGAAACAGCGACCAGGCGGCGACGCCGCCCGATCGCAGCGCACCTTCAACCGGCTACGCTGTCGTAACCGTAATATCCGCCCTGATAGCCCGAACCGAGAAACGCGCCTTCCTGCGGCACGTCGGTGAGCAACACGCCGCGCATCGCTACGCCGGCGTTGCGCATCCGTTTGGCCGTTTCGATGATCTCGTTGAGCGGATGGCGGCCGTGACGCACGACCAGCAGCGTCGTGCCCGCGTATTTCCCGATCAGCGTCGCGTCAGTGACGGCCAGCACCGGCGGCGTATCGACGATCACGACGTCGTAGTACGGCTTCAATTCGTCGAGCATCGTTTCAAAGCGCTTGCTCATCAGCAGCTCGGCCGGGTGCATGTGCAGCGAGCCTTTGGGCAACACATCGAGGCCGGGCAGCACGTCGTGCTGGATCATCGAGCGCAGATCGCCGCCGCTCAGTACATCGGACAAGCCGGGCTGATGCGGGATGCCGAAGTGCGAATGCACGTCGCCGCGCCGCATGTCGCCGTCGATGATCAACACCCGCTTGTCCGCCGACGCGACCAGCGCCGACAGATTCACCGACAGGAACGACTTGCCGCTATCGGGCCGCGAGCCGGTGATCATCACGATGTTGTTCTCGGCATGATTGAGCGAGAGCTGCAGCGATGTGCGCAGATTGCGCACGCCCTCCACGGCCATGTCCTGCGGCGCCTGGTGCGCGAGCACATGCTGCCCGCGCCGACGCAGCGCCACGTTCTCCTGTAACCGCAGCTGACTCTGGCTGCGCGGCACGACCCCGAACACCGGCACGCCGAGCATGGTTTCGAGTTCGTCGGGACGCTCCACGCCGTGGTACACCGCGCGCTTGAGGAAAGTCAGCATCATGCCGAGCACGAGGCCGCCGCCGAGCGCGATCGCAATCGCCAGCGCGCGCTTCGGGCGCACCGGGTCGTCCGGCGCTTCGGCAAAGTCCACCACGCGCACGCCACCCACCTGCTGCGCCACCTTCGTCATGCGCAGTTGCTGCGCGCTATTGAGCAGGTTCGTGTAGAGGTCCGTGTTCACGTGTACGTCGCGCAACAGGCGCAGAGCCGTCTGCTCGGTGTCGGGCATCACGGAGACGCTGCGGTTCATGCCGGTTTGCGCGCCTTGCAATTGGGCGATCTGCGCGTCGATCGCGGCCACCATCGGGTGATTCGGCGTGAAGCGCAGCGACATCTCCGCGCGTTGCTGCTGCAAATTGAGCAGCTTGCTCTTGTTGTCGACGATCTGCTGCAGCAGCAGGCGGCTTTCCTCGCCGATGTCGACGGTGCCGTGCGCGTTGCGGAACTTGTTGTAGCGCTGCTCGGCGTCATCGAGCGCCTTGCGCGCGTCTGGCAACTGCTGTTCGATGAACGCCAGCATGTGCTGCGTCTCGTTTGACCGGCTGTCCATGTCCTGGCGCAGGAACTCGTGCGCCACGTTGTTGACGATCGCGGCCGTCAAAGGGCTGTCGCTGCCTTCGAGGCTCACCCGAATCACGCCCGACTGCGCCGCCGTCTCCTCCACCACCAGCGCTTTCTGCAAGCGGTTGACGGTCGTCAGCGTCGACGCGCGCGACAGCTCGAAGCGTGCGCCAGGCGCGCCGACCAGCTTGTCGACGCGCAGCGCGATCGGCCCGTCGGCGGTATCGGTTTTGACGGTTTCGCCGACCCGCCCCGACAGGATCGCGCTGCCGTTGCGGTCGCGCAGCACATACGCACCATCGGCGCCGGCAATCAGCGTGAAGGGCGCGTCGTAGAGCTCCTTCGACGTATCGAAGCGCGACACCGCAATGCTCTCGTTGCCCCACGCGAAGCCCGACAGGTTGAGCGACGACGGTAGCCGCCAACCCCACTTGCCGTTCACGAGCCCCGCGATCAATCTGCCGACCACCGGGAAGTAGCGCGGCTGCGCGGTGATGTCGAGGTGCAGCTTCCTGACCGTGTCCTCCGTGACCAGCCTCGACTTGAGCAACTCGATCTCGGCGGCCGCGGTGGAAGGACGGATGTCGAACATGCCCCCAGGCGGCGGCGAGGCATCCCTACCGTTTGCGTTGAGGTTGGCATTGGCCGTTCTGTCTTCGACGTGGAACAGCACGTCCGCCCGATAGATGGGCGGCGTCAGAAACGCGTACGCGCAGCCCAACGCGAGCGCGATCAGCGTGACCACCAGAATGGTGCGCCAACCGCGCACGATCGTGCGGAGATAGTCCGACAGATGACGCCCCTCTGCCATGGACACGTCGGTGTAACGGTTTTGGTAGTTGATTGCCATGTTCTTCACCCAGCAAAGCCCGACAGTTCAGGTTTCACGTTGCACGGCTTGTTATTTCGTCAGCACCACGCCCGTCACAGCCGCATTGATCGCCGGCAGCAGAAGGTTCAGCACACGGTTGAAGCGAACCAGTCCGCCTTGGCCGACGTAGACGATGTCTTTCGGCTGGAGCTCGAACTGATTGGCCAGCACCATCGAAACCGGCGAGGTCGCATCGAGGTGATAGATCTGCGGCGTAGCGCTGGTCGAATCGCGGATCACGAACAACTGCCGCGTCGCGGCCGTGTTCTGGTCGAAGCTGCCGCTATCGGAGATCGCCTGCGACAGCGTCAGCGAGCCGTTGCGCATCGGCAGCACGGTTGCCGGCTTGGTGACTTCGCCCATCACATACACGCCGCTGTCTTCACGGGCCGCCACCCGCACCAGGTCGCCCGCTTGCAGATAGATCTGCGACGGGTTATAGCCGCGCTTGATCAGGTCGCCGAGGTTCAGGTTATAGATCACGCCGTTGCGGATCAACTCGACGCGGCTGCGGTCTGCGGTCGCGGTAAAGCCGCCGGCCTGGTTGACCGCCATGGTCAGCGACATCGGGATGTCGTTCAGCGACTGAGCGCCGGGCGTGCGCAGTTCGCCGTCCAGATAGATCTGCGCGTTGCGGAACGACGCCACTCGCACCGTTACTTCGGGCTTCTGATACACCTTGCTCAGACGGTTGTACAACTCCTTCTGGATCGTCGCGCTGTCCTTGCCGGCCACATGCAAGGTGCCTGCGTACGGGAACTGCACGTCGCCGTGCTCGTCGACCAGGAAGCCGGGAATCGCATCCGCGGCGCGCGTGCTCGTCGTCGGCTGTCCGAGCGCGGCGGCCAGTTCCGGGTGATCCCATACGACGATCTGCAGCACGTCGCCGGGGCCGACCCGGTACATCGGGGGCTTGCCGAACAGCGCGAGCGTCGACTGCGGCAGCGTCGCCGAGGTTTGCTCCGCATTCATCTTGTGCAGCAGCGCCAGGTTGATGTCGGTAATCGGTATCGTCTGTTGCTGTGAAGCTTCCGTGCTGAAGTCACCACCCGTTTCCTGGATCGTGGCCGGCGTGATCATCCGTTGACCGGGCACGATGCCGCACCCGGAAAGCAGCGTTGCCGTAGCGAAAACCAGGAGACTTCCTGTGCGTAGTCCAAGTGAGCTCATGATGTTTCCTCCGTGCGCCAGAGCGGCTGTTCGCGGGAACAGCCAGGCCCGGCGCGTTTGTTAACTACGTCTTAGTAAGCGTTTCGATGCACCAGTCCGGCCACGATCGTCGCGCCGATGATCCGCATGTCGAGTGCGAACGACCAATGACCCAGGTAGTACAGGTCATGCTCGACGCGGCGCTCCATTTTCTCGATGCGGTCGGTCTCGCCACGAAAGCCGTTGATCTGCGCCCAACCCGTGATGCCCGGCTTGATTCGATAGCGATTGATATAGCCCGCGACCACTTTCTGATAAAGGTCGTCGTGCTCGAGTGCATGGGGACGCGGTCCGACGACCGACATATCGCCACGCAATACGTTGAAAAATTGCGGCAGCTCGTCGAGGCTGGTGCGACGCAGGAACGCGCCGACTCGGGTGACGCGCTTGTCGTGGCGCGTGGCCTGGCTGAGCGTGCCCTTGGCCTCGGTATGCGGACGCATCGAGCGGAACTTGTAGATCGTGAAGACGCGGCCGTCGGCGCCCTTGCGCTTCTGCTTGAACAGCACGGGTCCGCGCGAGGACAGCTTGACCGCGATGGCGATGCCTAGCATCAGCGGCGCGAGCGCGATCAGCGCACAGGCCGCGAACAGGCGGTCGAAAATTTCCTTCTTCAGCATCGAGCTGGCGGACAACGGCGAGGCGACCAGATTGATCGCCGGCACGCCGAGCAGATCGACCACACCGCTGCCTTCGAACAGCGCGTGGCTGCGCACGTCCGGCACGAAGCGGATGTTCACGAGATCGTCGCGGAACTCGCTGATCAGCTCGCAGATGAGCGGCTCTTCGCTGAGGGCGAGCATCAGCCACAGCTCGTGCACGTCGTTCGTGCGGATGTAGCCGGCGAGCGCGTCGACGCTATCGAACACCGGCACTTGCGGATTCGTCACGGCCGACGCGTCCGGCCGCGTGTTGTAGACGGCGGTCGCGCGAAAGCCGGCCGTCGGCGCGGCTTCGATACGGCGAATGATGGCGTCGCACTGCGAGCCGCTGCCGACGATCGCCACCTGATGCAGGTTCATGCCGGCGCCGCGAGCACGCGCCAGCACGGCGTGCGTGATCAGCCGGTACGCGATCATCATGCCGCCCGTGACCGCGGTCCAGTACGAGAACCACAGGCGCGAGACCGCATCGCTGCGGTGCAGCGAATACATCAGCACGAGCGCGCAGGCCTGGACGATCAGCCACGCGAGCGAGACCTGGCCGGCCAGCGCGAGCTTGGAGCGGCCGCGCCACGATTCGTACACGCCGAACGCCGGAAAAATGGCCAGCGCGAAGGCAGCGGAAAACATCACCAGCGCCCAATAGAAGCCGGATTGAGCGAGATAGTCGAAGCGGATCTGCGACGCCACCGTCGCCCCCGCCAACACCAACGCGACATCGAAAGTTCGCGCGAGCAAATCCTGAAACTTGCGCATTTTGCTTACCTCGTCCTTACCGTTCCTGTCCGAGAATGAATGGTTTGTGCTGCTTACGAAGGGCGGCCGCAGTTGCGCCGAACCTCAAGATGTCGTCCTCGCCCAGATAGCGCCTGACCAGATGGGCGCATGCAAAAGTCCGGTAAAACCTTGCTCGATGCGCGTTCCCCGCGCAGCCTCCAGGCTTACCCGGGTAACGCGCTATTCACCCGCCATACGGCGGCTTTGAATCCTGAACTCGGTCGGAGAAATCCTCATCCGCTTGCGGAACACTTTCGCCAGCCTGTCGCCGTTGCCCATGCCGGTGCGCCGCGCGATCTTGTCGACGGGCAACTCGGATTCGGTCAACAGGCTGCATGTCGCCGCGAGCCGTTCGTGCAGCAAAAAGCCCGACGGCGTAATGCCCATTTCCATCTTGAAGCGGCGCAGAAAGTTGCGCTCGCTCATCGCTGCGACCTGCGCCGCGTCCGCAATCGAAATCGCCTGCTGACAGTTTTCCTGCAGCCAGCGCGCCGCCGCGCGTATCTTGTCGCCCGAACTCAGCCCGCCGTCCTCGCCGAGCAGCGGCGCGAGATTCGTGCACGAATCGGCGAGCAGGCGTTCGGCCACCGAGCGCGCGGCGGCACCGCCCAGATCGCGCTTGATCATCGCCAGCGCGCTTCGCATCGACTCGAGACGGTCGCCGGCATCGGCGCCTGGCTCGGCCGGGCGCGCGCCGTGCGTCATCGCTCGGCGCCAGTCGGCGCTTGCGCTGCCTTCGGGCAGCCTGGCGTCGGGCAGCTTGCTCCTCGGTGCATAAGCCGCTTCGAGCAGCGCGCGTCCCTCGGCGATTGGCCGGATCATGCCCGTGTCGGCGCGCACGCGGCGCAGCCATGCAATCAGCCGCGCGTCGTTGGCGGCGGCGCATGCGCCCTTGCCGCCCGCGACGTACACCGCATCGAAGCCGGCCTCATGGCGCGCGTCGAGTCCTTCTGTCCAGACCCGCAATCCCGCCGACGAGCGCACCATGCCGCCGTCGGCGGACAGAAAAGCAACGTCGTATACCCAACCGCCGGAGCCCGAGGAAGGCAGTTCGTTTGCCGCGTGAAAAACTTCGGCCACGATGCCCGCGCCCTGTAGCGAGCAGTCGTTGAACATCAGGAGCGCGATGCGGCGCGTGCCCTTGTGCGGAGCGTGCACCCAGCGCAGCATTGCAGACTCGAGACTCGCGCAAGTCATAGTTATTCCTCTCGCCGGAAAACGGATTCACCTTCAGCTTTAGCGGCCACCCATCGCCCACTCTGTACAGCACATCATAGTGACGACGAATCCAGCATTTAGCCGCCATGACCGAAAGTGTGGACATGTTGGCGCATTGCCTATACGCGTGACCAGGTGAAATCCCGCACCCACCGACCCCATTTTTTTACCGGCTTTTACCGGGCTTGCGCCTACGAATGAATAGGCATTTCGCGAATCTTAGTGCACATAAAAGGATGTTTAAGTACGCCACCGCACATTGCGAGGCCGCTCGAAAACGACGAACTCATAATTCGATTCTTTCGACATCGCGCGCGTTTGAGGTCTTTTTTTTCTGGGAGACCGCCGACGCCATAACGATCGCCCTTATCGCTTCGAGCTTTAACAGAGGCCCCCGGATGCGCCTTTTTTCCGGCCGCCGGAATATGTGGGCCATTGAACAAATACCGCATCGAAATAGCGCGTTATAACGAAAAAAATCAGTTAATAGTCGTAAAGGGATTTCGAAAAGATTAACGCGGGCGGTTTATGTTTCAATTCTGAAACATCGAGGCGTGACAACGTTTGCCAGTCGCGCAATTTACGCACCTGCATTTATGCATTGAATGTGAATCAGCTCAATTCCGCCTGCGAATCGCACTTATCAGCTACACGGTACTCGCGCGAAATCGCCACGCGGCGCGCCTCAGGGCGTTTTTCCCCTGGCGCACTAGCCGTTCTGCGACGCCACGGCTCTCGCCCTCGCCGCGGAAAATGCGCGGAAAGTCACCGACCCGTGGCCCGCCCCGGCTTGACGGAGGGAACATTCAGCGACCGCACCCGTGAGCCGTATGGATCGCGAGCGGCGCGAAGTGACGATGCTTCGGCGCGCTGCGACAGGTTCCGCGTCCGTTGACGAACGTAAAGCGCGGGCGCTGCCGGGTTAGGATGCCAACAACTTGCGGAAATCCCCTATGACCGGCCTGGCCTGGGCAATGCTGATACTGGCTGCGATGATCGGCGCCTTCCTCTTCGCGTCCATGAGCGCGCTGGGGCTCGCGCTGCTGCTGGCGCAGGTGTCGGACCGGCTCGCACGCAGCGAGGAAAACCGCTGTTACTAGCGGCATCGCCATAGCGGCAGGCAGCGCAAGGCGCCGTAGGCCTGCCGCGCCCGGCCAGTACGCAAATTCAGAAAGCCCGGCATCGACGGCAAAATCAGCGCACACTGCTGAGTGCTTCCGCGTGGAGCGAACCGCCAACTGGGAGTCCATCATGGCAAAAGGTCAGATGCGCAGTAACCGTGAAGTCAAAAAACCGAAACAGGAGAAGAAGCCACAGCCCGCCACGGCGCCTTCGGGCGCGCCGCCGATCCGCGTAGCACCGAGCGCGTCGGCGACAAACAAAAAACACTAAAAGAAGCGTTAAAAAAGCGGTCTGTCTCGACGAGACAGACCGCTTTTTCGTCTGGCTGAACCAATCGGTCGCCGCCGCCCGGCTGTCCTGCTATGTGTTCCACAGCGCCATAAACACAACGACCGCTCAAAGGCTCCCCGTGTCCACCACCAGTCTCTTCTTCACTGCCGCGGGCGTCGGCCTCGCGATTGCCGCGCCGGTCGGCCCGATGGGCATGCTGTGCATCCGCCGCACATTGACCGGCGGTCCACGCGCGGGACTCGCGATCGGCTTCGGCATCGCAACCGGCGACGCGCTGTACGGCATGATCGCGGCGCTCGGCCTCGTCGGCATCTCGCGGTTCATGCTCGCGTATGATCGGCCGCTGCATCTGCTGGCCGGCCTTTTTCTGCTTTATCTCGGCTTGCGAACGCTGCTGCAAAAGCCTGCCGCCGACGCTTCGAACGGCAATGGCAACGGCACCGGCAAGCTCGCGCAAGTGGGCCGGGCCGGCGCGCTGCGGGCCTACGCCAGTTCATTGCTGCTCACACTCACCAATCCGCAGACCGTCATCATGTTTGCGGCACTGTTCACCACACTCGCGCCGCGTGGTGCGTTTTCATCGACCATCGCGCTGACCACGGTGGGCGGCGTGTTTGCCGGCTCGATCGCGTGGTGGTGTTTCCTGGTGAGCGTGGTGTCGCTTGCGCGCCATGCAATCGGCAGCACGCTGCGCGCCGCCATCGACCGCGTGGTCGGCTTCGCGCTCGCGGCCTTCGGCGTCGTCGAAATCCGGCGCGCGCTCTGAGCGCGGCAGATCATCCGGTACGCCAGGGACTGCGCGTCGACCGCGGTCTGTACGCGGCAGCAACAGTTTTGAGACAATAGCGCCTTTTGCCGCGCCGCGGCGATCCGCCGCGCGCCGTGCCGGTCTATGGCCACGCCCACGCACCGGCCCCGCCGGCCCACCTTTTCATCCACCGACCGTCAGCGGTCCGCGCAATGGCTCTTCCCCACATCGATCTGCTGTACTCCGTCTCCGGCCTGTTCGTCGGCTTTCTGGTCGGACTGACGGGCGTCGGCGGCGGCTCGCTGATGACGCCGATTCTGGTGCTGCTGTTCAACGTGCATCCGGCCACCGCGGTCGGCACCGACCTGCTGTACGCGGCCGCCACCAAGGCTACCGGCACACTGGTGCACGGCCTGAAAGGCTCCGTCGACTGGCAGATCACACTGCGCCTCGCCGCTGGCAGTGTGCCGGCCGCGACCGTCACGCTGCTCCTGCTGCATCGCTACGGAATGGACACCCCGCGCGCGAGCCGACTGATCCAGATCGTGCTGGGCGTGGCGCTGCTGGTGACGGCGGTAGCGCTCGTGTTCCGTCCGCAGCTCGCCGCGCTCGGCGCACGCGTGCGGCGCCCGCCCAGCCAGGCGCGCACGCTGGCGCTGACCATGCTGACCGGCGCGATCCTGGGCGTGCTGGTGTCGCTGACTTCGGTGGGCGCTGGCGCGATCGGCGTGACCGTATTGCTGCTCCTGTATCCGTTGCTGCCGACCACGCGCATCGTCGGCTCGGACATCGCGCATGCGGTGCCGCTCACGCTGCTGGCGGGCGCGGGCCACTGGCTGCTCGGCTCGGTCGACTGGTCGATGCTGGCATCGCTGCTGGTGGGCTCGCTGCCGGGCATCGCAATCGGCAGCTATCTATCGTCGCGAGCACCCGATGCCCTGCTGCGCAATCTGCTCGCCGCCACGCTGACGCTGGTCGGCGTGCGCCTCATGCTGGCCTGAGGTCTCGACCGACGTTGGACTAGAACGCGATCTCCACGCGTCGGCTCGGGTGCCGGCCGCACCATCGGCCGCACAGCGCCCTGCCTACGCTGCAGCTCCCTCGCTACTTGAAAAACCGACAAGTCAGATCGGCTTCGAACTGCCGGATCCATTGACCGTGGCGGTCCTTATAGGACTGCGTCCAGCCGCCGCGACGCACGGTGACGAGACGCTCGTGCGCCGGCTCGCCCGGTTTCGCGCTGGCACTGATATCGAAGTGCACGGGCGCGAAACCATGCCGCGCACAGACCAGCTCGAAAGCCGCCCGATCGCCGATCGGCAGATCGATATAGCGAAACTGCGTGGTTCCCATAGCGTTGCTCCGATTTCCATGCTTCACGGTACTCTTCGCGGCATGTCAACTCTGTGCCGGAACGCACGGAGCGATCATCGTGGCAACGCTGCGGTTGGGACCAACGGCACGGCGTTCGTCGCTGTTGGGAACAAGGATCGCGACGAAAAAGAACGCAAAAAAGGCTTCGGCGCTACGTCACGCCGAAGCCTTTGTGCCTTCTGCATCATGGCCGCGCCGGCACGGTCGAACCGCCTGCACCGGCGTCGCGCGGCCGGCGCCTGGCACAGCCGATTTGTGCCGCGCGCTCATTGCAGCGCGCTCATTGCAGCGCGATTATTGCTGCATGACGGTGAGCTTGTTCGACACCGACGTCACGCCCGCGACGCCTTTCGCAGCTTCGCCGGCCGCATCGATCTGGCCCTGGTCGGGCACCGTGCCCGTCAAAGTCACCGCACCGCCGCGAGCCCGCACGGCGATGTTGGATACGTCGAGACCCTGGGTCTTCGCGAGCGCACTGCGCACCTTGCGGCCCAGCTGGTTGTTCGCGCGCTTGCCCGCCTTGACGTTGGAAGCTGCCGTTGAAGTGGAGCTCGTCTGCGCGTCGCTTGCCTGAGCGTAGACGTTGCACGCAGCCACCATTGCCACGACCAAACCCACCGTTTTCAGAAAACTGACCGATTTCATAGCTTCTCTTCTCCTTGGTTTTCACATTGGACCGCATGTAGTAGCGGTGTCGTTACGACTACCTGCAGCCATGCGCGAGAGCGGGCGAGATGCGACTGCGCGCTGGCCGACCAGGGCGGTGGCACGCTGTGCGAGAGGCGAGAGAGGCCAGCTGCCTTGGCCGCTGCGACGGCGCGCCGTGCGCTGCGGCATGGGATTGGCAGTCCGCGAATCTGCCGGCGTGCCCGGTTCTGGTCTGTCGTGCCGGGTCACGCCGCGCAAACGTGGGTTCGCGGCGGCGATGCTCAATTTAATCTAGCCGCGCCCGAAGCGCAAAGGGTTTAGTCGTCGGCGGGGCACGCGCGTCGAGGCGCCGAGCGGGGTGTTCGGATCGCGAGGTCGCCAGGTCCGGGCGGCATTCGGGCGTTTTCGTACTGCGTTCAAAGGGCGCCGATGCCGCTTTACCACGCATTCGCGCCGCATGCGCGCTTCGTTCCTGCCGCACTCAGGCGCTTTGACTGGGCTCACGCGCTAGCGCGCCGAGTCCGTCTGGCATTCGCGGCGGGTCGGCGAGGCGTTTCTGCGGCGCTCGCCCCGCAGGGCCCGGCATTCACACGCTGTTCACGTTTTGTTACGGGTTTGTCGGCGGACAGCGCCGCGTTGCGTTCCGCCGTCATGTGAATCTCAGGTACCATCGGCGCCACGCGTTTCGCGCGTTTCGCCCCGGTTCGTGCGCCGCAGAGCGCCGCCTTATCCCGCCCTGTCCATTTACGACCGTCGCCGTCACGTCATCCGATGAAGCCCGCCACTGGCCGCAAAAGCCCTCCCCGTCTCGTTGCCCGTTTCGTCGCGATCTCGTGGCGCGATCTGGCGGTCTCGTTCGGCCCGCTGGTGTTGCTCGCCGTCGTCGCCATCTGGGCCGCCGTGCGGCTGATTCAGCCCGCGCCGCCGAGCACGTTGACGATCACCGCCGGCCCGCAAGGCAGCACCTTCTGGAACGCCGCACAGAAGTACAAAACGATTCTGGCGCGCAACCGCATCACGCTGAACGTGCTGAGCTCGGAAGGTTCGCTGCAGAATCTCAAACGGCTCTCGGACCCCAACACGGACGTCGATGTCGGCTTCGTGCAGGACGGCGTCGCGCCCAACGCCGCAAGCCAGGGGCTCATGTCGCTCGGCAGCGTCGCGTACGTGCCGTTGGCGGTTTTCTACCACGGGCCGCCCGCGATGTGGCTCTCCGAGTTCAAAGGCCAGCGGCTCGCGGTCGGCGCCGAAGGCAGCGGCACCCGCGAACTGGCGCTCGCGCTGCTCAAGGCCAACGGCATCGTACCGGGCGGCGCGACCAAATTGCTGCCGCTGTCGGGCGACGCCGCCGCCGACGCGCTCATCGACGGCAAGATCGACGCGGCCTTCCTCGCGGGCGATTCGGCGCAGCCGGCCGTGATGGGCAAGCTGTATCGCACGCCGAACGTGCGTTTCTACGATTTCTCGCAGGCGGAGGCGTACACGCGCCGCTTTCCCTACCTGACGCAGCTGAAGATGCCCATGGGCGCGTTCGATCTCGGCAAGAATCTGCCGTCGACGTCGATCAACATGGTCGCGCCGACCGCCGAGCTGGTGGCGCGCGATTCGCTCCATCCCGCGCTGTCGGATCTGCTGATCGAAGCCGCGCGCGAGGTGCACGGCGGCGCGACCGTCATGCAGCGCGCCGGCGAATTCCCCGCGCCGCTCGCGCACGACTTCCCGATCAGCGACGACGCCGCGCGCTACTACAAGTCGGGCAAGAGCTTCCTGTACCGGATGCTGCCGTTCTGGATCGCGAGTCTCGCGGACCGGCTGCTGGTGGTCGTGGTGCCGCTCGTCGTGCTGCTGGTGCCGGCCTTGCGCATCGTGCCTGGGCTGTATGCGTGGCGGGTGAAGTCGCGCATCTATCGCTGGTACGGCGCATTGATCGCCATCGAGCGGAGCGCGCTCAGCGAGCACTCCGCGGCGGAACGGGCGTCTCTGATCGAACGCGTCGACGCGATCGAGGAGTCCGTCAACGGACTGAAAATGCCGCTCGCGTATGCGGACCAGTTTTATGTGCTGCGCGAGCATATCGGCTTTGTGCGTCGGCGGCTCATGCAAAGCCGCGACGCGCAGCGCGGCGACGCCGATGAAGCAGACGATGACGAAGCAGACGAAGCTGATGACAAACCGGCCGGCCGCCGGCGCGACGCGCCGGGTCCGCGTGCGCAGGCAGGCTCCGGGCACGAGCCGGATGGCGCGCCCGAAGAGGTCGATCGGGCGAACGAGGCCAACGAAGCGAGCTAGCCCCGCCACGCGAACGGGGTGAGCGAGGCCAATCAGCCACCGTCGCCAATGACGTGATAGCGGCCAATGAGGCCAACCACGCCGACGAGGTGAGCGATACCAACTCAGCCACCGGCACGAACGAGGCGAGCGAAGCCAACGAGGCTAACCAACCGGACCTGGCGAACCTAGCGGACCTGGCGCAACGAGCCGAACCAGGCCAGCGCCAACCGCAAACCGTCCACCTCAGTTCGAGCAACGGCGCGAGGTGCCTCCGGCCAACGTCGCCACCACCGACACCGGCACCGCCGACGCCAAATTCCGATTGACCGGTGCAAGCCGCGGCCGCACCGCGTAAGATCGTTACAATTTTGACGTTCCAGCAGACGCACCGCCAGAAACAGGCAATCCGGGAGACATTTATGACCGTTGGCATCGACGCCACGAAACCGCTGTGGTTTTACGACTTCGTCTCGCCGTTCACTTATCTGTTGCTCGAGCAGCACGACAAATGGCCAGGCTTCGACTTCGTGTTCACGCCGGTCCTGCTGGACGACCTTTACGATCATTGGGGACAGCGGCCTGCCTATAGCGTGCCCGCGAAACGCACCTTCATGTACCGGCACGCGCTGTTTCGCGCCGAGCAGCTCGCCATTCCGTACAAGATGCCGCCGGTGCATCCTTTCGATTCGATGAAGCCGCTGCTGCTCGCCACCGCCGCGAACGGCGACATCAACTTCGTGCGCGAAATTTTCCGCTTCATCTGGCGCGAAGGCCGCGACCCGTCGAGCGACACGGCCTTTGCCGAGCTTTGCGAACGCGTCGGCATGCCGGACGGGCCCGATCTCATCAAGAGCGAAGCGGTGAAGGCGCAACTGAAGCGCAATACTGCGGATGCAATCGGTCTGGGCGTGTACGGCGTGCCGACCTTTCGCCTGAACGACCAGCTGTTCTGGGGCGAGGACGCGCTGCCGATGGTGCTGTACTGCGCGCGCACGCCGAACTGGCTCGACTCGAAGGAAGTAAAGCGGATCAGCTCGCTGCCTTCCGGGGTCCCGGGCAAGCCGGCGGTGGAATAGTGAAAGCGTAAGCGCTAGAAGAACTTCTCGCGCGAGGCGGGAGACGGGAGACGGGAGACGGGGAGATGGCTTCGGCTTCGGCTTCGGCTTCCGGCACGCTCACATCGAAAGCGCGCCGCTGATGCCGGCCATACCACGCCCGCTATGCCGCTGCATTGCAAACGGGCCTAAGGTTATAGGCTTTTGCACCCCACAGAGGACGCTGTCGGGAAGCGGTCGCGCCAGACGCCCGATCCGGGCCGCTGCGCCCGCACGGCCACGCTCACATCATGGATGACGACGACTCCGCCGCCTCACTCGACATCTGGCTCGTGCGTGTGCTGCGCACGCTGCTGGTCGAGCGCAGCGTCACGCAGACCGCATTGCGTCTGAACCAGACGCAGCCCGCGATCAGCACCGCGCTGCGCAAGCTGCGCGAGACGCTCAACGATCCGATTCTCGTACGCGGCAAATCCGGCATGGTGCCAACCGAATACGGCGAATCGCTGCTCGGGTCCGCGCAGCGCGTTCTGCGCGAAGTCGATTTCGTCGCGACGCCGCACGGCGATTTCGACCCCGCCCGCTCGCGGCGCACCTTCCGCATCGCCGCGCCGGATTATCTGAACGACTTCTTCATGCCGACCGTGATCGCGCAGTTTCGCGAGGCGGCGCCTCATGGGCGGCTCGAAATAGAATCGCTGGGGCCGCTGTTCGATCATGACGCCGCGCTCGACGCCGGCGAACTCGATCTGGTGATCGGCAACTGGCCGAAGCCCGACCCGCGTTTCGAACGCAGCGATCTGTTCTCGGACACCGTCGTGTGCCTGATGCGCGCCGATCATCCGCTGACCCGCGCGCCACTGACACGCGAGGCGTACCTCGCCGCGCCCCATCTCGCGCCGACGCCGTACAGCGGCGCGCGCGGCGGCGCGATCGACACGGGGTTTGCGCGAGCCCACGCGGCGCGCCGCATCGTCGCCACGCTGCCCTATTTCGGGCTCGTGCCGCAGACGCTGCTGCAATCGGACCTGATCTTCACGACGACACGCCGTTTCGCGACCCACTACGCCGACATGCTTCCGCTCGCGGTGGTCGACGTGCCGATCCCGTTTCCGCGCATCAAGTGCTATCAGCTATGGCATCCGCAGCCGGACCGCCCGAGCGATATCGGCTGGTTGCGGACGTTGATGGCCCAGGTGTCGGAAGCGTTGATCGCACAGAAAGCGCGACGTGCGCAGCGGCCGCGGCAAAAAGAAGCGCCGGGTAAGGGAAAGTGAAGGCTGTTTGCGCGCGAGTGTTTAGGCTCAGGGCCAGACACCGCATGGGCATGGGTCCATGCACGGCGCGTCTACGCCGCAACGTCAAGCAACCGTGCACAGTCTTTGCGTTGCGCTCCGCGCGATGACTTCGCGCGTCCTGATCTGCAGCAATTGCGCGCACACCGCGACCGCGATCGCCGAGGGCGCCTTGTCGACGATGCCGTCCACCCCGATCGGGCAGGTCATCTCGCCGAGCCGGTCCGGCTCCACGCCACGCTCGAGCAGACGCCGCTCGAACTTCACTCGCTTGGTCTTCGAACCGATCATGCCGAAGTACGTGAAATCGCGCCGCCGCATGATGCGTGCGGCGAGCGAAAAATCGAGCGCATGATTGTGCGTCATCACGAGGAAGTAAGCGCCCGGCGGCGCGGTGTCGACGATCGCATCGGGTGTATCGGTGGCTTCGATCTGCACGTTGGCCGGCGTTTCGTCGGGGAACAGTTCGTCGCGCTCGTCGACCCACTGGACCACGCACGGCAAGCTGCCAAGCAGCGTAACGAGCGCATGCCCGACATGCCCTGCGCCGAACAGCACGATGTGCATTGGCGCACGGCGCGGCATCGGCACGGGGCGGCGCCGCCCGATCTGAACAGACGAGAGATCGTTCATGGCGATCATCCGGGTGAGTAGACGCTGCACGGGCGCTTTGCCCTCGCGCCCTGCTTCGCGTGTGCGCGGGCCGCTTCTGCGCGAGTCGCCGCGCCCGCAGCCGCCCTTTCGACCACGCCACCACGCGCCGCGCTCATGGCCGTTCACCCGCGGTCGCGGCCCGCACCGCGCCGACCGCCGTGAGAATCGCCTCGCTGGTCGCGGGCGCGTTCAGCGGCGGATTGACCTTGTGCCCGCCCACCGCGGAGACGGCGTCGCGCACCGCGAAAAACACCGAGAAAGGCAACAGCAATGGCGGCTCGCCGGTCGCCTTCGAGCGATGAATGCTGTCTTCGGCATTGCGGTTACTGAAGAGCCGCACATTGAAGACCGGCGGCGTATCGTTCACCGTGGGAATCTTGTAAGTGGACGGCGCATGCGTCATCAGCTTGCCGTGCGCGTTCCACCACAGTTCTTCGGTCGTGAGCCAGCCCATTCCCTGAATGAACGCGCCTTCCACCTGGCCGACGTCGAGCGCCGGATTCAGCGACGCGCCCACGTCGTGCAACGCGTCCGCACGCAGCACGCGCATTTCGCCGGTCAGCGTGTCGATCACCACTTCCGACACCGCCGCGCCATACGAGTAGTAGGAGAACGGCCGGCCTTGCAGCTTCGACTGATCCCAGTGGAGCTTGGGCGTAGCGTAGAAGCCGTCCGACCACAACTGGATACGCGCGACATAAGCCGTCGCGACCACCTCTTCGAACGGCACCGCCAAGTCGCCGACCACCACGCGGTCGTGCGCGAAGCGTACGTCCGCAGCGCTCACCTGCGCCGCGCCAAAGCGTTCGGCGGCGAATGCCGCGAGCCGTTCGCGCAACTGGCGCGCGGCGTCCTGCGCGGCCTTGCCGTTCAGGTCCGAACCCGTCGATGCGGCCGTCGCCGACGTGTTGGCGACCTTGCTCGTATCGGTTGCGCTCACGCGAATGCGGTTGAAGCCGACACCCAGTTCATGCGCGACGACCTGCGCAACCTTCGTGTTCAAACCCTGGCCCATTTCCGTGCCGCCGTGGTTCACCAGCACCGAACCGTCGGTATAGATGTGCACCAACGCGCCGGCCTGATTGAAGTGCGTGACGTTAAACGCGATGCCGAACTTGACCGGCGTGAGCGCGAGCCCTTTCTTCAACACTTCGTTATTCGCGTTGAACGCGTCGATCGCCCCGCGGCGCGCGCGGTATTGGCTCGTCGCTTCCAGTTCGTCGATCAGTTCGTGGAGAACGTTGTCTTCGACGATCTGCCCATACGGCGTCTGGTTGCGCTCGGTCTTGCCGTACAGATTGCGGCGGCGCACGTCGAGCGAATCCAGGCCGACCGAACGCGCGACGTTGTCCAGGATGTACTCGATCGCGAACGCGCCCTGCGGGCCGCCGAAGCCGCGAAACGCGGTGTTCGACTGCGTGTTGGTCTTGCCGCAGAAGCCGTCGATCGTCACGTCCGACAGCCAGTACGCGTTGTCGAAGTGGCACAGCGCGCGCGTCATCACCGGACCGGACAGGTCGGCGGAGAAACCGCAGCGCGAGGTCATGTCGAGCGCCACGCCGTCGATCACGCCGCGCTCGTCGTAGCCGACTTCATACCTGTAGTGGAAATCGTGGCGTTTGCCGGTGACCATCATGTCGTCGTCGCGGTCGGGGCGCAGTTTCACCGGGCACTGCAGCTTCCATGCTGCCAGCGCCGCGCAGCACGCGAATAGCGCCGATTGCGATTCCTTGCCGCCGAAGGCGCCGCCCATGCGCCGGCATTCGACCAGCACGTTGTGCGACGCGACGCCCAGCGCATGCGCGACCAGGTGCTGCATTTCGGTCGGGTGCTGGGTCGAACAGTAGACATGCATGCCGTCGTCGTCCTTCGGCACGGCATATGAAATCTGCCCTTCCAGATAGAACTGCTCCTGGCCGCCGAGCAGCATTTCACCGGCCTCGCGATGCGCGGCGCGCGCGATCTTGCTAGCGGCTTCGCCACGGGAGAGCTTCATTGGCGGCAGCACGTACTGGTTGGCGGCGCGCGCCTGTTGCGCGGTGAGAATCGCCGGCAATTCGTCGTAGACGACATGCGCGCGGCGCGCGGCGCGACGCGCGGTTTCGTGCGACGTCGCGATCACGATGAAGAGCGGCTGGCCAATGTACTGCACGACGCCGGCGGCGAGAATCGGATCGTCGCCGTGGACGATCGGGCCCACGTCGTTCGCGCCGGGGATGTCGTCGGCGGTGAAGACGGCGACCACGCCGGGCGTGGCGCGCACCTGTTCGAGCGAGATCGACACGATCTTTGCATGCGCCTTCGACGAGAGACCGAGCGCGGCGTGCAGCGTCCCGGCGAGCGTCGGGATGTCATCCGTGTAAGTGGCACGGCCGCTCACGTGCAGATGCGCGGACTCATGCGGACGCGACACGTGGACTTGCGTGAAGTCGAGGTCCTGAAGGTCTTTAAGAAACGGCTCGGCTTGCTGATTCATTGTGGTGTTCTCCGTATCCCTCGTAAGCCTGGCCGCCTATCACGCGCTCGCGCCGGCGGGCGTGCATGCCGCGGCGACCGCGCGTACGTCGAGCGCGCTTCTCGGCAGCGGATCGTGCGCACGCGTTTCGAGCCAGAAGCGGTACAGCGTGTTCTTCGCGGCTTCGAGCCGGTAGTGGCTGCTCGCGCGCATGTCTGACAGCGGCGCGTAGTCGTTGCCGAGTGCGAGCATCGCCGCCCGCGCGGTGGCTTCGTGCCACTCGGCGTCGCGCAGCACGGCTTCCGCGTGGGGCGCACGTTTGCAGGTGGCGGCCATCCCGCCGAACGCGACGCGCGGCTCGCGGATCACGTTGCCCTCGGCGATGAACGCAAACGCCGCGCACACGGCCGAGATGTCCGAATCGAAACGCTTGGACAGCTTGTAGGTGCGAAACTGAAGCTTTTCGCGCACGCCACTGCGCGTCGGCACCTTCAGCCCGACCACGAATTCGTGCTCCGCCATATCCTTCTTCTGATACGCGAGGTACAGGTCTTCGAGCGGCATCTCGCGCTCGAGATCGCCGCCACGCACGATCACCCGTGCGCCGAGCGCGATCAGGCCAGGCATCGAATCGCCGATCGGCGAACCGTTGGCGATGTTGCCGCCGAGCGTGCCAGCGTTACGGATCGGCAGCGCCGCAAAGCGTTGCCACATTTCGGTCAGCTCCGGATACTCCTTCACGATCTCCGCATAGGCTTTTTCGACGCTCACCCCAGCGCCTATCTCGATCCACTCGGCGTTGGTTTCCACCTTCTGCAATTGCGCGATCTGCCCGACGTAGACGATATTGCCCAACTCGCGCATCTGCTTGGTCACCCATAGGCCGATGTCCGTGCTGCCCGCAAGAATGCGCGTGGCCGGCCGCGCTTGCTTGAGGTTCGCGAACGCCGCAACTGTGCGCGGCGCGTCGAACTGCTGCCCGGCGTGCTCGTAGTGGAACGTGGACTCGCGCTCCAGCGTGGCGAGCGTCGCGGCGAGCGCGGCGACGTTCACCGGCGCTTTTGGCGCGGGCGCGTCGAACATGCGCACGGCTGCATCGACGATAGGCCGATAGCCCGTGCAGCGGCACAGGTTGCCGGTCAGCGCACTGCCGATCGCTTCGCGCGACGGCACGGTGCGGTTCGCGCAACTGTGCTCGTGGCCGTGTTTCTCGTAGAGCGACCACATCGACATGACGAAGCCCGGCGTGCAGAAGCCGCATTGGGAGCCGTGGCATTCCACCATCGCCTGCTGCACCGGATGCAGCGAGCCGTCCGGCTGGCGCAGGTCTTCGACGGTGTAGAGCGCTTTGCCGTCGAGCGTCGGCAAAAACTGGATGCATGCGTTGACCGCCTTGAAGTCGACCCCGCCCGCCGCGTTGCGCTCGCCGAGCACGACTGTGCATGCGCCGCAGTCCCCTTCGGCGCAGCCTTCCTTGGTGCCGGTGCAATGCGCGTCTTCGCGCAGATACTGAAGCACGGTGCGCGTGACGGGCGCGTCCTTGATTTCGCGGATCGCGTTGCGGTGATAGAAGCGAATCGGCTCGGTCATGGGTTCGTTACTCTCGAATGTTCTGCGTCCCTGGGAACGTCCTGCAGCGATGGTTCGAAAACTATCACCGTCAATAAACCCAACCCATAGCCCGCTTCGCATGGGGGACATATTCGCCAAGCGATATCGAGGTGCAAGCCTGCAGGCTCCCGTTTCGTCTGGCGAATAGCCTCCGGCTCGTGCAAAGGAATCGGTTCCATGGGAAAATCACGCCTTCCCGCCGTTTTCAAGTGACGTTTTCCCTATGTCCACCCCTTCGGCGCCATCGCGCAGCGAATTCGCCACGACCCTGCAAATCATTCCGGTCGTCTTTTTCACGTTCCTTTGCTACCTCACCATCGGCATTCCGCTCGCGGTGCTGCCCGGGTACGTGCACGGCGACCTCGGCTACAGCGCGGTGCTGGCGGGCGCGGCGATCAGCGTGCAGTACCTCGCGACGCTGGCGTCCCGTCCGCTCGCCGGCCGCAGCGCCGATACGCTGGGGCCCAAGCGCACGGTGTCGATCGGATTGCTGGGATGTGGCGCGAGCGGTGTGCTGCTTTTGCTGGCCGTGCTATGTGGCCGCTGGCCGGCGTTCAGCCTCGCGCTGCTGGTGTGCAGCCGTCTGGTGCTCGGCTTCGGCGAAAGCCTGTGTGGCACCGGCGCGATTTTGTGGGGCATCGGCCGGGTGGGCACCAGCAACAACGCGCGAGTGATCTCGTGGAACGGCATCGCCACGTACGGCGCGCTGGCTATCGGCGCGCCCCTGGGCGTCGCGCTCACGCACGCAACCGGCTTTGCCGCGCTCGGAATCACGGTGATCGCGCTGGCTGCGCTCGGCTACTATCTGGCTGGCCGGGTCGCCCCGGTGCCTATCGTCCATGGCGAGCGGATGTCCTACCGCAGCGTGTTCATGCGTGTGCTGCCGCATGGGTTCGGTCTGGCGCTCGGCTCCGCCGGATTCGGCTCGATCGCCACCTTCATCACGCTCTTTTACGCCGCCAGAAACTGGCCGAATGCCGCTTTGTCGCTGACGGTGTTCGGCACGCTGTTCATTGGCGCGCGGCTGTTGTTCGCCAACACGATCAAAACCTACGGCGGCTTTCGCGTCGCGATCGCGTCGTTCTCGTTCGAGTGCGCCGGCTTGTTGATGCTGTGGCTCGCGCCCGAGCCGCATGTCGCGCTGGCGGGCGCGGCCCTCACGGGGTTCGGCTTCGCGTTGGTGTTCCCGGCGCTAGGCGTGGAGGCGGTGGGGCTCGTGCCGCCCGCGAGCCGGGGCGCGGCGTTGTCGGCTTATTCGGTGTTCCTCGACCTCTCGCTGGGCATTACCGGACCGTTGGCCGGGTATATCGCCGGCGAGTTCGGCTATGGCTCGGTGTTTCTGTTCGCCGCGATTGCCGCCGCTGCAGCGGTAGCGTTGTCCACCGTGCTTTATCTGCGCGATGCGAAGCCGACCAATATGCCCGCCGCGCTGTAAGGCGCTGTGTGATTTGCGCCGCGCCGGCCTGCTGTGATGCGTGCACGCGGCCCGTTCGGGTCCGCGAGCTCAATCCCTTTCGGCCACCATTTCGGGCTTGATCGGCTGCGTCGACGGCTGGCCCTGCGAACGCACCGCGATTTGACCGTGATTGATACGGTTCGACACACGGTACACGCCGATCAGCATGAACAGTTCCGTGGCCGCTACCGACCACGCGGTGCCGACGCCACCCCACAGATAGATGGACACCGGCGCCTGCAACAGATGAAACAGCGCGCCGTAAAGGTAGATTTTCTTCAGCACGGACTGGTTGCCTGACGCGATGACGGTGAGCATCACCTGCGTCGTCGTCATGCCGACGATCGCCGGCACGAACACCAGCACGCGCAGAATGAGAAACGTCTCGCCGAAAGCCTGGCCGAGAAACCGCCTGACGAACCACTCCCCAAGCACCGAGAACCCGACCAGGATCAGGATCGCCGACGCGGCAAAGGCGAGCATGAACCCGCGGTTGACCTTGTGCACGTACTCGCGGTCGCCGTTCTCGTAGGCGACGCAAATCTTCGGAAAGAACGCCTGAATCGCGGGAGCGGTACACGCGCGCAGCGCATTCGTGAGCCGCTCCGCGGCCACGTAGTAGCCGACTGCGCCCGGACCGCTGATCATCCGCAACATGATGACGTTCGCGTACATGTAGACGGACGTGAGCGCCGAGCCGAGGAAGATGTGATAGGCGTCCTTGGCCTCGGCCAGCACTTCGGCAAAGCTGATCCTGACGTTCAGCAGGATCTCGCGCTTCCAGATCAGCATGACCGTGAGGATCAAGCCGCAGACGAAGGTGGGCGCGTACTGCAACGCGGCGGCGAGCATCACGTCGTCGTGACTCTTCACGCACAGGAACAGCGGAACCAGCATGCCGACCCGCGACACTAGCAACGTACCCGCCAGCACCGGCAGCCGCTGCGATCCCTCGTAGAAGCACGAAGGCGTGATCACGCAGCCCCAGATCATCAGCGAGCCCAACAGCGTGGCGCCCCGTTCGGACGGCGTCATATGGCCCGCGAACGACCATGCGACCAGCACCAGCGTGCACAGCGCCGCGAGAATCGTCTTGCCGATCGTCGTGGACCAGTAGATGCGGTTGACGACTGTCGGCTGATCGAGATTGACGGCCACCTTGCGTGCGCTGCTCGGGCCGAACCCGAAGTCGACCACCACCAGCAGAATCTGCGCAATGGACTGCGCATAACCGATCACGCCCAACCCCGCCGGCCCCAGCACATGCGACAGATACGGCAACGTCACCAATGGGAGCACGTAATTAAGCGCGTAGACCGAGTACAGGGCAATGATTACGTTTCTCGTCGACACAGTGGGTCCCGTTTCCAATTGCTCGTCACGCAGGTCGGCTCGAATGGTTTGATAACAATCGGCATGGGGCAGTCGTCCTCAAGTCGAGAAAACAGAATACGACACGAAACAAGGCTCGTTCAGCGCAATGTCGATCCTGTTGTAGCGAAGATCTGCGGAATTGGCGGCGAGCACAGCGCTCTTCACCGCATTGCCAATCAGGTTGTTGACTACCGTCTTGTATCCGGCATCTGACGCATTGGTGGCGAAGAGAATCTCGGCCAGTTGCGCATGGGCCTCGGTGGTTGCGCGCACCACCACCCGGCCCGACGAGCCGCGCAGCACGTTCACCGTGGCCTGCGACGTTTTCGGCGAAGTGGCCTGGTCGCCGCAATGCAGCGCCGAGGCCACGCCGCCGCGATGGAATCCGACGCCGAGATCGAGACTGCGGACCAGGTCGGTATCCTTGCCGCCGGCAATCGAGC